>JBEKLD010000049.1:0-17892 GCA_050010375.1 Vulcanimicrobiaceae bacterium
CACCGCGATCGCGGTGAGTTC
This sequence comes from Vulcanimicrobiaceae bacterium, assembly GCA_050010375.1. Taxonomy (GTDB): domain Bacteria; phylum Vulcanimicrobiota; class Vulcanimicrobiia; order Vulcanimicrobiales; family Vulcanimicrobiaceae; genus Vulcanimicrobium. The sequence continues at coordinate 22 of JBEKLD010000049.1, forward strand.
GAAGCGGCAGTTGTAGAGGAGCGGGCCGGAGCCGAGGAAGGCGCGGGCTGGGAGTTCGTCGCCGAAGTACGAGAGATAGACTTCGTTGAACGCGGCGAAGTGGGAGACGTCGGGCGCGTGGATCGTCACCATGGCGAGCGCGTCGGTCGTCAGGCCGTCGAGTGCGAGGATCGCGACGACGTCGTCGAGGATGCGCTTCGCTTCCTCGCGGACGTCGGCGGGCGGGCGCCCTGTCTCGCGGTCGAGGCCGAGGCGGCCGGAGATGTAGAGCGTGTCACCGGCGCGGACGGCGTCGCTGAACGGCCAGCGCGGCATCCCTTTGGGGAGCTTCTTATTCGGCAGGTTGAGGTGGCGGCGTTCCATACAGCCGTTTCACGACGGGACCGAGCGGCAATCCTTGCAGCACCAGCGTCGCCAGCACCGTCGCGAAGACCGCGTCGATCAGCACGGGCCGGCCGGGCAGGGTCGCCGGCAGCGCGAGGGCGAGGGCGAGCGGGAGCCCGCCGCGCATCCCGGCTAGGAAGACGGTCACCGCGGTCGCGCGGTCGCGTGCGATCGTCAGCGCCAGCAACGCCCGTGCGGCCAGCACGACGATCACCGCCGTCACGATCAGTACCGGTTCGTCGAGCACGCGCGGGGCGTCGATCAACAGACCCGTCGCGAGAAACACCGTCGCATTCGCGACGAACGCGGCCGCGTTCCAGACCTGGTCGACCGCCTCGACGTTGCTCAGCGTCTCGGCGCGCCGGTGCAGCAGCGCCCGCAGCGCGATCGCCCCGGCGGCGGTCGCGAAGATCCCCGAGCAGCCCAGCCGGTCGGCGGCGAGATAGGCGATGTACGCGAGCGCGAAGGTCGCGGCCACCTCGTGCTCGGCATCGCCGGTCACGCGCAGAACCAGGCCGACGATCAGCGCGACGCCGATACCGATCAGAACGCCGCCGACGACGGCCAGCACACCGTGCGCAAACGCGCCCACGACTGACACCTGCATCCCCTGCGCGAGCGCGAGCACGAGGCCGTAGAGGACCACCGCGACGCCGTCGTTGGCGAGCGACTCCGCTTCGACCAGCGTGCGCACACGCACCGGGACGCCGACCTGGCGGAAGACCGCGATGACCGCGACGGGATCGGTCGCCGAGACGATCGCGCCGAACAGCAGCGCGTCCACAAAGGGCAACTGCCCCAGCCCCACCAGCGCGATGGCGACCGCGAACGCGGTCAGCAGCGTCCCCGGAAACGCCAGCAGCACCACGCGCGCGGCGAGCCGGCGCAGCTCGTCGAGGTCGATCGTCCAGGCGGCTTCGAAGATCAGCGGCGGCAGGAAGACGAACAGCAGCGCCGGCCCGAAGGCGAACGGCGGGCGCACGTGCCACAGCGTGCCGGCGACGACGCCGACGGCGACCAGCATCACCGCCGGCGGAACGCGGATGCGCTCGGCGGCGATCGAGATGACGACCGCGGCGGCGAGCAGGGCGACGAACGCCGCGACGGCGGCCTGGGTCACGCGACGAACTCGGGCAGAACGTCCGCCGCGCGGGCGCGGATCGAACAGTCGACCAATGGTGTGAGCACCGTCTGCTCGGGGTTGATCTCGACGACGTACGCGTCGGTGTATTCCTTGGTCGCAAGCGAGGCCGCCGGCTGGACGACGCCCGAGGTCCCGACGACCAGCATCAGCTCGGCGCGTTGCGCCGCCGCGAAGGCGTCGGCCAGCGTCCGCGCCGGCAGCGGCTCACCGAACCAGACGATGTCGGGCCGCCACCAACCGCCGCAGGTGTGGGCAAGCGTGTCGAGCGTCATCTCGTCGACCGGACGGCGCGCGGTGCACGCCGTGCAGCGCGCCTCGCGCAGCGCGCCGTGCAGCTCGAGCACGCGCCGCGAGCCGGCCCGCCAGTGCAGCGAGTCGACGTTTTGGGTGACCACGGTGAAGTCGGGGACGCGCGCTTCGAGCGTCGCCAGCGCGCGGTGCGCGGGGGACGGCTCGACCGCGGCGTGCGCTCGGCGGCGCTCGAGATACCAGGTCCAGACCAGCACCGGATCCCGCGCGAAGCCGGCCGGGGAAGCGAGTTCCTCGACCCGGTGCGTCCGCCACAGACCGCCGACCCCGCGGAAGGTCGGCAGGCCGCTTTCGGCCGAGATGCCCGAACCGGTCAGCACGCAGACCGACCGAACGGTACTCAGCCGTGCGCGTACCTCTTCAAGACCGGCCACCACGCTGGCGTTCGCCGAACATCCACCGGGCGTCCCGCCGCGTTTCACAAGCGAGGTGACGGCCCAAGGGACGCGAACGCCCGCCCCGATGGACCCCGGAGAGCGTCTGATGGAGCGAGTGAGCGCGCGCGACGATGCCGCGTTCGAAGCGCTGTACGACGCCTACCACCGGCTCGTCTTCGGGATCGGCCTGCGGATGCTCGGCGATCCCGCTCTGGCGGAAGACGTGACGCAAACGGTGTTTCTCAAACTGTGGACCGCGCCGCAGGCATTCCGCGGCGGATCCTTCGTCGCTTGGGTGTCGCGCGTGACGCGGAATTGCGCGCTCGACGTGCTGCGCTCGCGAGCGGCCCGGCCCGAGAGCGAGATCCCGGCCGATCTTGCGCTCGACGGTGCGCTCGAAGACGAGATCTTCGTTCGGCTCGACGCCCAGCGACTGCGCGACGCGCTCTCGACGCTGCCGACCGAGCAGCGCAGCTTGATCGAGCAGGGCTTCTTCGCCGGGGTCACCCACACCGAGCTGGCCCGCCGGACCGATACGCCATTGGGGACCGTCAAAACGCGGATCCGCAGCGGTCTGCATCGCTTGCGTCTCGCGCTCGGAGAGCAGGTGTCGGGATGAACGGCGATTCGAACCGCGAGGCGATGCTCGAGCAGGTCGCGCTCTACGCGCTCGGCCTGCTGCCGCGCGAAGAGGCGGCGCTGGTCATCGCGTTCATCGCGAACGACGACGAGGCGTACGCCGAGTATCGCGACCTGTCATCGACGGCCGACGCGCTCGCCTTGAGCGCCGACGAGCCGGTCGACTCGGCGCGCACCGCGCGCATGAAGGAACGTCTGATGGCGCGGGTCCGGGCCGACGTCCCCGCCCGCGGCACGCTCGCCACGCGGTCGATCGCGCCGGCGCGCGGGTGGCTGTTGGGTGCGGGCCTGTTGGCGGCCGCGCTGATCTTCTCGCTGATCACCGTCGGGCAGAACCTCTCGCTGCGCGGCGATCTCACCACGGCGCAGCGCCGCGCGAGCACGCTGCAGTCGCAGCTCGCGCAGAGCGAGCGCAGCGGCGCGCGCACCCGCAACGACCTGACCCAGACGCTGACCGACCTGGTCTCGCCCGACGCTCGGCGCTACGACGTGGCCGAGGGGACGGTGATCGTCCGCAGCAACCGCGTCTACTTCGCGCTCTCCAAGCTGCCGGCGCTCCCCAGGGGGCACGTCTACCAGGCTTGGACGGCGGCCAAGGGCTCGAGCGCGATGCAGCCCAGCCTGACGTTCACCCCCAACGCCGACGGCGTCGCGGTGGTCCAGCTCCCGGTCGACGCGGACAAGGTCGGGGTCGTCGCGGTCAGCGTCGAACCCGACGGGGGGAGCAAGACACCGACGACTACCCCGACCTTCGTCCGACCGCTCAGCTGAGACACTGCTCGAACCGCTCACCCGGGCCACGCGCCGCGACGCGATCGCGTACGCCGCGCGCCGCCCGTACGAAAACGTCTTCCTTCAGTGGGTGCTCGAGGGCGGCCACGGCGCCGCCGCGCTCGACGAGATCGTCATCAACCGCGACTTCCGCGGCCGAGTGACCGGCCTGGCCTACTTCGGCGCCCAGCTCGTCGTCGCCGCCGACGACGACGCGGCGATCGACGCGATCGCGGTCGAGACGCGCAAGCACCGTGCGCTGCGCAGCTTCGTCGGACCCCAGGACGCCGTCGCGAGCCTGTGGGAGCGCGTGCGCGGTTGGCACGCCCCGCCGGCGATCGTGCGCAGCGACCAGCCGCTCTACGTGCTCGTCCCCGAGGCGCTGGTCGACGTCCGGCCCGACGTCGAGGTGCGCCTGGCGCGCGAGGACGAGGCGGCGCTGGTCGCCGGCCACAGCGGCGCGATGATCCTGGGCGAGCTGGGTTACGATCCGCGCGCGAGCGGTCGGAGCTATGCGGCGGGCGTGCAACGAGCGATCGCCGCCGGCTTGTGGTGGGTCTGGACCGAACCGGAGGGCCGGCTCCGCTTTCAGTGCAACGTCGGTCCGCGGACCAGCTCGACCGCGCAACTCCAAGGCGTCTGGACGCCGCCCGAGGAGCGCGGCCGCGGCTACGCGACGCTCGCGCTGGCGGCGATCGCGCGGCGCCTCTTCGCCACGGAGACGACCATCTCGCTCTACGTCAACGACTTCAACGACGCGGCGATCGCGCTCTACGAACGGCTCGGGTTCACCCGAGTCGGCACCTTCGCGACCTACCTGTTCCCGTGACGCGCGCGTTCGTGCTCGACGGGCTGGCGGTAGCGCTGGCGCTGCTCGCCGCCGCCGCGCCCCTGCCGCGCGACTGGATCGAGAACGAGTACGCCAACGGCCTCTTCGCAACGCTGAACCAGACCTTCGTCCCGCTGACCAATCGCGTCCCATTCGCCGTCGGCGACGTCGAGATGATCGTCGCAACGATCGCGCTGATCGTCTGGTGGGTGCGCGCCCTGCGCCGCGCCCCGCGCACGCGGCGCCGCGCGCGCGCGCTCGCGCTGTTGGCGCACACGCTGGGCTGGGCCGCGCTCGGCGTCGTGCTGTTCGAGCTGCTCTGGGGTCTGGACTATCGCCGCGAGACGGTCGCGCAGCGGGTCGATTATCGCGCCGCGCGGGTGACCGATGCGCGGGTGCGCGCCTTCAGCGAACGGATCGTCGCGATCCTCAACGACGACGTCGGCCCGGCGCACCGCGAGCAGCGGGTCGATCTCGAGCGGCTGCAAATGGCCTGGGCGCCGATCGTCGCCCGGCTGGGCGATCGTTGGGACGTCGCCGTCACCGCCCCGAAAGCGACGTTGCTCCAACCCTACTACGCGGCGGCCGGGATCGGCGGGCAGTACTCGCCGTTCTCCTTCGAGACGTTCCTGAACGCGACGTTCTTGCCGTTCGAGATCCCGCGGGCGCTGGCCCACGAGTGGTCGCACGTCGCCGGCTTCACCGACGAGGGCGACGCGAACTTCATCGGGACGCTGGCTTGTCTGCGCTCCGACGATCCGCTGATCCGCTATTCGGGCGCGTTCTGGACGTACGGCGAGCTGCCCGACGCCGAACGCCGCCGGCTGCGACTCGACCCGCGCGTGATCGCCGACTTCGAGGCCAGTCGCAAACGCTTCCTCGCCGGCTACGTGCCGCAGATCTTCGATCTCCAGTGGCGCTTTTACGATTCGTATCTGCGCACGAACGGCGTGCGCGGCGGGGTCGCCTCGTACGGCTACTTCCTGCGCCTCTTGGTGGGAACAGCGCTGGACGAACGCGGTCTGCCGATGGTACGATCGCCCCGATGACCGCCCGCATCACTTCGCACTGGTGGCTGTTCCTCATCCGGGGGATACTCGCGCTGGCCCTGGGCCTGGCGTTCCCGTGGTTCCCCGGCGCCGCGATCTTCACGCTCGCGATCCTGTTCGGCGCCTATTGTTTCGCCGACGGCGTGGTGGCGATCGTCGTGGCGGTGCGCATGCAGCACGCCGACAGCGCCTGGGGCTGGCTGATCGTCGAGGGGATCCTCGGGATCGTCGTCGGCCTGATCACCTTCTTCTATCCGGCCGTGACCATCCTGTGGCTCGCTTACCTGCTTGGCGCCTGGGCGCTGATCACCGGCCTGCTGAGCATTGGCTCGGCGATCCGGCTGCGCCGGGTCGTGCAACACGAGTGGTGGTGGCTGCTCGGGGGCGCGCTCTCGGTCGTCTTCGGCCTGGTCGTGTTCGCGGCGCCGATCTACGGCTTGCTCGTCATCGTCTGGATGGTGAGCATCTACGCGCTCCTCGCCGGCATCTTCTTCATCGGCTTGGCCTTCCGGCTGCGCGGGCACGCCGGCGGCGCCGGGGACACGGCCAGCTCCACGTAGGGCAGACCGGCCGGCGGCTGGAAACTTGCCTGTTCTCCGCTTCCGGCGGGGGGCGAGGGGGTTCGAGGCTGACGTGATCGTGGAAACCGGCTCGCAGCCCGACGCCGACAGACGCGACCGAGCGCTGATCGGCGAAGTCGCCGCCTTGCTCGCAGCCGACCGGTCGCCGCGTGAGACGTTCGCCGCCTTGTGCGAGCTGCTCACCCGGGTCGTCGACGTGAGCGTCTGCTTCATCGCGCTGCGCAGCGGCGCGGCGCTGCGGATCGAGTACGTCCACGACCATGGCCAGACGCGGCCCGATCCCGCCATCGTCATCGAGCGCGGCGGGCGCTCCTGGGAGACGCTGAGCACCGGCCGCTCGCAGCTCTTTCGCACCCTCGAGGACTGGGCCGAGATCGCCCGGCAACCGCTCAACAAAGCGCAGCCGTGGACCGACGACAGCGTCTCGGCGATCTTCGTCCCGATCCAAGCCGGCGGCGACCGCATCGGCGTGATCTCGGTCCAGACCACGCGCGAGCACGCCTACGACGAGAGCGACGTCGCGCTGCTCGAGGCGATCGGCCGGTATCTGGCGATCGCGGTGCGCAACCAGCGGCTCTTCGCGCGCTTGCAGCGCGTCGCCGAAGTCGATCCGCTGACCGGTCTGGCGAACCACTCGACCATCCTGCGCACGATCGACGAACGGTTGGCCGGCTTGCAGCGCGGAACCCTGGGGATCGTCCTGCTCGACATCACCAACTTCGGGCGCATCAACGACGTCTACGGGACGCGCGTCGGCGATCGGGTCCTCGATGCGCTGGCCGAACAGCTGGCCTCGCTGGCCGACGACGACACCGCCGTCGGCCGCTTCGGCGGCGACGATTTCGTCGTCGTCGCCAGCCGGGCGGACCGCGCCGAGGTCGCGCGGTTGGTCGGCGAGATCGGTGCCCGGACCGCCGACCTGTCGTTCCGTGGCGACGACGACGTGATCCCGATCCTGGTCAACCGCGGCTGGGTCAGCGCACCCGACGAAGGTGCCGCGCGCGCCGACCTGCTGGCGCTGGCCGACCTGCGGCTGCGCCTGAGCCTGGAGAACGGCGGCTTCGCCGTCGGCGAGACCGTCGCGCCGCTGGTGCGCTTCGGCGACTTCGGCGAGGTCGAGCCGTTGGTCGAGTGCGCGCTCGTGCGCGACCCGTACACGCGCATGCACCTGCTGCACGTCAACCGCATCGCGCACGCCTGGGCGCCGCGGCTCGAGATCAGCGGCCGGGAATATCAGACCTTCATGCGCGCCGCGCTGCTGCACGACATCGGCAAGCTGCTCGTCCCCGACGCGATCCTGCTCAAGCCGGCGAAGCTGGAGGCGCAGGAATACCGCACGATGCAGCGCCACGCCGAATACGGCCGCACGATCCTCTCGGCGTACCCGGAGTTCGCCGACGTCGCGCAGATCGTCGGCCAGCATCACGAGCACTGGGATGGCTGCGGCTACCCGAACCGGCTCGGCAGCGAGTCGATCAGCCGGCTGGCGCGCGCGGTCAGCGTGATCGACGCCTTCTCGGCGATGACGCTCGACCGTCCGTACCACCGCGCGATCTCCGAGCACGAGGCGCTGCGCGAACTGGAACGCTGCGCGGGGACGCAATTCGACCCGACGATGGTCCGTTCGTTCGTCGCCCTGCAGCGCGAGAGCGGCTAGGCCAGCGCCGGCGCGAGCCGGCGCGCGTTCTCGCCGGTGATCGCGCGCAGCGTCGCCGGCATCAGGCCGAGCGCGCGCAGTCCGCGCAGCTCGCCGTCCCAGGGTTGCGGGATGTTCGGGTAGTCCGTCCCCAGCACGATCTGCGCCGCCGCCCGCTCGACCTCCGCCGGATCCACCGCGCGGTGCATCGGCGACTCGTGCGCGAAGATCATCGTCGTGTCCAAGAACAACCGCGGCTCGGCCGCGAGCAGGGCGAGATAGCGCTCCGAGTCGGGGACGCCGAAGTGCGCGACGACGATGCGCAGCGCCGGGTGGCGCGCGAGGACGCGGGCGATCCGTGCCGGCCCGTCGTCGGTCCGGTCGGACCACGGGATGTGGCCGACGTGGACCAAGACGAAGCCGTCGGCCTGCGCGACCGCCTCCAGCGCGCCGGCTAGGCGCGGATCGTCGAGCCCGAAGCCCTGCACGTCCTCGTGGACCTTGAGTCCGATGCAGCCGGCGCCCAGCGCGTCGCGCGCGTCGCCGGTCGGGTCGGGGTCGTCGAGGTGGACCGTCGCCAGCGGGAGTCCGGCGCCGCCGAGTTCCCGCCCGGTGGCCGCCAGCCAGGCGTTCAGCTCGCGCGCCATCCCCGGCTTGTGGGCGTAGGAGCAGAAGACGAACCGCTCGACGCCGGCGGCGCGCAGGGTAGCCGCGACGGCGGCCGGCTCGGTCGGGTGTTCGAGCACCCACGGGCTGCGCTCGGCGAACCAGCGCCTGATCGCGGCGTACAGCCGGGGCGGGTGGAGGTGGACGTGCACGTCGATCATGGCCTGGTTCGAATCCTTACGGTCGGATTGCGGTCGGCCGCCAGGAACGCGGCCGCGGCCGGCGCACCTTCCCGGGGCGATGGAAGCAGTACAGGGCGGGAGCTCTCGTAAACCCGGCTGGGTTACATTCACGGGCCTGGCGGTCGTGCATCTCGGCGCGCTGTGCGCCTTCATTCCGGGGACCTTCCACTGGAGCGCGCTCGTCGTCGCGGTGGGGCTCTACTACGTGACCGGCGCGTGGGGCATCTGTTTGGGCTACCACCGTCTGCTGACGCACCGCAGCTTGCGCGTGCCGAAGGTCATCGAGTACACGGCCGCGATCCTCGGCGTCCTCGCGCTGCAAGGCGGCCCGATCGAGTGGATCGCGACGCATCGCGCGCACCACGCGCACACCGACAAAGAAGGCGACCCGCACGACATCCATCGCGGCCTGTTGTGGAGCCACATGGAGTGGCTCTACAAGCGCAACGACGCGCGGCTCTCGCCGGCCGAGCAACTGCGCCTCGCGCCGGACCTCGCCAACGACCGCTTCTACCAATTTCTCGAGCGCACGTACTTGCTCTGGCAGATCGTCCTGGGCGTCGCGCTGCTCGCCATCGGCGGCTGGTCGTGGCTGATCTGGGGCGTGTTCGTGCGCTGTGCGGCGACGTATCACATCACCTGGTTGGTCAACAGCGCCGCCCACCACAGCGGCTACCGCAGCTTCCGCACCGGCGACGAGTCGACCAACAACTGGTGGGTCGCGGTCCTGGCGTGGGGCGAGGGTTGGCACAATAACCACCACGCCTTCCCGTTCTCCGCCCGCCACGGCCTGCGCTGGTTCGAGGTCGACGCGACCTGGTGGACGATCAAGGTCCTGGCCTGGCTCAAGCTGGCCCGCGACATCAAGTTGCCGACGCCGGCGATGCTGCAACGCCTGCAGCTCCAGCCCCGGCGCCGCCGCCAGAGCGCCTGACCTTCGGGCTCGCCTCAGGGGCGAGCCAGCAATCGAGCGCCCCTTCATCGACAGCGCGTACGGCTGTGTGGTATTCAGAAAAAACTTTCTGCTTGGCCTACCACGTAACGGCAGAATCAGCTTTTCTGGCCCACGTCTTTGTCGAAAGGGTGCCTGACCATGAACGGACGCTCTCCTCTCCTGCTGGGCTGCTTCCTGGCGGCCGGCCTGGGCCTCGCCGCCTGTGGGGTCGGCGGTTCGAATACGCCGCCCGCCGGCAGCCAAGCCCCACAGACGCCGGCGATCGTCGGCGCCAACGGCGTGTCCAGCGGCCTGGCCTTGCTGACCACCGCGAACGTCCCCGGCATCGTGACCGGTGGCGTCTTCACCTACGACATCGGCGCGGTCGACACGACGGCCAACCACTACTACCTCTCCGACCGCACGAACAAAGCGCTCGACATCATGAACCTCTCGCAATACACCTTCGTGCAGGCCAAGGTTGGCTACGCCGGCCAGCAAGCCTCGAACTCGATGTCGGGCCCCAACGGTGACGCGCCGATCCCCAACACCGACACGGTCTATACCGGCGACGTCCAGAGCGTGAAGATCGTCAACGCGGCGGGCGCCACGTTGATCAAGAACATCGTCACCGGCACCGACGGCTTCCGCACCGACGAAGGCTGCTACGACCCCGACGACAACCTCATGATGTTCGTCAACGGCGAGAGCACGCCACCCTACGCGACCTTCATCTCGACCACCTCGCAGACGATCGTCTCGAAGCTCATCTTCTCCGGCCCGCAGTTCGGCACCACCCTCGAGCTCGGGCTCGACGCTTGCGTCTACGACCACAACACGAAGAACTTCTACGTCAACAACGACGGAACGACGACCAACACGTACGGCGAGCTCGACGTGATCACGGCCGCGAGCGCCGTCGCCGGCACCCCGGTCGTCTCGGCCCAATACGACGAGGGAACCGGCGCGCAAGGCAGCGCGACCAACGATTGCAATCCGTCCGGGATCGCCCTCAATCCCAGCAACGACGCACTGGTCATCGCCTGCGACACCAACGCAGGTAACCCGCAGGAGACGCTCATCATGAGCGCGGTGACAGGGGCCGTGTTGGCAGCGGTGACCGGCGTGGGCGGCTCCGATGAGGCGGCCTACGATCCGTTCCTGGGCCGCTTCTACGTCGCGGCGCGCGACATGACCGCCACCGGGGTCTCGCAGACCGGGAACACCGGCGCGACGTTCACCCCGGTGCTCGGGATCATCAGCGCGACGGCGCCGTTCGCGTTCATCACGAACGTCCCGACCGGCAAGGGCTCGCACTCGGTCGCGGTCGACCCGCTCAACGGCTTCGTCTACGTCCCGGTCCCGCCGACCACGAGCTTCACCGGCGGCATCGAGGTCTTCGAACCGAAGTAATCACCAGTCACGGACGGAAGCGTTGGACGTAGTCCCCGCTTCCGTCCCGACTGGACCAGACGGCCCACACGTCGTGGGTAACCGGATCGATCGCATCGGTATGGATGCCGGCGGCGACCGGCGTCGTGTCGAGGATCCGCGGTGCGCCGCCCGGCGTGAGCGCGATCCGCGTCACGCCGCCGTCGCCGGCGCAGGCCAGCACGTGCTGCGTCGGGTCGAGGTCGCACTGGTCGAAGCGCGGCGTCGCGACCTGGCCCAGCGGCGTCCCATCGGGGCGGTACGCGGCCAGTATTCCGTTTGCGCCGCCGACCACGATCTGGTCGAGCGCTGGATCGAATTGCAACGGGTGGGTGCTGCGGAGGTCCGGCATCGGAAACGTCCGCGTCACGGTTAGGGTGCCGGGATCGATCACGGCGACCTCGGCCAGGTCGGAGATGTTCTGGTACACCTCGTGCGTGCGCGGGTTCACCGCGAGATACTCCGGTTTGTGGCCGGGAATCGCGATCGTCTTGAGCAGCGTGAAGGTTGCGGCGTCGACGACGAAGACACGCGTGCCGTCGTCCTCGTCGGCGTAGATGCGCCGGGTCGCCGGGTCGTAGGCGATCGCATCGACCGCGCCCGGCACGGCGACGGTGCGCAGGACCTTGAGCGCGACCGGGTCGACCTCGGCGAGCGTGTCGTCCGTGCCGTCCCCGGTGAAGACGTGGCCGCTCGCCGGATCGACCGCGACCCCGTGCATCGGCCCGGTCCGCACTTGACCGACGATCGTACCGGAGTCGGCGTCGACGATCAGCAGCGCCCGCGCACCCGTGTGCGCCGCATAGACGCGGCGGCGCTGCGCATCGACCGTGACGTAGTCGAAGCCGCTGTAGACCGGAACGGCCTGGGGCGGAGCGACGGGCGTGAGCACTATTGGCTCTCGTCGCGCGTCCGCCGCGCTTCGATCTCCAAGGTGACGAGGCGGGCCAGCAGCGTGGCGGGGAAGAGCTGGCCCATCACGGCTTCGAGGTTCGTCGCGCTGCGCGCGAACGGATGGAGCGGGAGGATGTCGCCGAAGCCGGTCGAGGTCATCGTGGTGAAGCTGAAATAGACGAAGCGGCCGAGCGTCAGGACGTCGACGACGTGAGGGCTGCCGGTGCCACCGCTGAACGCGCCGGGGACCAGCGTGTCGATCGCGCGGTAGACGTAGGCGAAGGCCCAGGCGATGTTCAGGTAGATCGCGATCGCGCCCAGGATCCGGTGGTGCGTCACCTCGCCGCGGGCGAAGACCGCGCGCGCGACGACGACCGTCACGGCGAACAGGAACAGCAGCCGCGCGATGAGGTCCACGGCGAGCGTCACGTGCGAGGGCGCGACGTGGCGCAACAGGCTCGCCACGACGTCGATCGCGGTCGCGGCGACCACCGCCAGCTCGGCCAGCGTGGCGCCGGAACAGACGACCAGGACGACGGCGACGATCGCCGCGGTCGACACCGCGTTCACCCAGTTGGGCAGCGCGTGCACCTGGCCCAGCGGCGAGAGGAAGAACAGCCAGAGCGCTTCGAGCACGACCAGCGCGGTCAGCGCGCGGTCGCGATACCGTGCGAGCGCGGCGCGCAGGCCCTCCATCTCAGGGGATGACGCTGAGGTCGACTTCGCCGAGATCGTTCGTCGAACGCACCAGGACGCGTTCGGCTTTGCCGGCGCTCGTGTGCGCGCCGCAGACGAACATCTCGTCGACGTCCACCGCGCGCCAGCGCGCGCCCGGGCAACTGATCGCGTCGATCGAAGGATCGATCCCCTGCACGATCGACAGGCCGAGCTTCTCGATCTTGCGCAGATCGAGCAGGCTTTGGTCGGTGTGGATCCAGAGCGGACCGGTCCCGTCGCCGACGTCGAGCGCCGTGACGCGGATGCGCAGCGGGACGCCGTCGACGGCGACGGTACAGGTTTGCTTGCGGCCGTCGGCGATGAGGTCGCTCTCGCAGCGGACCGGCGAGACGCTCGCACCACCGACCTGCGATTCCAGCGCCGGGACGATGCGAGCGGTGAGGACGCGGTCCGCGTCAGCCGCGCGCAGGACGCTCCGGCCGCCGACTTGCACGAAGCGAAACGCCGGCGCCGCCGAGGCGGGCACGCTGGGCGCCGGCGCGGGTGACGCCACGGCGGCGAGGAGGAGCCCCGCCGCGAGCCCGGCCAGCACTACTCGGCGTCGTCCTCGTGTTCGGGCGGATCCTCGAGGGTGATCGGGCCCTCGTAGACCTCGAGCACCTCGCTCCCGGCGATGACGACTGCCTCGCGCTCCAGGTCGTGGATCGCCTCGCTCGCTTCGAGCCAAGCGATCGGTCCGTCTTCGTTCTCGTCGTCGGTCGGGGCGAGGTACGCGAACTCGAGCAGCCCGACGGCAGCGAACGCGTCGGTGATCGCCGCGACGGCCGGCAGGGCCTCGCGCCGCGCCGCATCGTCACCGTCGTCGGCGCGGCGCAGGAGCGCGCGCAAGCCCTCCGAGAGGTGCTCGGCCAAGGCGGGACTCTCGAGCGGATCGGCCTGTCCGCGGGTGTCGTCGTGGTTCACTCGAAGCCGCTTCGGCGCCAGGCGACGAACCTCATCGAAACGGCAGCCGCCGCTCGGCTTGGCGTTTGCGGCACGCCCCACGACGGGTACTCTTCCGTGCATGTCCCGGGGAGAAACGACGTCGCCTATCCTTCGTTCGCGCGCCGCGCTCGCGGCGGTCGCGCTCGCCGCGATCGGCGTGGCCGCGTTTCCGCCGGCCTCGACGGCGGCCCCGGTCGCAAAACCGCCCTCGTCGACGCCGACGCCGGCGCCGACGCCGAAGCTCACCAAGTGGCGACGCTATCAGCTCGGGTTGATGCGCGTCTCGGCGCCCGCCGACGAGTACTTCGGCCGGATGAAGATGAGCTATCTCGGGATGAACAACACGTTCCGCGACGCCGCGATCACCGCCGGCGACCACACGACCGACCCCGCGATCGTCGCGAAAGTCGCCTTGGCCGAAGACGCGCTCGAAGCGTGGTCCCGCAAATATCCGCGCGATCCCCAGCTCGCGCGCACGTATTACCTCGCCACCCAAGTCGATCGGAAGATTTGGATCAAGGGGAACCAAGAGCAGGCCTGGATCTACCTCAACCGGATCGCCAAAGTCTTTCCCACCACGTATTTCGGAAAGACGGTGAAGCGCAATCTCGCGGTCGGGTTCACCGAGCACTACTATGCGGACCCGGTACCCTGCGCGACGCCGGCGCCGACGCCGACCCCGACCCTCGTCCCCACGGCGGCGCCCAGCCCCAGCCCGACTGCCAAGAGCCGGCGCGCGACGCCCAGTCCGTCGCCGACGCCGACGCCGAGCCCCACGCCCTCACCGAGCCCATCTCCGACGCCGACCCCGGGTCCGACCGTGACGACCCTCGCGCCCGGCCTCAAGCTCGAGCTCGAACCGAGCGCCTGCGTTCCACCGCCGACGCCGGCCCCGGTAGCCGCTACGCCGACACCGGCGCCGAGCCCGTCGTAGCGCCGGCCCGCGGGCCTCGCCTCGGGCCGGGGCGAAATCATCGCCTATGCTGTTGACTGCCCCGACCCTCGAGGTCACGAACCCCTCCACCGGCGCGCTGGTCGGCACGGTCCCGCGCTGCGGCGCCGACGAGACGCGCGCGGCGATCGCCGCCGCCGCCGAAGCACTGCCCGCGTGGCGCGCACGGACCGCCGCCGACCGTGGCCGACTCGTCCGCGCGATCGGCGAACTGATGCTCGCGCGTGTCGACGAGCTCGCGCGGTTGCTGACTAGCGAGCAGGGCAAACCGCTCGCCGAGGCGCGCGGCGAGATCATGTTCGGCGCCTCGTTCTTCGAGTGGTTCGCCGAAGAGGGCAAGCGCGCGTACGGCGACATCATCCCGACCGACGACGTCCGCCGGCGACTGTTCGTGCAAAAGGAACCGGTCGGCGTGTGCGCCGCGATCACGCCGTGGAACTTCCCCTCGGCGATGCTGGCGCGCAAGATCGCGCCGGCGCTCGCCGCCGGCTGCACGATCGTCGTCAAGCCGGCCGAACAGACGCCGCTCTCGGCGCTCGCGCTGGCCGACATCGCGCGCGAGGTCGGCGTCCCCGCGGGCGTGATCGGGATCGTGACCGGCGCCGCCGAGGACTCCCAGCTGATCGGTGAGATCTTGACCACCGATCCGCGCGTGCGCAAGATCTCCTTCACGGGCTCGACCGAGGTCGGGAAGCTGCTGATGCGGCAGTCGTCCTCGACGCTCAAGCGCCTCTCGCTCGAGTTGGGCGGCAACGCGCCCTTCATCGTCTTCGACGACGCCGATGTGGACGCGGCCGTGTCCGGCGCGATCTCGTCGAAGTATCGCAACGCCGGGCAGACCTGCGTCAGCGCGAACCGCTTCTACGTCCAAGACGGTATCTACGACCGCTTCGCGGCGGCGTTGACCGAGAAGGCACGTCGGCTGCGCGTCGGCGACGGGTTCGAAGACGGCGTGCAGATCGGGCCGCTGATCGACACCGCAGCGCTGACGAAGGTCGAGGCCCACGTCGCCGATGCGCAGGCGCGCGGCGCGCGCACGTTGCTCGGCGGGACGCGCGACGCACGCGGCGGGACGTTCTTCACGCCGACCGTCATCGCCGACGTCCCGCGCGACGCGCTGCTGGCGCGCGAAGAGACCTTCGGCCCGATCTCGGGCCTGGTGCGCTTCAGCGCCGACGAGGAAGCCTTCGCGTTGGCCAACGCGACGCCGTTCGGCCTGGCCGCCTACGTCTACGCGCGCGACGTCGGACGGCTGTGGAAGGCGGCCGAGGCGCTCGAGTTTGGGATGGTCGGCGCGAACACCGGGATGATCTCGACCGCGGTCGCCCCGTTCGGCGGGATCAAGGAGTCCGGCTTCGGGAGCGAGGGCTCGCACTTCGGCCTGGACGAGTGGCTCAACCTCAAGTACATCTGCTTGGCTCTCTAAGAGGGATATCTTTGCGGTACAGAGTACCGCCTGGGAACGCACCCGCTTCGGAGCACCCCGTGGACCTCACTCGCGCCATCGCCGACCTCGACGAGGTCCGCAGCCGACTCGCTTCCGTCCAGCGCCTCCGCGGGCTCTCCGGGCCGGCGGCCCTGGCCTCCGGGATGGGGGCGCTCGGCAGCGGCCTGGTCCAGCTGCTGGTCGCCCCCCATCCCAGCGCCGGCGACGACGTCGCGCGCTACGTCGCGATCTGGATCGCCTGCTTGGCCTTCGCGCTGGCGGTGAACTACGGGGCGCTAGCCGTCTGGCTGGCCCACAACTGGACCTCGCGGACGCGGACCGAGCTTCGCACGGCGGCGCTGGCGGTGCTGCCGGCGGTCGTCGCCGGCGGCGCGTTCACGGCGGCGCTGCTGACCCGCGACCAAGTCGGCCTGCTCCCCGGGACGTGGGCGCTGTGCTACGCGCTGGGACTGCTCGCCGCGCGGGCGATGCTCCCGCGCGGCACGGCCTTCGTCGCGGTCTTCTTCGGCGCGGTCGGAACCGCGCTGCTGTTCGCCGGCGGGACCCAGGCGCTGGCCTGGTGGGTGATGCCGCTGACCTTCGGCGGCGGCCAGCTCGCGATCGGCGCGCTGATCGCGTGCGACGCTGACCGGCGGACGGAGACGGCGCGATGAACGACGCACCCTACGCCTTCCCCGGACTCGAGCGGATCTTCCACGAGCGCGGCCGGCTGGCGGTCTGCGCGTGCCTGGTCTCCAATCCGGACGGGATGCGCTTCACCGATCTGCAGGACGCGTGCGGGCTGACCGACGGCAACCTGAACCGCCATCTGCACGCGTTGGCCGAGGTCGGGATCGTCGCCAGCGAGCGGCAGCGCGGTCCCGGCCGGCGGCCGGCGACCGTCGTGCGCATCACCGGCGACGGCCGGCGCCGGTTCCTCGCCTACGTCGACGAATTGGAGAGCGTCGTGCGCGGCGTGCAGCGCGAAGCGGCGGCACCGGCGCAGCACTTGGCGGCGCAACCGTGATCGAACGCGCGCCCGCCACGACGACCGGCCCGCGCCACGTCGCGATCATCATGGACGGCAACCGCCGCTGGGCTCGCGGTCGCGGCTTGCCGGCGCTCGAGGGACACCGGCGCGGGATCGACGCGCTCGAGCGCGCGGTCGACGCGGCGTTGGCCGCCGGGATCGGGATGCTCACCGTCTACGCCTTCAGCGAGGAGAATTGGGGCCGCGCCGCCGGCGAGGTCCACGGGCTGTTCGGGCTGGCCGAGCGGTTCGCGCGCGAGAAGGCGGCCGCGCTCGCCGCGCGCGGTGTCCGCGTCCGCACGATCGGCCGGCGCGACCGGCTGCCGCGCCCACTGCTCGACGCGTTTCGCACGCTGGAGGAGCGGACCGCGCACGGCACCGCGCTGTTGCTCTCGATCGCCGTCGACTACGCGGCGCGCACCGAGCTGCGCGACGTCTGCCGCGCGCTCGCCCACGAGGTCGTCGCCGGCCGGATCAGCCCCGAGCAGATCGACGACGACGCGATCGCCGCGCGCCTGTGGACCGCCGGCCTGCCCGACCCGGATCTGGTCGTCCGCACCGGCGGCGAGCTGCGCCTCTCGAACTTCCTGCTCTACCAGAGCGCCTACGCCGAACTGTGGGCGACCCCCGAGCCATGGCCCGACTTCGACGCTGCGACCCTCCACCGGGCCCTGGGCGCCTTCGCCGCCCGCGACCGCCGCTTCGGCTGCTGATCCCGCGCCGCCGGTGTCGATCCGGCGGTCTCCCGTTCGTCCTTTTGATGAAGCCGCCGAAAGAGAGCGGCCGCTGACGCTACGGCAGAGGAGCTAAGAACCATGGAATACGTGGCCCTGATCTACACCGACGAAAAGCAGTTCGAGACGTTGCCGCCGGCCGAGCAGCAGGCGATCTTCGCCGAGTACGGAGCGGTCACCGAGGGGTTCCGCACCGCCGGCGTGTACGTCGACGGTCGGCCCTTGCAGGGGGTCGACGAAG
>JBEKLD010000050.1:0-17704 GCA_050010375.1 Vulcanimicrobiaceae bacterium
CCAACAACCTCCAAAGCGTCGCGGCGCAGGTCCTGATCAAGTTCTAGGACCCTAGGACCGGGATAGGCCGTCGAGGAGCGCCGCAGCGTGCGGCGAACCTCGACGGCCTGTTCTTTTTCGTCGTGTTCGTGGTCGCACGGTGGCCGTAAACGCGCGCCGCGGCGGCAATCTGATCGCGCTGTGCGTCGTGCTCGGGTTCGCGCTGGTGCTCGGCATCGCGGTCGGCGCCGTCGCGCTCGCTCCTGGTGCGATCGTGCGCGCGCTCGCCCACCCACGCGGCGCCGATGACGTGACGGTGATCGTGTGGGCGCTGCGCCTGCCCCGCGTGCTGATCGCGGTCCTGGTCGGCGGCGCGCTCGCCGCCAGCGGCACGATGCTGCAGGGGATGTTGCGCAACGGCCTGGTCGATCCGTATCTGACCGGCGGGAGCGCCGGAGCCGCACTGACGATCGCGATCGCGATCGTGCTCGGCGCGCCGCCACCACTCTACGCGGGCCTCGCGTTCGCCGCCGCGTTGGGCACGACGGTCGGGGTCGCGGCCCTGGCGCGCAGCGGACGCGGCGTCTCGCCCGAACGGATCATCCTGGCGGGGATCGCGGTTTCGTCGCTGTTCGGCGGGCTCACGACGCTGGTGATCCTGCGCTCGCCGAGCACCAGCGCTTCGTTGCAAATCTTGTCGTGGCTGGGCGGCTCTCTGGCCGGTCACGGCTGGGACGACTTGGGTTGGGCCACGCTCTACGCCGCACTCGGTTTCGCGCTGGCGCTGGCGGTCGTCCCCGCCCTCAACGCGGTGCGCTTGGGCGACGTGCGGGCGCGCGCGCTGGGCGTCGACCTCGAGCGCACCCGCTGGTTGGTGCTGATCGCCTCCTCGCTTTTGGTTGCGGCGGCGGTCAGCGTCAGCGGCGTCGTCGGGTACGTCGGCCTGGTCGTCCCGCACGTCGTGCGGCGGCTGTGCGGTTCGGACACGCGCTGGGCGTTGCCGGCGAGCATCCCGGCCGGCGCGATCGCGGTCGTGCTGGCCGACCTCGTCGCACGCACCGCCTCACCGCGCGAAGAACTTCCGATCGGCGTGCTGCTCTCGATCCTGGGCGTCCCCGCCTTCCTCTACCTCGCCTTCCTGCGCCGGCGCCCGACATGATCGAAGCGCGCGACCTCACGCTGGGGTACGGGCGTAGCGCGATCCTGCGCGAGGTCGGTTTGACGCTGCGCGCGGGCGAGCTGGTCGCGATCGTCGGCCCCAACGGATCGGGGAAGTCGACGCTGCTGCGCGCGTTGGCCGGTGCGCTCGTTCCGCTGGCGGGTGAGATCGCGATCGACGGGACGTCGGTCGGCGCGCTCGGTCCCGCCGAGCGCGCGCGGCGCGTCGCGATGGTCGCGGCGGAAGAACGCGTCGACGACGACATCGTGGTGCGCGAAGCGGTCGCGCTCGGGCGGCTGGCGCACCGGCCGTGGTGGCATTGGAGCGGCGGACCGGACGACGAGACGATCGTCACGGCGGCGCTCGCGCGGGTCGACCTGCTGGCGCTCGCCGACCGCGCGGTCGCGACGCTCTCGAGCGGCGAGCGCCAGCGGGTGTGGATCGCGACGGCGCTCGCGCAGCAGGCGCCGACGCTGCTGCTCGACGAGCCGACGAGCCACCTCGATTTGGCCGGTGCCTACGCGACGCTCGACGTGCTGCGCGATTTGGCTGCCGACGGCGCGGCGATCGCGGTCGTGCTGCACGACCTCAACCTCGCGGTCGCCACCGTCGACCGCGTCGTGCTGATCGGTGAGGGCACCGTGCTGGCCGACGGCCCGGTCGAAGAGGTCTTCCGCAGCGAGCTGCTGACGCGCGCCTACGGCGCCGAGATCGTGGTCGGGCGCACGACCGACGGCGCGATGGTTGCCATCCCGCGCCGCCGTGCGCAGGGTGCGCAGCGATGAGCGCGCGCCGCGCGCGCGGGCTGATGGTGCTCGGCACCGCCTCGAACGTCGGCAAGTCGCTGACCGTCGCCGCGCTGTGCCGCATCTTCGCCGACGACGGCTACGACGTCGCGCCGTTCAAGGCCCAGAACATGTCGCTCAACGCGGCGGTGACGCCCGACGGCCGCGAGATCGGCCGCGCGCAGGCGGTGCAGGCCGAGGCGGCGCGCCGGCCGGCCGAAGTCGAGATGAACCCGATCTTGCTCAAGCCGACCGGCGAGCGGCGCTCGCAAGTCGTGCTCGAGGGCGCGATCTGGGCCGACCTCGACGCGTGGGACTACCATCGCCGGCGAACCGAGGAGTTGTTTCCGCGCGTGCGCGCGGCGTACGAGCGGCTCGCCGCGCGCTGCGAGCTGATCGTGCTCGAAGGAGCGGGCTCGCCGGCCGAGATCAACCTGAAGGACCGCGACATCGCCAACCTGCGCATGGCGGCGGCGGCCGACGTGCCGTGCGTGCTGCTCGCCGACGTCGACCGGGGCGGCGCGTTCGCGGCGCTGGCCGGAACGCTGGCTCTGCTCGAGCCGGACGAGCGCGCGCGCATCCGCGGCTTCGCGCTGACCAAGTTTCGCGGCGATCTCGACCTGTTGCAGCCTGGCATCGTCACGATGGAGCGGCGCCTGGAGATTCCGTGCGTCGGCGTCGTGCCGTGGATCGACGCGCCGGGGATCGACGAGGAGGACGGCTACCTGCCGCCGCCGACCCCATCGCGTTGGCCCGACGAGAGCGGCGCGGCGCGCCGGCTGCGCATCGCGGTCCTCGACCTGCCGTTCTTCGCCAACGCGACCGACGTCGACGCGCTCGCCGCCGAACCGAGCGTCGTCGTGCGGCGCGTCGCCGCGCCGGCGGAGCTCGACGGCGCAGACGTCGTCGTGCTGCCGGGGAGCAAAGAGACGGCACGCGACCTCGCCTGGTTGCGCGCGCGCGGCTTCGAGCCGGCGCTGCGCGCGCACGTCGCGGCGGGCCGTCCGGCGATCGGGATCTGCGGCGGGATGCAGATGCTCGGCGAGCGGCTCGACGATCCGGACCGCGTCGAACGCGGCGGTTCGGTCGCGGGTCTGGGACTGTTGCCGATCGCGACGACGCTCGCGCCGCACAAGACCACGCTGCGCGTCGCCGGTCGGCTCGCCGGCGGGGCGCTGTTCGGTCAGCCGCTGGCGCCGGCGAGCTTCACCGGCTACGAGATCCACGTCGGTGTCTCGCGGCGCACGGCCGGTGCGCCGTTCGCGCTGCTGCGCCGCGCCGGCACGGACGACGAGCACGAGGACGGCGCCGTCGCCGGCCCGGTCTGCGGCACGTACGTCCACGGGCTGTTCGACGATGACGACTTCCGGCACGCGGCGCTGCGCGCGCTGCGTGCGCTGGCCGGGCTCGCGCCGCCGTCGGCGACGGCCGCCTGGCGAGCCGAGCGCGAGGCGCGCTACGACCGGCTGGCGGCGATCTACCGCGCCGCGCTCGACGTGCCGCAGCTGGTGCGGTTGGCCGGCCTGGCGGTGCACGCGTGACGCGCGACGCGCTCGCCCTAGCCTGTGCGCTCGACGCCGCGCTCGGCGATCCACCCGGCTGGCCGCACCCGGTGCGCGTCTTCGGCGCTGCGATCGCGTTCGTCGAGCGCACACGCGATCGGCGAGCGGCGCCGGCGCGCGCGTTGCTCGAGGGCGCGCTGCTGACCGTCGGACTCGCCGCCGCCGCGGCGTTCACCGGACGCTTCGTCGAACGGCGCTGCCCGCCGCTGGCGGTCGTGCTGGCCGCCTCGACGCTGGCGGCACGCAGCCTCGACGAAGCCGTCGGCGCCGTGCAGCGCGCGCTCGAGCGCGACGACCTGCCGGCTGCGCGCCGCGCGCTGGCAGCGATCGTCGGCCGCGACGTCGAGCGCCTCGACGCGCGCGGCGTCGCGGCGGCCGCGCTCGAGAGCCTGGCCGAGAGCTTCGCCGACGGCGTCGTTGCGCCGCTGCTGTGGCTGCGCCTCGGCGGTCTGGGGGGCGGCCTCGCCTTCAAGGCGATCAGCACGCTCGACTCGATGATCGGGCACCGCGAAGCGCCCTTCACCTGGTTTGGCCGCGTCGCGGCGCGTGCCGACGACCTAGCGAACTTCGTGCCGGCGCGGATCGCGGCGCTCGCGCTGGCGCTGGCGGCGGGCGGCCGGCGCGCGCGGCGCCGCACGCTCGCGACGGCGCTGCACGACGCGCCGGCGCACACCAGCCCCAACGCCGGCTGGCCGGAGGCCGCGTTAGCCGGCGCGCTCGGCGTGCGGCTCGGCGGCCCCGCCTGGTACGACGGCGTTCGCGCGCCGCGCACCGTCCTCGGCCCGACGTTCCCGCCCCCGCAGATCGGCGACCTCGCGCGCGGCCGGCGGCTGGTGGCGCGCGCCGGCACGCTGGTCGCGCTGGCGGCTCTCGGCAGCGCGTGGTGAGCGCGCTACACGGCGGCGATCTGCTGGCAGTCGGGCGCGACTTCGGCTGCGATCCGGCGGCGCTGCTCGACTTCAGCGCGAACGTCAACCCGCTCGGGCCGCCGGCCGGCGTCCTCGACGTGCTGCGCGCGACGCTGGCTAAGCCGGCGCTGCTCGCGCGCTATCCCGATCCGCAGGCGGCAGCCCTTACCGCGGCGGCCGCCCGGCACGCGGGCGTCGCACCGGATCGGATCGTGGTCGGCAACGGCGGTGCGGCGCTGCTCGACGCGGCCGTGCGCGCGCTGGGCGCACGGCAGTGCGCGCTGCCGCTCCCGGCGTTCAGCGAGTACGCGCGCGCGTTGGCGGCGACGGGGACGGCGATCGCACGCTTCGCGCTGCGAGCCGAGGACGGCTTCGCGCTCGATCCCAAGCGTCTGGTCGCGCGCGTCCGCGCCGCCGGCGCCGATCTGTGCCTCTTCGCCAACCCGCACAACCCCTCGGGCGCGCTCCTGCCGCACACTGCGGTGCTCGCGCTCGTCACGCGCCTGGCGGAATTGGGCTGCGCGACGATCGTCGACGAAGCGTTCATCGACTACGTCCCCGGCCAGACGATTGTCGATGCGCTCGATCCCGACTTGTCGGTCGTGGTGGTCCGCTCGCTCACCAAGTTCTACGCGCTGCCCGGCCTGCGGATCGGATACGCGGTGGCGAGCCGCGCGTTCGCGCCGCGGCTGCGCGCCGCGTTCCCGTCCTGGCCGACCGGGACGATCGAGCAGCTGGCGGCCTGCGCCGCGTTGGCGGACGAGCCCTACGCGCAGCGGACGCGGCGCGAGAACTCCGCCGCGCGCGAGCGTCTCGTCGCCGCGCTGCAGTCGCTGGGCGTGCGCGTCTTGCCGACGGCGGCAAATTATCTGTTGCTCGACGTCGGCGCGCTCACGCCCGACGCCGTCGCCCTACGCGAGCGGCTGATCCGCGAGGAGGGCATCGTCGTACGCGCCTTCCCCGACGACCCCGCGCTGCGCACCAGTTTCGTGCGCGTCGCCGTCCGCGGCGGCGCCGAGAACGCGCAGCTCGTTGCCGCACTCGCGCGCCTCAACGACGATCGGAGGACCGACCCATGAGCGATGCACCCGAACCGCGCCGGGGGCGAGCGCAGGCGTCGATCTCGACCCGGCGCGGCGACGCCGGCGAGACGGGGCTGGGCGGCGGCGATCGCGTCTCGAAGGCCGACGCGCGCGTCGAAGCCTACGGCGCGATCGACGAGACGAACACGATGATCGGCCTGGCCCGCACGCTGTGCGAGGACGCCGAGATCGCCTCCTTGCTGCGCCCGATCCAGCGCGAGCTGTTCGCGGTCGGCTCCGCGATCTCGACCAAGCCCGAATCGAATAAGCCCGTGCCGGAGATCGCGCCGGCGATGGTCGCGCGGCTCGACGCGCTGGTCGAGCGACTCGAGGCGGAGCCGAACGTGCTGCGTGACTGGTCGGTCCCGGGCGAATACCGCGGCTCGGCCGCGCTCGACGTCGCGCGCGCGATGGCGCGCCGCGCTGAACGCGCCGCCGTCCGCTACGTCACCGGCGGCGGCGTCGTGCAGCCGACGGTGCTAGCCTACCTCAACCGCCTCAGCGACGTGTTGTGGATCGCGGCGCGCGTCGTCGAGGCGCGGGCCGGCGTCGACGCCCGCCTGCGCGACGCCGACCACCCCGGCCCGCCGTGGTCACGCGCCTGGTGAGCGTCAGTACGGCGAGCTTGGGGGCGGCGGCGACGCCGGTGGGACGAGCGGATCGGCAGTCGTCGAGTCGGTGGTGTCGACCCACTGCGCGGGTGGGACGGTCCGGCCCAGCTTGCCGTCGCTGACGGCGATCGCGGCCGGATTGATGCACGGCTTCTTGATGACCGTCGTGCCGGCGGTGGCAGGATCGCTGCCGACGACGATCACCTGCTGCCCGGTCGTCAGCGCGTAGCTGCGCTTGCCGACGCGCATGGTGACGTCGCCTGCCGCGCAGTCGGCGCAGTAGAAGTCGGTGCCGTGCGGGCCGGCGACGAGGTAGCCTTCGGTGCCGCGCACCGCGACTTGCGAGGTCGGCGTCACGAAGACGTAGTTCGCGTGTGCACCGGTCGGATGGCGGATGACGAAGTGGATCGCACCGAGCTCGAGCGCCAGCACCGTCGGCTTCCCGGTCTCCAGCGCGTTGAAGGCTCCGACCCGGAACCGCGCCCGCGCGCCGATGTCGACCGCCGACGAGTCGGGGAGCCGCAGCAGCGCCTGCGAGTCGGCCAGCGTCACCGCCAGCGCGTCCGCGGGCACCAGCAGACTACCGGCGATCGCTCGGAACGGTTCGCTCGAAAGCTGGTATTCAACCGTGCCGCGCACGCGCGCCAGCTCGTTGTCGCCGCCGTCCGCGCCTGCCTGACCGGCCGGTAGCCCGACGAGCAGCGCACACAGGACGGCGAGCCGCGTTCGTCCCACGCCGGTCGCTTCGCGCGCTCGCAGGAGGCCCCTGCGGCGCGCCGTCAGAGCCCGCCGAACTCTACCGCGTGGCGAGCTCGAATTCGACGGTGCGGCCGGGGGCCGGGTAGCCGAAGATCGGGGCGTAGCGCGCGTTGGCCAGGTCGCGCACGCGCAGGGTGGCGACCGCTCCGCGCGCCAGCCGGTAGCGCACGTACGCGTCGGCGCTCGTGTACGCGTCGTAGGGGTCGGCGAACGGCGGCGCGTTCGCGGAGTTGTCGTTCGGCACGTCGGCGGTCTGGCCGACGACGCGCACCCGCGCGCCGAAGGCGAGGGGGCCGCCGGCGAAGGCGCGCTCGACGCCGGCGGTGGCGACGATCGGCGGCGCGTTGGGCAGCCGCAAGCCGGTCGTCGTGTCGAGCGCGCGGTAGACGTCGGTCACGCCGGCGGTGAACGCGAGGTGGTGCCAGGCGCGCGTCGTCGCGCTCAGTTGAGCGCCGTTCACCGAGATGCGCGAGGCGTTGAACGGGATGAAGGTCGTGGGGTTGTCGACGATCAGGTTCGCGCCGTCGCGGCCGAAGATCCCCAGGCTCAGGTTCGCCGCCGCCGGGAAGGCGAGCGTCGCATCGTAGTCGGTCAGCTTCTCGGGGACGAGCGCCGGGTTCCCGTAGTTCGGATAGTAGAGCTCGTCGAAGGTCGGGACGCGGTACGCCTCGGCGACGTTCGCGCTCAGCCGCGCCGCGCCGAGCGTCAGCCGGGCGCCGAACGACGGCGCCGCGACGCCGCCGTACGGAGCGTCGTGTTCGCCGCGCAGCCCGGCGACCAGCCGCAGCGCCGCGCTCGCGTCGTAGCCGACCTGCGCGTACGCCGCGGCTTGCGCGGCGGCAGCGGCCGTCGGCGGCGTCGGCGACTCGTTGGGCGGTCCGGCGAACGTCAGCAGCGCGGTCTCGCGCGCGAGGTCGATCCCGGCGACGAGGTCGGTGCGCGTCCCGGTCGTCGTGAAGCGCAGCGAGGCCTGCGTCCGCGCGTCGGTGGTCACGTCGGCGCCTTGGCCCAGGCCGTAGTCGTAGTCGAGCAGCTGCGTGCTGCCGGAGAGCGAGAGGCTGAGCGTGCTCGGGCCGTTGACGTGCGCGAGGTCGAGCTGGCCGTCCTCGCGCAACGTCCCCTGCGTCGTATCGGGCGTGAGGTACGACAGCGAGCCGGGGACGCCGATGCGCACGTCGTCGTCGTCGGCCGTCAGGCGCGCGGTCCAGCCGTCGCCGAGCGGGGCGAGATACGAGAGCCGGACCGCGCTCTGCTCGGCCCAGTCGTTCGTGCGCGTCCCGGCCGGCGTCGCGTTCCCGCCGGCGTAGTCGAACGCCGGATAGGCGTAGACGTTGTCGGCGACGTGGCGCTCGAAGGAGACGCCGAGCCCGTCGACGCCCGCCGCGGCGGCGACGTCGCGGTCGTCCAGGCTGCCGTCGGCGACGCGCAGGTAGGGCTGCGGCTGCAGGTCGCTGATCAGGTTGATGGCGCCGCCGGTCGCGCTGGTGCCGTAGAGCGTCGACGAGCCGCTCTCGACGACCTCGATCCGGTTCAGGCCGAGCGTCGCGAGCGAACCGGGATCGACGCTGCCGCTCGTCCCGGCGATGATCGGGATGCCATCCTGCAGGATCAGCGTCTGCTCGGAGGTCGTGCCGCGGATACCGTAGTTCGACTGCGCGCCGAAGGCGCCGTACGAGTAGAGATCGACGCCCGGGACGTTGCCCAGCGCGTCGGCGAGGGTGCGATCGCCGAACGCCTCGAGCGTCGCACGGTCGACCACGAAGGTCGGCCGCGTCGTCGTCGCGAGCGACTCGGGGCGCCGGTCGCTGGTGACGACGCGACCGATCTCGGCCGGCGGCGTCGGCGAGGCCGACGGTGCGGGCGTGGGAGACGCGCCGCGGGCGGGCGCGGCACAGAGGGCGCACGAAGCGCCGAGGAGCGCGGCGAGGACGCCGACGCGAGCGGAGTGGAGCAAGACACCGACCTTATCGCGAGGTGGAGTGCAGTGGTCCGCGCGTCGGTATCCTGACTTCGCGGATCGTCGCCGTCGTGCTCGTGCCTTCCAGTCTTGCGACCGTGGCACGCGCCGGCTCCCCGCTGACAGTGGCGCGACCGTGCCGGATTCCCACCGGCTTCCCGCGCGCGCGAACACGCTCTGCTTCGCAGGGCGGGAACGGAGACCTCTCGGCGGTGCCGAACGCGCTGGCGATGACGACGCTCGTGCTCGGCGGGGTCCGCTCGGGGAAGAGCGCGCGCGCGATCGCGCTGGCGCGCGCGACGCGCAAGCGCGTCATCGTCGCCGCGACGGCGGCGGTCGACCCGAGCGATCCCGAGATGGTCGAGCGGGTCGCGCGCCATCGGCGTGACCGGCCGGCGGACTGGACGGTCGTCGAGACCGCCGCGCTCGCGGGGCCCTCGCTGCCGGCGCTCTTGCGTGACGCGCCGGCGGATACGTGCGTGCTGGTCGATGCGCTCGGGACGTGGCTCGGCGCGCAGCTGCTGGCCTGGGAGGCGCGCGCGGAACGCGATCCGTCCGCGACGCTGACGGCCCTCGACGCGCTCGGCGCCGAGCTGGCCGACACGCTGACGCAGATGCGCGCCGAGGCGATCGTCATCGCCGAAGAGACCGGTTGGGGGCTCGTGCCGACGACGCGGCTGGGCCGGCTCTTCGGCGACGCGCTCGGCCGGTTGACGCAGCGGATCGCCGCCGGCGCCGACCGCGTCGAACTGGTCGTCGCCGGCTACGCGATCGACCTGCGGGCGATCGGGCGGCCGGTCGATCGGCCCTGAGCGCGCGTCGCGCGCACTCGTGAAGACGAGGTCCGGCCGCGCGCCCGGCGTATCGGAGAGGGTGATTCTCCGCTCGTTCGCGCTGGCCGGGTTGGTCGCGCTAGCGGCCGGCACGGCGGCATCCACGCCCGCCGTCGCCGCCGCGCAGCGGCTCGTCTCGCTGACCCCCGTCACGACCGAAGACCTCTTCGCGCTCGGGGTGGGCGACCGCGTCGTCGGCGTCTCGGCCTACAGCGACTACCCACCGGCGGCGCGCCGGCTCCCGGTCGTCGGCTCGTACTTCGCGGTCGCGACCGAACGGATTCTCGCGCTGCACCCGGATCTGGTGCTCGGGATCGCCGCGCAGCGCGCGGCGACCGCCGACCTGCGCCGCGCCGGGGTTCGCGTCGTGCTGCTGGCCGACGATTCGTACGCCGGGATCTTCACCGGCATCGAGACGATCGGCCGGCTGACCGGCGAGAGCGCGCGCGCCCGCGCGCTCGTCACTCGCCTGCGGACCCGGACCGCGCAGCTCGTCGGCGGCGTGCGGCGGCGCGCGCGCGCGCCGCGCGTCTTCGTCGTGCTGGATACCGCGCCGATCTTCACCGTGGGTCGCGGCTCGTACATCGCCACGCTGATCGGGCTGGCCGGCGGCCGCGACGCGGCCGGCGAGCTCGCCACACCGTACGCGCGCTACAGCGCGGAGGCCCTGGTCGCGGACCAGCCCGACGCGTTGATCGTCGACGGCGCCGTCGGCCTGAACGCGGTGCTGAACCAGCCGCCCTGGAGCGCGCTGCGCGCCGTGCGCGCGCACCGCGTCTACACGCTGCCCGACACGGCGCTGCTCGAACGGCCCGGTCCGCGCTACAACGAAGGCTTGGCGTGGCTGATCGCGACCATCGGACGGATCCCGACGTGAGCGTGCGCCCCGAGCACCGCCGCCTCTTTCCGACCGGGCCCGCGCAGCAACGCGCGCTGGTCGTCGCCGTCGACACGCAAGACCCCGATCGCCCGCTCGCCCCGGAGCTGATCGAGTTCGAAGCGCTGGCCGAGGCGGCGGGCGCGCGCGTCGTCGGCGAGGTCGTGCAGAAGCTGCCGCACGTCGATCCGTCGACGCTGGTCGGCAGCGGGAAAGCGCGCGAGATCGCCGAGCGAGCCGAGGAGCTGCGCGCCGACGTGCTGTTCGTCTTCAACGACCTGCGACCGCGCCAGCGGACGAACCTCGAGAAGATCGTGCCGCTGCCGATCGTCGACCGCACGATGCTGATCCTCGACATCTTCGCGCAGCACGCGCGCTCGCGTGAGGGACAGCTGCAGGTCGAGCTGGCGCAACTGCGCTACCGGCAGTCGAATCTGATCGGCGCCGGCGCGGAGCTCTCGCGGCTGGGCGGCGGGGTGGGGACGCGCGGTCCCGGCGAGACGAAGCTCGAGACCGACCGGCGCAAGATTTCGCAGCGGGTGACGCTCTTGCAGCGCCAGCTCGAGGACGTGCGGCGCCAACGCGAGACGCGCCGCAGCGGGCGCGGCCCCGATCCGTTCGTCGCGCTGGTCGGCTACACGAACGTCGGCAAGTCCTCGCTGCTCAACCGGCTCTCCGGCAGCGGCGTCGGCGACCGCGCCTTCGTCGCCGACCAACCCTTCGCGACGCTCGATCCGACGCGGCGCCGCGCCTACGTCGCGCCGGGCGTGAACGTGCGCCTGACCGATACGGTCGGCTTCATCACCGCGCTCCCGCAAGAGCTGGTCAACGCTTTTCGCGCGACGCTCGAAGAGCTCGAGGCCGCCGACCTGCTGCTGCACGTCCATGACGCGTCGAACCCCGACTGGCCGCGCCAGAAAGCCTCGGTCGAGACGATCCTGCGCGAGCTGCACCTCGACGAGAAGCCGGTGCTCGACGTGTTCAACAAAGTCGACCGGCTCGACCCCGCCGCGCGCGCGGCGTTGCCGGCCGGTGGGCTCGAAGTCAGCGCATCCAGCGGCGAGGGGATCGAGGCGTTGCGCGCCGCGATCGCCAACCGGTTGGCATGAGCTTCGTTCGCCCGGCGTGCGCCGCGCTCGGCACGATCCTGATCGCGGCGGCCGGCGCCGGCTGCGCGCGCGCGCCGGTCGCGGCGCCGGCGCCTACCGCGACGGTGCAAGCGCCGCCGAAGGACCGCTTCGTCCGGCTCTACGAGAAGCTCCACCCGTCGGTCGTGCTGTTCACCATGAAGATCCCGGCCGACGATCCCAAGCGCCGGGGCGAGTGGGACGACGCCTACGGCAGCGGCGTCGTCGTCGAGAGCGGCGCCTGGGGCTCGCGCATCTTGACCGACGCCCACGTGATCGCCGATGCGCGCGATCTCGTCGCGACGATCGGCGACGGCGCGCATGCGCGTGCGCACGTCGTCGCGACGACCGGCGAGGATGCGGACCTGGCGATCGTCGACACGCCGATCCCGAACCGCCCGGTCGCCACGCTCGGCTCGAGCGCCCGCGTCGAGCCGGGGACGCCGATCGGCGTGCTGGGCTATCCGATCCCCGATGCGTTCGAGGACGAGCACCTCGGCCGCACCGTCTCGCTCTACACCGGCCGGGTCGCGAGCGTGCGCAAGGGCACGCTCGAGCTCGACGTGCCGATCATCCCCGGCGAGAGCGGCGGCCCGGTCTTCGCTGAGTCCGACGGCGTCGTGATCGGCATCGCCGAGTCACGCTTCGAAGAGGAACGCGCGATCGGCTTCGCCACCCCGATCGACTTCGCAACCCGCTTCCTCGCCGCCCACCCGCGCATCATGGAAGCGCGCCGCCGGTAAGGCGGGCCGGCGGCGTGGACCGCGAGTCGCTGCGCGCGCGCGGCCGGCGAGTGGCGGGGATCGTGTCGCGCCGGCTGCCGAACGTGCGTGGGCGGTCGCGGTTGGCGCGCCTGCTCGACGGCGTGTTCGGGATACCACTCGATCCGCGGGAGGCGATCGTCGATGTGAGGGCGCGCGACGGCAGCCGGTGGCGGCTCGATCTGCGCACGACCTTCGAGCGACAGGCCTTCTGGAGCGGGTGCTACGACGAGAGCACGCTGGCGCGCTTGGCCGCGGGGCTGCGGCGCGGCGACGTGGTGATCGACGTCGGGGCGAACATCGGGTTCTATACGCTGCGCTTGGCGCGCGAGCTGCAGCGTCTGGGCGGTGGCTGCGTGCACGCCTTCGAACCGATCCCCGCGAACGCCGAGCGGCTCGCCTACAACGTCGCGGCCAACGGGCTCGGCGACGTCGTGCGAATCCACTCGCTGGCGCTCGGCTCGCGCGAGGGGCGAAGCGCCTTCCACCGCGAGAACGAGTACGACGCGAGCACCGGCAACGCCGCGATGATCGGGGCGGCCGTCGCGCCGGCGTTCGGCGCCGACACCGAAGCGGAGGTCACCACGCTCGACGCCTTCGCCGAGCGGAGCGGTCTCGGCGCGTGCGCGCTGATCAAGCTCGACGTCGAGGGGGCCGAGCTTGAGGTGCTGCGCGGCGGTGCGGGGACGATCGCGCGGCTGCGCCCAGCGATCCTCGCGGAGTACAACGCCTTCTGGGCGCGCCAGTTCGGCTGGGATCAGGCGGCGTACGCGACCTTCGCCCGCGAACACGACTACGTCGCCCAGTGGCTCGACGAACGACACGATACGGTCCACGACGTGCGCATCGCCAACGTCCTGCTGCGCCCGGCCGAGCTCAGCGCGGGACGCTAGCCGCCCTTGCGGGCGATGACGACGGTCAGCGGCGGGAAGGTGGTCAGCCAACTGCCGCGCTGGGTGCCGACGTCGAGCCCGGCCCTGCGGAAGTCGCGCGCGTACTCGCCGGTGTTGCGGAAGTCCGAGACCAGCGCGATGCCGCCGGGTGCGAGGACCCGGGCGATCTCGGCGACCGCCGCACGGCGCTCGTCGCGCGCGGCGATGTTGTGCAGGCACAAGTTCGAGAGCACGACGTCGACGCTCGCGTCGGCGAACGGCAGCGCCTGCGCTTTGCCGTCGAGCAGCGTGCAGCGCGGCGCGATGCCTTCGAGGTCCAGGTTGCGCTGCGTCGCGGCCGCCGAGTTGCCGGCCATGTCGACGTTCGACCAGATGTCGATCCCGGTCGCGTGGCCGCCGGCGGTCAGCCGCTTCGCCGCGGCGGCGAGCAGGAGCCCCCGGCCGCAGCCGACGTCGAGGACTCGCTCGGCGCCGGTCCACGGGCGCAGCTTCAGCATGAGGTCGCGATGGCGGAACTTCCCGAACTTCACGTAGACCAGCATCAGCACGCCGCCGAGCAGCAACGACCCCGCCGGCCAGTACAGCGCGGTGGCCAGGGAGACGTCGACGCCACCGACGTGCAGCGTGTGCGGGGCGACGATCGCGAGCAGTAGACAGATTCCGCCGCTGACGAACAGGTTGCGGATCACGCCCGGCGCGTCGACACCGTAATCGGGTTTCGCCGTTGCGCCGGCAGTCATCGTTGCAGGCCGACGTTGACGTGCTGGCGCGGGCGCGAGCGGTCGCCGATCCAGCGGGCCGGCGGGATGCGCCACCAGCGCGCGAGCGTGTCGAGGGCCGGCGCGTAGCTGGCGCGGCGTTCGGCGAACGCGCTCCACGCCTCGTCGAGTGGGCGCAGCGGCGTGCCGGCGGCCTGGAGGTCGGCGTACGCGGCGGCGAACTCGTCGCGTTCGACGCCGACCGCCTCCGTCGTGTCGAGGTTGAAGAAGCCGGTGAAGTCGTGGACGAGGTGGGCGCCGAGCCTAGCGGTGAGCACGGCCTGCCCGCGGTGGTCGAGCTCGACCGTCGTGATCAGCAGCGTCGACGCGTCGAGCAGCGCGCCCAGCGTCCCGATCCACGACTCGTCGTCGTGGCTGGAGCGGAAGTAGGTCAGGATCGGATAGGCCAGGTGCGTCTCGAGCACTTCGGCGATCCAGTGCTGGGCCTCGCGCAGGATCGGCGACAAGTCGTTCACCAGGCCGAGCTTCACGTGGCGCAGGACGAACTCGAGACCGCTCGGCGGCGCGCCGGTGCGTTCGGAGAGCGAGACGATGAACGCCTCGCGGCGCTGAAACGCGGCGAACGTCTGGAACAGATAGGTCGTCACGATCGCGAACGTCCCCAGGCCCGAAGCGCCGGCGACCAGCGCGAACAGTCGCGGAAAGATGGCGATCGGGACGTAGTCGCCGTAGCCGATCGTCAGCAACGACGAGCCGGCGAAGTAGATCGCGGCGAACGGGCCGGGGTGCGGACGGATCTCGGCCCGCAGCGCCCAGAAGAGCAGGCCGTACCCGACGATCTCGAGCGCGACCCAAAACGCGAGCAGCGCGATCAAGTAGGCCGGTGCGAACAGCGCCAGCGAATCCTCGCGCCGTTCGGCGTCGGAGATGCGCAGCGCGAGCGCGCGCCACAGCCGCCAGCTGTAGCGCGAGAGGTACGCGCTGGGACGGTAGCGGCCGCTGATCGCGCGTGGAACGATCACCGACTGGAACAGGTCGGCGAGCGCGATCACGACGAGGCCTGCGCCGACGAGGCCGGCGAGGACGTCGAACGCGTTCAGTTGGGGACGCCGGTCACCGAGGCCAGCCCGATCGGACCGACGTCGCTGGTCTGGTCCTTGCGGACCACGACCTGCGCCGAATACGACTGGTAGCCTGGTGAGCTGATCACCATCGTCTGCGTCCCGGTCGGCACACCGAGCAGGCGGAACGCGCCTTTGTCGGCCGGTGAGATGCGCAGGGTCTGCAGTCCGATCGTGATCGTCGCGGCCGGCACCGGTCGGGTGGGGTCGCTCGCTTCGACGACGCGGCCGACCACGTTCCCCTGGTCGGTCACGCCCTGACCGTTGGGGTTCTCGCAGCCTTTCGCGCCGAGCAGCACGATCGCGGCTCCCAGACCGAGGACGGAGGCGACGCGCGTGACGTTCGTGTATATTCTCAGGTTGTGTCTCCCTATGGCCCGGTCGCTATCTATCTCGCCTTGGCGTTCCTCGCCGCCCTGGCGTTCTGTCTCCTGCCCGGCCTGGTCGCCCGCCGGAAGCCGAACCCGGTGAAGTCCGAGGCCTACGAATGCGGCGTCGAGCCGACGTCCGACGTCTCGGGCCGATTCCCGGTCCGATTCTACGTGATCGCGATGCTGTTCGTCGTCTTCGACGTCGAGGCGGCCTCGTTCTATCCGTGGGCGGTGCAGATGCACGTCCTGCGGGTGTTCGGCCTCGTGGAGATGGTGAGCTTCGTGGTCGTCCTCGCGATCGGGTACGCCTACGTCTGGAAGAGAGGCGGGTTTCAGTGGCGTTAGGCAGCGGCGGAGATTTCTTGCTCACGACCGTCGACTCGGTCGCCCGCTGGGCCCAAGCCTCGAGCGTCTGGCCGCTGACGATGGGCCTGGCCTGTTGCGCGATCGAGATGATGACCGCCACCGCCCCGGAGTACGACATCGCCCGGCTCGGTTCGGAGGTCTTCCGGGCCTCGCCACGCCAGGCCGATCTGATGATCGTCTCGGGCCGGGTCGCCAAGAAGATGGGGCCGATCGTCAAGCGGCTCTACGACCAGATGGCCGACCCCAAGTGGGTCATCTCGATGGGCGCCTGCGCCTCGAGCGGCGGCGTCTTCGACAACTACGCGATCGTCCAGGGCGTCGACACGATCATCCCGGTCGACGTCTACGTCCCGGGCTGCCCGCCGACGCCCGACGGCCTGCTCTACGCCGTCAACTTGATCCAACAGCAGATCAAGCAAGGCGGCCGCGGCGGGATCCTGGCCCGGGCGTAGTGACATGAATGAAATGTTGTTGAGCGCGCCCTCGGGGAACCGTGCCGTGCCTGCGTACTCAAGCGCGCGTGAGGTTTGGGGGCCCCGCGCCGCAGGCGTGGGGGGCGCGGAGCCTGGGGCGGAGCGCCTTTAGATCATGCCGAGCTCTCAGTCGCCGCCGGCCGGGGCCACCGCCCTCGACCCGACCGCCGTACGCCCCGACATCGCCGATGCGCGCATCATTCGGCTCGTCCCCGACGCGCTGATCGCGACGCTGCGCGGCCTGAAGGCCGACGGGTTCACCATGCTGCTCGACATCGGCGGCGTCGACTATCTCGACCGCGAGCCGCGCTACGACGTCGTCTACCATCTGCTCGCGCTGCCGACGCAGCCCGCAACCATCGGCGACATCGGCGTCCCGCAGCGGGTGCGCGTGCTCTGCGGCGTCGGCGCGACAGAGCTCGAGGTGCCGACCGCCGTCGCGCTCTGGCCGGCGGCCGACTGGGCCGAGCGCGAGATCTTCGACCTGTTCGGGATCCGCTTCATCGGCCACCCCGACATGCGCCGCATCCAGATGCCCGACGAGTGGGAAGGCCACCCGCTGCGCAAGGATTACCCACTGCGCGGGCCGGCGCGCGAGCGCACGCCGCGGCCCTCGTTCGCCCTCAAGTCGAACGTCGCCGCCGGGACGCCTGCCTCCGGCCGTGCCGCGCAGGCGCTGCAGAAACAGATCCTCGAGGCGCGCCGCCCGAAGGACGCGCCGCAGTGAGCAACATCGCGCTGGAAGGCGGCTACGCCGTCGACGTCATCGAGCGAACCGACAATCGGATGGTGCTCTCGATGGGGCCGCAGCATCCCTCGACGCACGGCGTGCTGCAGATCGTCACCGAGATCGAAGGCGAGATCGTCACCAAAGCCTCGCCCGAGATCGGCTACCTGCACACCGGGATCGAGAAGAGCGCCGAGAATTTGTTCTGGTCGCAGGCGTCGACCGTCATCGAGCGGATGGATTACCTCTCGCCGCTGACCAACGCGCTGTGCTACTACCTGGCGGTCGAGAAGCTGTTGGGGATCGACGGGCAGATCCCGCCGCGAGCGCAGCAGATCCGCGTGCTGCTGGCCGAGCTCTCGCGCATCGCTTCGCACTGCGTCTGGCTGGGTACCGGTGGGATCGACCTGGGCGCGCTGACCGCGTTCTTCTACGCCTTCGACCTGCGCGAGCGGATCCTCGACCTGTTCGAGGCCTCGGGCGGCGCGCGGATGCACCCCAACTACCTGCGCGTCGGCGGCCTGGCGCAAGACCTCCCGGCCGGTTTCCTCGACAAGCTCGACGGCGTCATCGGGATGTACGAGCCGCGCATGCGCGACCTGCGCGGCCTGTTGCAGAAGAACCCGATCCTCCA
>JBEKLD010000051.1:0-17494 GCA_050010375.1 Vulcanimicrobiaceae bacterium
TAGGGCCCGCTGCCGATCGGGCGCAGGTTGAACGGATCGTGGTTGAGGTCGTGCCCTGCCAGCAGGTGCTTCGGCAGGATCGCCCCTTGATTGCCGCAGCGGAAGAAGCCCGCGACGAACGGCGCCGAGGGCGCGCGCAGGCGCACCACCAGCGTGTGCGGGTCGCGCGCCACGACGCTGACGGCCTGGTCGTACGGAAAATGGTACGGGACGTTGTTGTGTGGGTCGAGGTCCTGTTGCCAGGTGAAGACGACGTCGTCGGCCGTCAGCGGGACGCCGTCGGCGAAGCGGATGTCCGTTCGCAGATGGTAGACGATCGTCTTGCCGTCGGCGCTGATCCCGCCGTTGGCGCGGGTCGGCACCGCCAGCGCCGCATCGGGGATCGGATCGCCGCGGTCGTCGTAGCGGATCAGGCCGCTGAAGAGGAACTGCGCGATGTCGGTGACGCCGGCTTGTCCCGACAGCAGCGGATCGAGGTTGTCGAGCGTGCGCAACACGCCGATGCGCAGGTGGCCCGGGTCGGTCCAGGGATGTCGCGGTGCCGGGCTCTGCGGTGGGCTGACCGCGAGCGCGAGGAGCGCGGTGAGCGCCAGCAGGCTGCGGCGCACGCTGGTCAGGGTCGGCGAGCGCGGGTGCGCGTGCGGCGGCGGCGCCGGCCGGCGGGGTTGCCGTTCGCGCCCGGCTTCTCGCCGAGGGCGGCGCCGTTCTGCGGCGGCCGGGGCGCGGCGCCGTTGGCCGGGATCGACGTATAGCCCGAGAGCATCTCATCGACCCGCTGATAGGCGCTGCCGAGCGCGCCGGGGAGCGAGGAGCTGACCTCGATCACGCGCTCGGGGAGTTCCTCGGTCGAGAGCAGCGTCACGTACTTCTCGCCGTCGCGCTTGACGTCGATGCGGCGGCGCTCCCAGCGCATCGTCTTCGGATCGACGTTCAGCATGCGGGTCGCGAAGCGCTCAGCGTCCTCGTGCGGCGCGATGCGGCGGGCCTCGGTGACCCACTGGTCCCACTTGCCGGCGAAATCCGGGATCGGCCGGCCGCGGCGGTCGAGCGCGATCCGCGCCGGCGGGATCTCGAGCCGCCAGTGTTCGATCGGATCGATGGCCTGCCAGGTCGGCTTGATCTCGCGCGGCGCGGCGAAGGCGTCGATCTCGACCAGCGCGGTCTCGATCTCTTCCGCCGAGCGAACCTTCGCCGCCCGTTTGGGATCGCGCCGCAGCAGCTCTTCGAACTTGTCGGCGACCTGCGCCGTCATCCGGCCCTGCGCGTCGATGTGCGGCGGCAACCCGTAGAGCGACGGGACGGTGACCAGCTGGTGGCGATGCGCCTGGTCGACCAGATCGATGACGATCGCGGCGGGCTTGGGCGACTTCTCGATCAGCTCGCGCCGCTCGAGCGCGGAATTGGTCTTCGAGAGCGCGTTCGCGATGTCGTCGACCGGGCGCAGCGCGCGGCCGGTGATCTGGGTGTAGAGCGTCGTCGACTTGGTCGGCCGCGCATTGAGGATCACCTGGACCGCGGGGACGTCGAAGCCTTCCAGGTAGAGGCCGCAGTTGACCAGCACGTCGATGCCGTCGGCACGGAACTCGCGCACGATCCGTTCGCGGTCCTCGCGCGGCGTCTCGCCCGAGGCCCACTCGGCGCGGATCTCGTGCGCGACGAACTCTTCGGCGACGTCGCGCGCGTGCTCGACCGAGGCGGTGAAGACCAGCGCCTTGAGCCCGGCGGTGTGCTGTTTGTAGGCCATGACGATCCGCTTGTTGCGGTCGACCGTGTTGACCGCCGCGGCGAGCTGGCCGATCACGAAATCGCCGCCCCGCGAGGCGACGTCGTCGAGGTTGGTCGTCGTCGCCACCGCGTACGACTTGACCGGGACCAGATAGCCCGCGTCGATCGCCTTGCGGGCGTCCATCGTATAGACGATCTTCTCGAAGACGTCGACCAGCCGCACCCCGTCGCCGCGGTTCGGCGTCGCGGTGAAGCCCATGACCATCGCCTCGGGGCGCACCGCCAGCACCGCGTCGACGATCGCGCGGTAGGAGGGGGCGGCGGCGTGGTGGGCCTCGTCGATGACGAACAGCGCGATCCGGCGCCGGAACCGGCCGACGAACTCCTCGAGGCGCTTCTCGGCCAGGCTCTGCACGGTCGCGACGACGATCGAGCAGTCCTCGGAGGCGTGGCGCTCGGCCTTCTCGACGCCGATCAGCGCGTCGGGGTTCTCGATCCGCATCTTCTCGACGATCTGCTCGATCAGCTCGTCGCGGTGCGCGACGACCAGCGTCACGTCCCCCGGCCGCAGCGAGAGCAGCTTGGGCAGCGTCGCGATGATGACGGTGTTGTGGTTGACCAGGCCGTTGCCGATGAAGGCGTGCGTCTCGTCGACCTGGCAGTCGATGCGGCGGATCGCCGAGTCGGCAATCGCGGTGATCGGCGTCCAAGCCCGGTGCTCGGCGACGATCCGCTCGATCTCGCGCCGCTCGTCGCAGTCCGGTGCGGCCGCGAGCCAGCGGCGGAGTTGGAAGTACGTCGGCCGGCGCGAGCCACCGTCGTAATAGGCGCGGATCGTCCGAAAGTGCTCGCTGCGATACTTCGCGTCGATCGCGCCGCCGAGCGACCGCAAGAGCGCCCCCACGCCGGGGACCACGTCTTGGTTGGGATTGCGCGGACGAGCGAGTGAGGCCAGGAAGAAGCGGTCGCGCGCACGGCCGATCTGGGTGAAGCCGACTTCGCGCTCGAAGGCCTCGATGTCGTAGACGCACACCATGTGCGAGGGCAAGCCCCGCGTCGACGTGCGCGTGCGCAGCCCGCAGTACACGCCCAGGCCGAGCAAGAGCTGCTGAATCTGCTCCGCCAGCTCGCGGCTCGACGTATTGCAGCCGACGATCGGGTTGGCGACCCCGTCGCCGTCGAAGTACCCGCGCAGGAACGTCTGCACGACGCGCCGCGTCCCCCGCAGGATCGCCTGCGGAACGACCCGCTCGGGGCTGTACGTCCAACGCACGCCGAAGGTCTGCTCGACATGCTCGCGCAGGCCTCCCGCCTGCGTGACGGCGTAACTGTGCGCCGGACTCTTCTCGATGACCGTGACGCCGCCGTTGCGCCGACCGCCGCCGGCGACCCGCCAGCGCTCCATCGTCTGCGTCACCCCGGCGACGATCGACGGGTGTCCGTCGATCTGGAGGCGGTGGGCGTTGGGGCCGGTCTTCACCATGCAGCCGTCGGCGATCGCCAAGCCGAGCAAGTATGCTTCTTCCAGCGGGATGTCGACGTCGCCGAAGTCGGCTCGACCGCGTGCGACGGCGACGAAATCGCCCAGCCGCAGATCCTCCATGCGGCACCAGCCTTCGAAGCCGTCGTCGCGACGGATCCATACCCGGTGCGCGAGGGTCCCGTCGATGCTCAGTCCGGAGGCGGTCTCGATCCGCTTCCCCGGATTGACGCCGTCGTCGTACCAGCCCGCGACGCGATCGGTCGCATGCGGTCCGGCGATGCGATCGGCGCCCCAGGCGTCGCCGAAACGACGCAAGCCGTTCGACCAAACCCATGTGTTCGGATCGACGCACTTGCCCAAGCCCGTGGCGAGGGACACTAATTGGCTGCGTACGCCGCGTGCGCGGTGTTCGAGAACTGCCTGCTGTGCCTCGACCTGGTATGGACGGAGGTGCGGGGCGCGCGGTGCGGCGACCGGGTGGGCGGCTTCGTGCGCCTGACGACGTCGCGGCCGTGCGGGGACGGCCGGCGTCGCGTCGTATAGTTCCATTGCCCCTTATGGGAAGGAAGCGCTCCGTCGCTCCTCGACGGGGCGGAGAGGTCCGGTTCGAGACACGCTCCGCGCGGTCTGCAAGAGCCGGATGTTGTCGCTCAGTTTCAACAACCGCGTGCCGAACTCCTCGGTTGCGGTCGACGCGCGTGGTTTGCTCGCCCTTGCCGGGTAGAGTTTACGGTGACGGACCGCGCTCGTACCCCGAGAGCACACGCCGCGCCGCATTGGGACGCGTGCGTCGGCGCGGTCCTGGTCGTCCTCGCGCTCGTGTTGCTGCCGTTTGCGCAGCGGCAATACACGCCCCTGGCGGGTCTCTTCCCCGCGCTGATGCTGATCGGGGGCCTGGCCGAGCTGGCGACGGCAGTGCTGCTCTTCGCCCGCTACCGCCGTGCGCCGCGCCGCTCGCTCGGCTTCCTCGGCGTGGCCTTCGTCGGGCTCTCGCTGCTCTCGATGACGATGACCCTCGCCTTCCCGCTCGGCCTGCACGGCGAGGTGCTCCTGCCGGGTGGGCTGAGTGACATGTCGTGGCTCTACCCGGGCTGGACGCTCTGCGCCACGCTCGCCATGTTCGTCTACTTCGCGCTCGAACGGGCCGGCGACCGTCGTCCGCCCTCGCCGGCCTTCCTCTCCGTCGTGGTCGTCGGGGTCGCGCTCGTCGGCGCCGTCCTGTGCCTGGGCCTCGTCGCCGCCGAGAACGCAGCCGCCACGACTCGGCTCGCGCTAGGCCCGCCGTACGGTCCGCCGCTGCCGCTGGCCGTGCTGCTCGCGCTGGCGTTCCTCGGGCTGGCGCTGCGCGGGCCGCTGCAAGGGCTCGACGCGTGGCTGCGCTTGGCGTTGCTCGCCATCGTCCTCGACACGACGGTCAACACGCTCTCGCTGCACCCCTATCAGCTCAGCTGGTACCTCGGCCGCTCCTTCTACGTGCTCACCTCGATGCTCGTGCTGGCAGGTGCGGTGCGCGATCTGCTAGCGTGGGAGGACCGCGCGGTACAGGCGGAGGCCGACGTCGAGCGCGAGTCGGGCATCGTGCGCCGGCACGCGCGCCGGCTCGAGACGCTCTGGCGGGTCGCGTCGACGTCCGCGATCGAAGACGCGAGCTACCTGCGCGCGCTGCTCGGCGCGGCGAGCACGGTGTTGCAGGAAGGGCACGCGTTCTTCGCCTCGATCCAGCATCTGGAGGGCGTCGACTTCGTCGTCGACGTCTCGCTCGGGTCGCCGGGAAGCCGGCTGCTCTTGCAGCCGGGCGCGCGTCATCCCGCGGCCGAGATGCTGGCCGGGCAGCTGCTCCGCGCGGGGCCGACGACGTCGTGGGTCGACGTGCTCGTCGACCCGGTGCTCGCCGCGACGCGCGGCGCGCGTAAGCACGGCATCCGCGCCTTCGTGGGGACGATCTTCAAGGTCGGTCCGACGGTCTACGCGCTCTCGCTGGCGTCGCCGATTCCGCTCGAGGCCCCGCTGGACTCGCTCGACCACGCCTTCGTCGAGACGTTGGCCGCGCTGTGCGCGACCCGGCTGCAGCAACGCGCGCAGTTCGACCGCCTGGTCTATCAGACGGAGCACGACACGCTGACCGCCGTCCTCACGCGGGCCGCGTTCCGAGCGCGCGGCGCCGCCGCGCTGCAGACCGGCGAGCCGTTCGCGCTGGTGATCCTCGACATCAACGGGTTCCGCGCGGTGAACGAGTCGCTCGGCCAACAGTCGGGCGACGCGCTCTTGGTCGAGGTCGCCGCGATGTTGCAGTCCGTCGCCGACGGCGACATCGTCGCGCGGCTCGGCGCCGATCACTTCGCGCTGCTCATGCAGGGCGTCGCGGGGCCGGCGGAAGCCGGTCACGCGCTGGCCCGCTACCAGCACGGCTTCGACGAGCCGTTCACGACCGGGATCTTCCAAGGCGTGCAGCAGGTGCGCCTGAGCGCGACCTACGGCATCGCCCTCGCGCCGGCCGACGGCACCCACGTCGACGACCTGCTGGCCCACGCAAACCGCGCGCTCGACGCCGCTCAGGGAAAGCGAACCCGCGCCGTCGCCGCCGAGTCCAACGGGCGGCCGCCGCACGCGGCCTGATCGGCCGGGCCGGCGCGCGAAACACCGAGCGCGCAGGGCCGTATCTGAGGCATGCGTACCATAAGCACCATCCCCGAGACCGTCCGCTTGGTGCGGACCGTCCGTAACCCGCTCCCCGGCAGCGGCGCCTTTACCGGCTGGGGCCCGCGCGTCCCCGGTCTCTAAGACCGCACACGATGAAAGCGGCGTCGCCCCGCCGAACGGCGCCGCGTGATCAAAGAAGGCTGGCGTGGGCGATATTACGAGGACTTCGAGGTGGGCGACGTCTACCGCCACCGCCTCGGGCGTACCGTCACCGAGACGGACAACACGCTCTTCACGATGCTCACGCTGAACACCAATCCGATCCACTTCGACGCGCAGCTCGCGGAGCGGACACCGTTCGGTAAGATCCTGGTGAACTCGTGTTTCACCCTCTCGCTCGCGGTCGGCCTCTCGGTCTCGGACCTCAGCGAGCACGTGATGGCGAACTTGGGCTGGAACGACATCCGGCTACCCAGCCCGGTGTTCATCGGCGACACGATCTCGGCGTCGAGCGAGATCCTCGCCAAGCGCGAATCGGAGTCGCGCCCCGACGTCGGGCTGGTCACCGCCCGCACGACCGGGACGAACCAGCGCGAGCAGACCGTGATCTCGTACGAGCGGACCTTCATGGTCTACAAGCGCGGGCGCGACCCGCGCGACCGCACCCCGGCCTGAACGTCCCGTACCACCTATCCCCCAGGGCGGTTGGCGCTTTGCCGGCGGTCCGCCGATACCGAATGGTGGAGGGGATGGAATGACTGACCCGGCCCGGGTGGGGGACGTTGAGATGAGCACGCCGCGGCTGCATCGAGAGCTGGAAACAGCGCTCCTGCACGACGAGTTGGTGCTCCATTTCCAGCCACACGTCGAACTCACCAGCGGGACGATCGTCGGTGCCGAGGCGCTGGTGCGCTGGAACCATCCCGAGCGCGGGCTGCTCCCACCCGACGACTTCCTGCCCCTGGCGCAAGAGCTTGGGCTGATGCGCCGGATCGGGCTGTGGGTGACCGAGCAGACCGTGCACCTGACCAGCATCTGGCGGCTCACGCGACCCGGCTTTCGGGCCTGGTTCAATCTGTCGGCGCACGAGTTGGCCGACCCGGCCTTCTTGGCCAGCGTGCTGGCGTTCGACGGCGCGCTCGACGGCGTCGGCGTCGAGATCACCGAGATCGACGCCATGCGCGACGTCGTCACGACGAATCAGGCGCTGGCGACGCTACGGCGGGCGGGCTTAGCGATCGCGCTCGACGATTTCGGCCTGGGCAAGTCCTCGCTCGAGCAGCTCAAGCGCGTGCGCGTCGACCTGCTCAAGATCGACGGCGCGTTCATCGCCGGTCTGCCCGAGGATTCACGCGACGTCGCGATCGTCGACGCGATGGTCGCGATCGCCGAGCGCTTCGGCTACGAACTGTTGGCCGAAGGCGTCGAGACGCGCGCGCAGCAGCGCGCGCTGGTGCGCGCGGGCTGCCGTTGGGGCCAAGGCTTCCTGTTCGGCCACCCGTGTTCGGTCGAGGACTTCACGCGACTGCTCGACGAGCGCCTCACGCAGGACGCCGAACAGGCTTGCTGAACGCGGGCGGCGTGAAACCGCTCGCAGATCTCCGCGTGGTCGCGATCGAACAGTTCGGCGCCGGGCCGTTCGGGACGGTGCAGCTCGCCGAGTTGGGCGCCGACGTGATCAAGATCGAGGATGCGCGTTCGGGCGGCGACGTCGGCCGCGCGGTGCCGCCGTACCAAGCCGGCGACGCGAGCCTGTTCTTCGAGACGTTCAACCACGACAAGCGCAGCGTCGCGCTCGACCTGAATCACCCCGAGGGTCGCGCGGTCTTCCACGACCTGGTGCGCCAGGCCGACGCGGTCTTCTCGAACCTGCGCGGCGACATGCCCGAGCAGCTCGGGCTGCGTTACGCCGATCTCGCGCCGGTCAACCCACGGATCGTCTGCGTCTCGCTCTCCGGCTTCGGCATGACCGGTCCGCGGCGCGCCGAGCCGGCCTACGACTACGTCCTGCAAGGGTTGGCCGGCTGGCAGTCGCTGACCGGCGCGCCGGACGGGCCGCCGACGAAGTCGGGGCTCTCACTG
The DNA here is from genome assembly GCA_050010375.1 of Vulcanimicrobiaceae bacterium. GTDB lineage: Bacteria > Vulcanimicrobiota > Vulcanimicrobiia > Vulcanimicrobiales > Vulcanimicrobiaceae > Vulcanimicrobium. The sequence continues at coordinate 7,931 of JBEKLD010000051.1, forward strand.
GTCGACTACAGCGGCGGGCTGGTCGCCGCGCTCGCGTTGCTCGCCGGCGTGCATGCCGCGCGCCGCGACGGCGTCGGCGGCGACTGCGACACCGCGCTGTTCGACGTGGCGATGAGCATGCTGACCTACGTCGCCGCCTGGACGCTCGCGCCCGACGGCGCGTACCGGCCCGAACGGCTAGCCGACTCGGCGCACCCCTCGATCGTCCCGTTCCAGAACTTCCGCACCGCCGACGGTTGGATCGTCGTCGTCTGCGCGAAGGAGAAGTTCTGGCAGCGGCTGGTCGACGCGCTCGGGATCGCGCAGGTGCGCGACGATCCGCGCTTCGCCGACTTCGCCGCGCGCCGCGCGAATCGAGCGCTGGTGATCCGCACGCTAGCCGACGTCTTCGTCACGCGCGAGAGCGCCGCGTGGATCGCGCTCCTGACCGGCGCCGGCGTGCCGTGCGGGCCGATCAACGACGTGCCCGCCGCGCTGGCCGATCCGCAGACCGCCGCACGCGGCCTGATCGCGGACACGCCGCACCCGCTCTTCGGCCAGGCCCGCTGGATCGCGAGCCCCGTGCGCGTCGGCGCGCCGCCGGCCGAGCACCGCCGTGCGCCGGAACTGGGCGAGCACACCGAGACGGTGCTGCGCGACCTGCTCGGGTACGGCGAGGAACGGATCGCCGCGCTGCGCGCGGGCGGCGCGCTCGGGCAGCCCGGCCGAACGCCGCGCGCGCTGGTTACAGAGTAACGCCGGCGCGCCGCAGGACGCGCTCGGCCGAGGTGATGATCGGCGTGTCGATCATCGTGCTATCGAGCACCGCCGGCGAGCCCTTCGCGGCGGCCTCCATGACGCGGCGCGCGTGGGCGATCTCGGCGTCGCTGGGCGCGAAGGCCGCGCGCACCGGGACCACTTGCGCCGGGTGGATCAACATCTTGCCGTCGTACCCTAGGCGCCGCGCCGCCGTCGCGTCCCGCGCCGGGATCGCCGCATCGCCGTACTCGCGCGAGGGACCGTCGATCGCCCAGCGGCCGGCGGCCCGCGCCGCGACGAGCATCCGCGCGCGGTGCGGTAGCAGGACGTCGAGGTCCGGCTCGCCGCCGAGCGCGGCGGCAAGGTCATACGGACCGAACGCCAGCGCGAGGACGTGCGAGCTGAGCGCGATGCGCTCGCACTGGACGAGCCCTTCGGCCGACTCGATCAGCGCGATCTGCGGGATCGGGCCGACCACCGCGCTGACGTGGGCGAGATCGCCGGCGTCGGCGACCTTCGGGACGACGATCGCCGACGGTTGGCGCGGCGCGGTCAGCATGACCAGATCGGCGCGCCCATCGACGCTATCCGGCGGATTGATCCGCACGACGACGCGGGCCAGGTCGGCGTGCGCGTCGAGAAACGCTCGAACCTGATCGCGCGCGAACGCCTTGCGGTCCGGCGCGACGGCGTCCTCGAGGTCGAGGATGGCACCGCTCGCGCCGGGCGCGTCGAGGGCTTTGACGAACCGATCGGGCCGATCGGCGGGCACGAACAATAAGAGCGAGGGATCAAGCGCCATCTGACCCCGCCCCTTCGCGACCGGCGGCCGGATCACTGTCGTCAATTCAAACGAACGTATTCGTAATCGGTGGGACGATCTTTGATGCCCTTGTCTGGTGGTGCGATCCAACCAGCCATCTTGCCGGGCTCGAACACGCCCTGCATCAGGCTGAGGATGAAGACGCGATCGTTCGCGCTGGGCAGCCAGCCCGCGATCTGCGCGTCGTACTCAGAGGCGGGGATCGGCGTGCCGTTCGGATCGGTCGCGGTACCGGCCCAACTCCCGACCGTGCGGCGGAAGCGCACGCTGGGCAGCGCGAAGCGGAAGGGATGGCCGGTCGCCGCGATCAGCCGGTTCCAGCGCGCCAGCCCCTTCTCGCAATCCTCGGCGTACGAGAGGCGCACGAACTCGTTCATCGCGTTGCGCAGCGGGACGCGCTCGATGCGCACGCCGCCGTCGTCGGCGGGGACCTCGAGGTCGTAGGTCGTCTCGCGCTCGACGTGGTCGGCGTACTTCTTCTCGTCGGGACGGCCCTTGAGGCCGTTGGCGAAGTATGCCGCCGCGTTCGAGCTGGAGTCGGCGCCGAACAGATCGAGCGAGGAACTGAACCAGAAGTTCAGGTAGCGCTGGATCGTCGGCAGGTCGATCGCGCCGGCGTTGCGGATCGTCGCCGGATCGTCGCTGTTGCGCTCCGCCATCACCTCGAGCGTGCGCCGCACGATGCGCGAGATGCCGGTGTCGCCGACGAACATGTGGTGCGCCTCTTCGGTCAGCATGAAGCGACAGGTGCGCGCCAGCGGGTCGAACGACGACTCGGCGAACGACTTGAGCTGGAACTTCCCGTCACGATCGGTGAAGAAGGTGAACATGAAGAACGACAGCCAGTCGTTGATCGGCTCGTTGAAGGTCGAGAGGATGCGCGGGTTGTCGGCGGCGCCGGAGTGGCGTTGCAAGAGCGCCTCGGCCTCTTCGCGCCCGTCGCGCCCAAAGTAGGCGTGTAAGAGGTAGACCATCGCCCACAGGTGGCGGCCCTCCTCGACGTTGACCTGGAACAAATTGCGCAGGTCGTAGAGCGAGGGAGCGCTATGGCCGAGCAGCCGTTGCTGCTCGACCGAGGCCGGTTCGGTATCGCCCTGCGTGACGATCAGGCGGCGCAGCGTGCTGCGATACTCGCCGGGGATCTGCTGCCAGACCGGCTGGCCCATGTCGTCGCCGAAGCCGATCGTGCGGTCGCGCTCGGGTTCGGCCAGAAAGATTCCCCAGCGGTAGTCGGGCATGCGCACGTAGTCGTAGTGCGCCCAGCCTTTCGCGTCGACCGAGATCGCCGTGCGCAGGTAGACGTCCGAGGCCTGGAAGTCGGTCGGCCCCAGCTCCTGCCACCAGCGCAGGAAGGCCGGCTGCCACTGCTCGAGCGCGCGCTGCAGCGTGCGGTTCGCCGCCAGGTCGACGTTGTTGGGGATGCGGTCCTGGTAGTCGATCGTCGTCATCACACGCGGTTCCGGTCGAAGTGCGGTTTGGTGCCGGTCCCGAAGAGCGTCAGCGCGCCCTGCTTGCCGGTCGCGTTGGGTCGAATGAAGACCCAGTTCTGCCAGGCCGAGAGCCGGCCGAAGATCTTCGTCTCGAGGGTCTCGTCGCCGCCGAAACGCAGGCTGGCCTCCATCCCGGTCAGCGCGTCGGGCGAGAGCGCGGCGCGCTCCTCGAGCGCGAGGCGAATCTCGTCCTCCCAATCGAGCTCGTCGGGCGCGAGCGTCACCAGCCCCAGCTCGAGCGCCGCGGCGGCACCGTAGCGACGGTCGCCGTCGGCGAACAGCCGCGCCGGGGTCGCGGGCGCGCCGAGGAAGCGCGTCGCCAGCCGCGTGCGGCCGTTGACCATCGGGAAGAGGCCGGCGTTGCACGCGTCGAGCGCGATCAGCGGACCCTCACCGTCGGCTTGGTCGAGCATGTACGAGCGGTCGGCGGCCAGCGCGAGCTCGAAGAAGAGTCCGGCGAAGCACGAGCCCGCGTCGATCAGCGCGTACAGGCTGCGCGAGGTCACGTCCAGCCGTGCCAGCGTCCGGCGCAAGAGGCCGATCGTCTCGCGCACCAACCAGTGCTCGCGCAGGGCGGCGAGCTGCGCGCCGGCGGCGAGCACGGCGTCGAGCTCGCCCTCGGTCCGCAGGACCAGCAGGCCCAGCTCGAGCTCGTTCGTGCGCAGCGCCAGCAGCGCGTCGTCGAGCTCGCGCGCCAGCGCCAGCGGCCACCACGCGTCGCCCAGCGCTTCGATCGCCGCCGCGTCGGCCGGCAGCGGCGCGTCCGGCGCGCGTAGCAATAGCGTCGCACTGCGCGCCGCGCGATCGAAGGTCACCTCGACGTGGCGATAGCGATAGCCCTCCTCGTCGACCGTCTTCTGCAGCGGCCGCAGGGTGATGCCGCGCGCGTCCTTCGCGCGCGGCGAGGCGTCGGCGAGCGCCTGCGCGCGGGCCTGCACCAGCACCGGAAACTCCGACGGGCTGGCGATCGCGTCGACCAGGTTCCACTCCTTCGCGCGCTGCGCCCGAACGCCGTCGGCGTTGGTGCAGAAGAGGTCGGCCAGATCGCGCCGTACCTTGCGCTTGTCGGTCAGCCGGGTCAGGCCGCCAGTGCCGGGCAGCACGCCGAGCAGCGGGACTTCCGGCAGGCTGACCGTCGTCGAACGATCGTCGATCATCAGGATCTCGTCGCAGGCCAGCGCGATCTCGTAGCCGCCGCCGGCGCACGCGCCGTTGACCGCCGCGACGAAGCGCAGCCCGTCGTGCCGGCTCGAGTCCTCCATCCCGTTGCGCGTCTCGTTAGTGAACTTGCAGAAGTTCACTTTCCAAGGATGCGACGAGGTGCCGAGCATGTAGATGTTCGCGCCGGCGCAGAAGCTGCGCTCCTTCGCACTGGTCAGCACGACGCAGGCGACCTGCGGATGCTCGAAGCGAATCCGGTCGAGCGCGTCGCGTAGCTCGACGTCGACGCCGAGGTCGTACGAGTTCAGCTTCAACTTGTAGCCGGGCCGCAGCCCGGCGTCCTCGTCGACGTCGAGCGCCAGCGTCGCGACCCGCCCCTCGACGGTCAGCTTCCAATGCCGGTACCGGTTGGGCGAGGTCTCGAAATCGACGGGTCCGGCCTCAGCCGGCACGGCCAGGGTGACCATGGCGATCCTCTCAGACGGGCGGTCGTGACGTGCAGTATAGTACAGCTTTCTGCCGGGTGCAAGGCGTCGTGGCCGCTGTCCGTGCCTATGGCACGAGGGAAGCTGCACTATAACGCCGCAGCGACCCCCAACACGCCGGCCGAATGGATTCTGCTCATTTTGCCGGAGGAACCGAGGTTTAGGGCGACTTAAGCTGCTCGATATCGTTGCTTAACGTTTCGAGCGCGATGTAGACCCGGGATCGTCGATCCCATCGCTCGCTCGAGGAGGTCGGCTTTGCGCTCTCGTCTCAGTGCGGCTGTGTTGACGGCTGCTCTCGTCGTCGGCTGTTCCGGCGGCGGCACGGAATCCGCCGCGCCGAAGATGCCGAACGGTTCGGCGCCGCAAGCGGTCGCCGCAGCGACCGGCTCCAACGTCGTCGTCAATCCCGGTTTCGAGACCGGAACGCTCTCGCCGTGGACGTCCTGCGGCACGACGAGCGACGTCAGCGTGACGACCGCGCAAGTGCACAGCGGCAGCGACAGCGCGCTGATCGGCACGACGGCGAAGCCCGAGGTGAACGGCACCGCCGGCGTTTGCCAGACGGTGACCGTTCCGGCCGCCGCGACGCTGACGTTCTGGGTCTACGAAGGCACGACCGACACGATCGAATACGTCGATCAGGAAGCGGACATCCTCAGCACGAGTGGGACGCAGCTGACGCAGCTCTACGCGGAGGCGAACACGACCAACGGATGGGTCGAGAAGTCGTTCAGCCTCAGCGCGTACGCTGGCCAGACGGTGCAACTGTACTTCGGCGTCAAGGGCAACGGCTATTCGAAGGACTACGTCTACGAATACCTCGACGACGTCTCGCTGACCGGCTCGGGCGCGACGGCGACGCCGACCGCGACACCGACGTCCGCGCCCACCGCCACACCGACCGCGACGCCGACCGCGAAGCCCAGCACGACGCCGACCGCGACGCCGACCGCCGTCCCCACGGCGACGCCGACCGCGACGCCGTCGAGCACGCCGTACGCGTGCAACAACGCGCAGTTCGTGACGGATCAGAGCGAGTTCGCCGCCGGCACGATCACGGCGGACCAGCTGGTCGACATCTGCGGCAGCGTGACGCAAGTCCTGGCCGAGAAAGACACGAGCAGCGGTCACCACGGCTACTTCTACGTCGCGATGCCCAACGGTTACGACATCGAGATCGTCTCGAACCTCGATGCGATGGCCGAGGCGCCGACCGACGATCCGCCGTCGACGTGGCCCTGGGTCGCCGTCGGCGATTACGTCTACGTGCAGGGTCGTTATTACTACGACAGCTCCAGCAGTCAGGGCGTCGACTGGACCGAGGACGACACCGGCTCGTGGCCGTACGTCGGCTGGGTCGCGGTCTGCAACTCCGCGGGCGCGGCCTGCTCGAAATACTGGTAGCGACCTAAGGTTCCGCTCCGAGCCCGGCGAAGGCCCGCGCATGGCACGGGTCTTCGTCACCGGCTCGTCGGACGGGCTCGGCCTCTTGGCGGCCCGGCAGCTCGTCGCTGGCGGGCATGCCGTGACGCTGCATGCGCGCAACGCGGCGCGGGCCGACGACGCGCGGCGCGCGCTGCCGGCGGCCGAGGCGGTGCTGACCGGCGACCTCGCCAGCATCGCCCAGACGCGTGCGCTCGCCGGCCAGGTCAACGAACGCGGCCGTTACGACGCGATCATTCACAATGCGGGTGTCGGCTACCGCGAAGCGCGGCTCGAGACCGTCGACGGCCTCGAGCACATCTTCGCGATCAACGTCCTCGCGCCGTACGTGCTGACCGCACTGATCGCGCCGCCGTCGCGCCTGATCTACCTGAGCTCGGGGATGCATCGCGGCGGACATCCCGAGCTGAACGATCCGCAGTGGACGAAGCGGCGCTGGAACGGCTCGCAAGCCTACTCCGACAGCAAGCTGTTCGACGTCGTGCTGGCGTTCGCGGTCGCCCGCCGTTGGCCGGCCGTCTTCTCCAACGCGGTCGAGCCGGGCTGGGTGCCGACGAAGATGGGTGGTCCCGGCGCGCCCGACGATCTCGAGCTCGGCGCCGCGACGCAGGTCTGGCTCGCGACCAGCGACGATCCGGCCGCGCGCGTCAGCGGCGCTTACTTCTACCATCAGCGCCGTCACGAAGTCCACCCCGCCGCTCGCTCCGAAGGCGTGCAGGACGCGCTGCTCGACTACTGCGCGAGCGTCAGCGACGTCGCGCTCCCGGTTCCGGCGTAGCGCCGATGCGCGCGAGGCCGTACGCCGCGCTCGCTGCGACGATGAAGAGGACGATGTACGCGCTTGTGTTCCACAGCGCGGTCTCCGCGGGACTGATGGTCGAGCTCTGATGCCACCGGTCCCAAAGGTCGGGCATCAGCGACCCCTGCATGTTCAAGCATTGGTTCCACGCGACCGGAAGCGTCGCAGCGAATAGCACGAGGACGAACTCGAAGAAGGGCCGCTGGTGGCGCCGTTGGACGGCGACCGCGGCGGCGAGTGTCCACGCGAGCAGGCCGAGCGAGGCGAACCCCGCCAGCGCCATCAGCACGAGGGCGCCCTCCAAGGTCGTGCCGTCGTTGCCCGCGGCGATCACCTGTTGGATCGAGAGGAGAACGGAAGCGAGGCCGAGCGCAAAGGGGATCGCGAGCGGCCACCACCGAGTCGCGCCGCGAACGGCGGCCTGCCAAACTCGTGTCATCATCAGGGTGTCCCTTCGGGGAGATCGGTGTTGGGTGCGAAGGTGAAGCAGACGTGACCGGCAGCGTGGGGCACGTCGTGCCAGCGGTCGCTGCCGGCCGAGCGCCGCAGAAAGTCGGCGCAGAGGATGCGCCGGCGCTGGGCGTGGTGCGGCGCGCGGGCCAATAGGCGCTCGAGCGTAGCGCGATCGATCGCCTCGGCGCGCTGTTCGCTCGGCGGCCCGAGCGCGGCGAAGCCGAGGCCGAGGCCGAGCATGACGCTCGCGGCGGCGCCGACCGCCGCGACGCGTTCGAGCGAGATCACGTTGCCGCACCGCCACGCTGCAGGCTGCTGAGGTAGGTCACGAAGACACCGCCGCCGAGTACGAGCAGCACCAGCGAATCGAGGACGAAGTGCAGCGTGAGTTGGCCGCTCAGGAACGTGTCGAGGAACCAGATTCCGTCTAGCAGGACGACCAGCGCGGCGAGCACGAGCGCGACGTAGGTCAGCCACGCGCGAACGCCGGAGACGGCCGCATCAGGTCGCTTCTTCAGCGCGACGGCGATGCGTTGGGCGATGAACGCGAAGGTCGGAAATGCCACCAGCACGGTGGCGATCGGCCAGGCCAGCGCGTCGATGAGTGGGAGCCCAGAGTAGGGCGCGGCCGCATCCGGGAACGCGCGATCGATCAGCACGTAGAAGATGTTGCCGAGCGCGACCGTCCAGAAGCCGAGCGTGATGAAGTTCAGCAGATAGAAGAAGGCGTCGCGCGCGTCGTCGGCGGAGGCGCCTTCGCGCGGCAACGAGCCGCCGAGCGTATCCGTGTAGTACGCGCCCAACGCGCGGTAGACGCGCCGCCGGCTCCAGCCGACGGCGGTGAGGATCCCGACCAGGCTGTCGTCGGGGACGTTAGCGCCCTTCGCGATGCGTAGGAAGGCGCCGAGGTTCTCGGGGGGGTGCGTCGTTTCCATGCACCCACGTTATGGGCTAGCGCCGGCGTGCTGCGTCCGTACAACTACGCATTCGCAGTAGCGACGAGGGCGGCAAGGCTCTCATCGACGCTCCGCCCGGCGGTGTCGACGTCGGCGTCGGCGCGGCGGTAGAGTGCTTCGCGGCCGGCCAGGATCCGCTGGAGGTCGGCCATCGACTCGCGGTTGCCGGCCATCGGGCGCAGGTCGCCTTGCGCGACGACCCGCTGCATGTGCTCGGCCGGCGACGCGTGGAGCCAAATCGTGCGGCACGTCGCTAGGAGGCGCTCGAAGGTCGACGGCTCGGAGACGAGGCTCCCGCCGGTCGCCAGCACGAAGCGCGGGTGCTGCTCGAGGACACGATCGAGGCAGCTGCGCTCGAGCCGGCGGAACCCGGCCTGTCCGTACAGATCGAAGATCGTGCCGAGTGGGACGCCGGCGGCGCGCTCGATCTCGCGGTCGAGTTCGACGAACGGGACGCCGAGGCGCTCGGCCAGCCGCGTCCCGAGCGTCGTCTTCCCCGCGCCGCGCAGCCCGATCAGCGCGATCCGCCCACCGCGCGCCGCCGGATCGGCGGCGGCGAACGTCCGCTCGAGCAGGTCGCGCGCCTCGGACAACCGTTCCGGCGGCAAACCTCGCACGACGGCGAGCGTCGCCGCCAGGTCACCCTCCGGTTCGGCGCGCTCGTCGACCAGCGCCGCGACCGGGACGTCGAGTGCGCGCGCCACCTCACGCACGGTGAGCAGCGACGCGTTCCCCTGGCCGGTCTCGAGCTGGGCCAGGTAGCGTTCCGAGACGCCGGAGTCGCGGGCCAGGATCTTGCGCGTCATCCCGCGGCGGGCGCGCAGCTCCCGCACCCGCTCGCCGAGCCGGGTGAGAAAGGCGCCCTCGTCGTCCGAATGCACTATCACGCTTGCGAAGCCCCTTGCATGCAGTATAATCGCTATTATTACCTTGACGCAACAGGTAGGCGGTTATACGATAAGCCCCGTGACAGGGCGACTGGTCTACCGAGGCCCGGGGCTCCGCCCGATACTAAGGACATACACGAGCCTATAAGGTATCCTATCTCCGCCATGCTGCTTCGGCCTATCGAGGAAATCACCGAGCACCTCAGGGCTTCCGAGTCGGGCGTGAGCGCCGCGGAGGCCGAGCTTTTTCGTGTTGCTCGCGAGACGTTTACCGGAATGCGCTCCATGTCGGACAAGCTGGTCCCGGTGTGGGCGGCCGCGGCGAA
>JBEKLD010000052.1:0-17090 GCA_050010375.1 Vulcanimicrobiaceae bacterium
GCGCGCGGCTAAGCGACCAAAGGTGAAGTGCAGTCACAGGTAAGCGCAGTTATGGCCGGTCGTTTCTCCACTCATCGTATCGCAGCCCCGGCAATCGTTCCGGCGGTTGAAGAGACGGCTGCGCCGCAAGCCGTTTCATGCGGCGCAGATTCGACCGGGCCGCCTGAGGACCTCGCGCCGGGCCCGCGAAGAGGGGCTGCGGTGCGCATCATCACCTGCAACCTCAACGGCATCCGGGCGGCGGCGCGGAAGGGCTTCTTCCGCTGGATGGAGGCACAGGATCCGGACGTGGTCTGCCTCCAGGAGACCAAGGCGCAAGAGCACCAGCTGCCGCCCGAAGCGCTCGACCTGCGCGGTTACCAGACGGCCTTCGTCGACGCCGAGAAGAAAGGCTACAGCGGCGTCGCGCTGTACTCCAAGCGCGCGCCCGAGCGCATCGTGCGCGGCCTCGGCATGGCCGACATCGACGTCGAGGGGCGCTTCGTGCGGATGGACTTCGCCGATATCTCGATCGCCTCGCTCTACGTCCCCTCGGGGACGACCGGACCGCCGCGCCAAGCCGTCAAGGAGCGTTTCCTCGATCGCTTCATCGCCGACCTGGTGCGGATGAAGAACGAAGGCCGGCCGTTCGCCGTCTGCGGCGACTACAACATCGCGCACCGCGACATCGACGTCTTCAGCCCGAAGTCGTGTGCCGGAACGACCGGTTTCCTCCCGCAGGAGCGCGCATGGATGGACGACGTGATCGATCGTGTCGGCTGGGTCGACGCGTTCCGCGTGGTCAACCAGCAGCCGCGCCAGTTCACCTGGTGGTCGGGTTGGAAGGGCGCCTGGGAGAACAACCTCGGCTGGCGGATCGACTATCAGCTCGTCACGCCCGACCTCGGGGCGCGGGTGCGCGCGGCCACGATCTACCGCGACGAGCGGTTCTCGGACCACGCGCCGGTCACGATCGACTACGCGTTCTAGCGCTTCTTCTTCGCTGCGTTCGGATTGGCCGGCACTTTCTTGCCGGCGCGGCGCGCCTCGGCGAGCCCGATCGCGATCGCCTGCTGGCGGCTCTCGACCTTGGCGCCCGAGCGGCCGCTGCGCGCTTGACCGCTCTCGAACTCCTCGAGCTCCTCGCGAACGTACTCGCTCGCGGCGGGGCTGTACTTGCGGGCCGTCGTCTTCTTGGTTGTCGTCTTCTTGGTCGTCTTCTTCTTGCGCGTGGCGGTCGCCATCGGCATCCTCCTTCTCGCCCACCGGACCGCAACGAACGACCCGCGTGGGTACGTTCCGAAGATACCATGACCTCGCACCTGCGCACCGCGGCCGCCGCGGCCGGTTTCCTCGCCATCCTGTCCGTCCCGGCGGCGGCCTGGGCCGACGCCTCAGCACCGCAGCACTACCAGTTGAAGACGCGCGAGGTGATCGAACACGAAGCCGGCGAGTACGACGGCGTCCTCTCGATGACGATCTATCCCGGCGGGATCGTCCAGGGGACCTATTGGCTGGACGAGGGTGGCTACCGCGGCGTCGTCGGCGGGCTCGAGGGCGACCACATCTGGCTCGAGCTCGGCGGGACGATCGACGCGATGAAGGTCTCCGGCACGTTCCGCGACGGCGTCCTCGACACGATCGTCATCCGGCCGGGGGCGAACCTCGAGCATTTCGTCTCGGCCGGCCCCGCTCACCAGCTCTAAGCGTTCGTCAGCCGTCCGTATCCGCCGGTAGGTCGTTGGCCCAAGCGGTCGAAGGCCGCCGGGACGGCCGGCTCCCCTCGAGAGAACTCGAGCCGCGCCGCACTCATCTGCCGGAGGAATGCATCATGCGGAAGTGGCTCTCGGCGTCGCTCGTCACGTGCGGCGTCCTTGTCCTGGGCACCGGGGTGCTCGCCCAGACACCGCCGCCGGCGGTGCCGGAGGTCATGCCGTTCGACATCCCGTACGGCACGCCGCTCACGCTCGATCAGGCCAAGCACGTCGCCGAGCTCGCCTTCGCCGAGGCGAAGCGGCACAATTGGAAGATGGTGATCAGCGTCGTCGATCCCAGCGGCGACCTGATCTACTTCGAGCGCATGGACGGCGCGCAGCTCGCCTCGGTTGCGATCTCGCAGCACAAGGCGCGCGTCGCCGCGCTGTTCCGCCGCGAGACGAAGGTCTTCGAGGATGCGACCGAGGCCGGTCACACCTACGTCCTCTCGCTCGATGGCGCGATCGCCTCGCGTGGCGGCTTCCCGCTGGTGGCGGGCGGCAAGCTCGTCGGCGCGATCGGCTGCAGCGGCGGCCTGGGCGCGCAGGACTACGTCACCTGTAAGGCCGGCGCCGACTCGGTCAACTAAAACGCGGGCGGCGCGGTGCCGGCGGTAGCACCGCGCCGCCCTTCGTCTATTGCAGACGCAGCAGCTCGACGCGGCGGTTGAGCGCCTTGCCGGCCGCGGTGGCGTTGGTCGCGACCGGCTCGGTCAGACCGAAACCTTTGGCGACCAGACGCGAGCGTGCGATGTGGTAGCGGGTGACCAGATCGTCGACCACCGCTTGGGCACGGCGCTGCGAGAGGCCGAGATTGTACGCGGCACCGCCGTCGGAGTCGGTATGGCCTTCGACCTGGAAGCGCCAGCTCGGGTTCGCGCGCATGACCTCGGCGATCTGCGCGATCACCGACTCCGAGCGCGGTTGAATGTGGGCGCTGTCGACGTCGAAGTGGATGCCGTAGATGCGGATGCGCTTTTGGGTCGGCGTGAACTGCTTCTTCAGCGACGCCGTCCCGGTCAGCGTGAACGCAGCTTGCGCGCTCTTCCCGGAGCCGTTGTCGGCGGTGACGTTCACGGTGTACACGCCGGCCTTGGTCGAGGCCGGGATCGCGACGGTGACGACGAGGCCTTGCGTGCCGCCGGCGATGTCGAACGCGCTTGGCGTGACGGTCGCCGGCAGGTCGCCGGCGGCGGTGACGGTCACGTGCCCGTTCCAGCCTTGGTTGGCCAGGACTTCCATCGTCGTGTGGACCGACTGCGCCGAGCCGGCGGCGAAAGTCGCCTCTTGGCTGGGCTCGAGCAGGAACGACTCGGTGACCTGCTGCGAGCACGGCAGATCGGCCGGCACCGGCAGGGCCAGCTCGAGTTGGCGCAGGCGCTGCAACGCCGGGTTGCCGTCGTCGTTGAAGCCGTCGTAGATCAAGAGGCCGCGGCCGTCGATCGCGTATGTTTGGACGAAGCCGTTGACGTTGGTCGGCTTGGCTACGAAGAAGTGGCCGCACCAGTGAGAATCGGCCGTGGCCACGACCAGGGCGTTGGCGAGGCTGTTGTTGCCGTTCTGCACGTAGGAGGCGACGTCGACCAGATGGGCTGCGTCGTTTTTGTCGTCGGTGCCCAGCGCGTTGTTCTCGACCTGGATCAGGCCGGCGTGCGTGGTCTCGGCGCCGGCCGCGGTGGTGAACGGATACGGAAGCCAGCTGTAGTCCGCGCCGTTGGTGCCGCACCCGGCACCCCCACCGATCACCAGCTTGTGACCGGCCGCGACCCACTGCAACAGCAGAGCCATCTGCTGCGGCGCGAGCATCTGCGGCATGCTGCACACGTCACGCGCGATCACCGCCTCGGCTCCGTTGAGTGCCGTGGCGTCGAGCATCCCCGCACCGATCGTGGTGAACGAATACTCGGGCAGCGGCTTGTCGATGTCCACCGGATAGAACGTCTCGATCGGATCCTGGTCGAGCACGAGCACGTGATGCAGTCCCGTGCCCACGACCTGTGGGAGGCAGTACTTCGCGCGTTCGGTCGTGCGCATGAACACGACCGGGATCCCGGACGGATTGGCACCGGCGATGATCGACGCGTCGTCGTTGACGACGCCCCGGATCGCGTCCGGATTCAAGTCCTTGTTGCCCGCGAAGGTCGCGCTCCACGTCCGGCCTTGGAATTGGCCGATGTAGGTGCCTCTGCGGCTGCCGCTGGTGCACTCGGTCGCGGTCAACCCCGAGCCGACTGCGACAAAGACGGCCCGCTGATCATCGGGGCTCTTGCCCGACGCGACGAACGAACCGTTCACCTCCGGAACTGGATCTTCGATGTAGATCCCGGTCGGGTTGAGGTTCGCCGGTGGGGGCGCGAGCGTACCGGTCGCGCCGACCGAATCGAAGAGCTGGTTGGCGGTCACCCGCACCCAACGCGCCTGCGCGTTGAGCGTCAGCGCGGTCGCGCTGCCGGTGATCGTGCCGACGTCGCGGAAGCCGCTCGTCGCGCCGGTCGTCGAGACCGCGAAGGTGACGCTCGGCGCCGGCCCGTTCTGGGGAGCGCCGCGCAGGGCGGCCGCAAGTCCGGTGATCGTCGCGACGGCCGGGAGCTCGAGGGTGAAGACGTACGGCGGCGCCGCGTCGGACGGCAACTCGCTCCCGATCCCGTGCGCGACGTTGCCGAGGTTCCCGTCGTTCATGCGATCGAGCGCGCCGGGCGAATAGCTGCGCAGGACGGTGCCGTTGGCGGTGCTCAGCAGGTTCGGATCGGGCGTCGCCGTTGCCACCGCAACCGCCGTCCCGCCCGCCGTCGGCGCCAGGCTGGCCGGCGTGAGCGCGGCGGTCGTGGCCGTTCCGGCGGCTTGCGCGCCGGGCGAACTGGAGGGCGAGGTCGTGGTGGACTGCCCGCCACCGCCGCATGCCACCACGCCGAGCGAGACCGCAACGACAAAAACGACGCCCAGATAGCGCATCGGGACCTCCGAACCGGCCGTGAATTTTCGACGACCTACTTGGCCAGGGTCTCGAGGGGACCTGCTGCTAGTTCTCGATGCGGCGCGAGCGCTGTACGAGCTCTTCTTCCGGCGTCAGCTCGTGCAGGCCGGCGTACGAGACGTGCGATGCGGAGTCGTGCGCCATGAACGGACGCGGACCCGGCTGCACGCGGGCGTGAAACGCGACCCGGTCACCCCACTGCGAGTACTGCTCGATCGAGAAGCCGGCCGATCGGAACATCGCCATCAGCGTCGCCGAGGCGGGACCGAACCAGTTCGAGTAGTCGCCGTTGACTTCGTCCTTTTCGTAGAACAGCATCGGGAAGGCGAAGGCCGGGAACGACGAGGCCGGCATGCTGATCGGCGCGCAGTGCGACTCGATGTAGACGCGGTCTTGGGCCACGCCACGCAAGCGGTCGATCGCCAGCAGCGGATAGCGCATGTGATAGAGGATGCCGGAGAAGATCACGATGTCGAACTGCCCCGTCGTCGCCGGGTCCAGCTGATAGACGGAGCATTCGAGCACTTCGACCTTCGAGTCGAGGTACCGATGCAGCGACTGGAGCGTACGCCGAATCTGAATGTCTTGCGCGACCACCCGCTTCGCGCCGCGCCGCTCGCACATGAAGCTGATCGATCCGTCGGACGCGCCGATGTCGAGCACGCTGAGGCCGGTCAGGTCCTCAGGCAATCCAAGACGCTCGACCAGCAGATCGCAATCGTTGGTGCCCGGCGTGACGATGCCCGGCTCCACTTTCCAACGATGAACCCACCGAAGGCCCTGCATCTCGGCGAGGAAAGCGTCCTTGGGCATGGTAGCAGGCACCTAACATGTATCGGCCCCCGGCGGGCGAAATCGAGTCGCCGTCGAGGGGCGTCCGAGGCGCCTCATCGACGCAAGGAAAAACCCCGCCGGGGCGGGGCTAGGAATGTGCCGAGAGCCAGAATCGAACTGGCGACACCAGGTTTTTCAGACCTGTGCTCTACCAACTGAGCTATCTCGGCCCGGGGCGACCGACCTCGGTTCCACGTCTCCGGCGCATCCCCTCCGGCTAGCCGGCTGGATTCTGGCAATTTCCTGAGGTAGAATGCTCGATAGGTCGAGGAGCGACCGGAGGAGCGGCATGATCGACGAGTTCGGACGACGGCCGGCGCCGACGACGCGGCGCGAGCCCGACGAGATCCGCGTGCAGGACGTCCTGAAGTTGGTCGTCGGTGTCGCCGTGATCATCCTACCTTGGTACGATGGCGACGCGGTCAGCCTCACCAGTACCTGGAACGCCTGGATCGTCGGCGCGCTGATCCTGGCCGCGGCGCTGTGGTCGATGTCCCGCCAGCGCAGCGTGCGGGCCGAGCTGACCGGCGCGGCGCTGGGGCTGTGGTTGCTCTGCGCGCCGCTGTGGGCGAACGGGATCCCCAGCCACCACGCGGCTTCGATCGGGTTCGGGGCTGCGGTCCTCGTACTCTCGCTCTGGGGTGCCGCGCTGGCCCGGCGCCGGATCGTCGCCCACTAAGGCTTCGGGCGGATCGCCCGCGCGGCGAGCAACGGGGTGCAGGCGGCGACCGGGAGCGGCTCGCAGAACAGGAAGCCTTGCACCAGATCGCAGTCCAGCGCCCGCAAACGTTCGACCTGCGCGGGTAGCTCGACGCCCTCCGCGACGGTCTGCACGCCGAGCGCGCGGGCCAGCGTCGTGACCGCGCGGATCACCGCGCCGTCGAACGCGCCGTGCGCCACGTCGACGACGAACGAGCGATCGATCTTGAGCTGATCGACCGGGAAGCGCTTGAGGAAGACGAGCGACGTGTAGCCGGTCCCGAAGTCGTCGATCGAGACCCGCACCCCAAGCTCGCGCAACCGCCGCAACAGCCGGGCCGCCGACGCCACGTCGCGCATGATCGCCGACTCGGTGATCTCGATGTCCAGACACGAAGCGGCGACGCCGTAGCGAGTCAGCAGCGTGGTGACCAGCGCCGGCAGCGCGTTGCTCTCGAGTTGGCGCGCCGAGACGTTGACGCTGACGCGGATCGCCGGGATCCCGGCGTCGGCCCAGCTGCGCACCTGCGCGATCGCGCGCTCGAGCACCCAGCCGCCGATCTCTTCGATCAGCCCGCACTCCTCGGCGACCGGGATGAAGCGGTCGGGGAGGATCAGCCCGTGCACCGGGTGGCGCCAGCGCAGCAGCGCTTCGACACCGTGGATCGCCTCGGTGCCCAGATCGTACATCGGCTGGTAGTAGACCTCGAACTCGTTGCGCTCGATCGCGCCGTGCAGGTCGCGCCGCATCACGACCCGTTCGAGTGACGCCGAGCCGCCGCTGGAGCGATACCAGCGCACCGTGTTGCGGCCCAGCCGCTTGGCCTCGAAGACCGCCGCCTCGGCCGTCCCGATCAGCGCGGGGACGTCGCTCGCGTCGTCGGGTGCAAGCGCGATACCGACGCTGGCGGTGAGGTAGACCGCTTTGTCGGCGATGATGAACGGGGCGGCGAAGGCGCTGACCGCCGCCTGGGCCGTCGCCCGGGCGGCGCCGGGTTCGTCCTCGGCCCGCAAGACGACGAACTCGTCGCCGCCGAACCGCGCGACGTGCGCGTTGGGGAGCGCGGTGCGCAGCCGGCCGGCGATCTCGCGCAGGATGCGGTCGCCGGTGCTGTGGTCGGCCAGCTCGTTGATGACGTGGAACCGGTCGACGTCCAGGAACAGCACCGCGACCGAGGAGCCCTCGCGTTCGGCCTCGGCGAGCGCGTCTTGCGCCAGCCGCTCGAAGGTCGAGCGCTGCGGTAGGCCGGTCAGCGGGTCGCGCTCGTCGAGCGCGGTCCGGCCGCCCCGCTCGTGGGTGACGGCGACGTAGCGCCGCTCGCCGGGCGGCGCGCCGAGCGGCTCGACGACGATCGAACCGGAGGCGACGGTCAGCCGCGCGGCGCGCAGCGCGCCGACGGTGGCGGTCAGCTCTTCGGCCTCTTCGCCGTCGCGCACGTACGGGAGCTCGCTCAGCGGCCGCCCGACCAAGTCGTGCCGGGTCGCGTAGACGACCAGCGCGCTGCTCGCGTCGACCCCGACGATCGCGACGTCCTCGCGCGTGCGCCGAAGCGTCTCGTCGAGCAGCGCCGTCTCGACGCGCGCGCGCCGCAACTGCGTGCTCAGGACGCCGTCGCGGACACCGCGCGTGATCGCGCGGCCCAGCCGCAACAGGTCGCTCGTCGCGACGACGTCGGCGGCACCGAGCGCGAAGGCGTCGTGGACCGCGTCGTCGTCCAGGGCGCCGACGACGACCACCGGCAGGTCCTCGCGCGCCAGCTGCAAGGCCCGCAGCAGGTCGCGATAGGATGCGTCCGAGACGCGTTCGGCGACGATCGCGACGTCGACGTCCTGCGCGTCGAGAATGCGCAGCGCATCCGCCAATCCAACAGCGTGATATGCGCTCAGAGAGACATCGTCACGCGCCGCATCCGCCCAGCGAGCCGACTCTTCCGGCGCGGTAGCGACGAATACCACGCGCACGTGTTTACGCGCGGTCGTTCCACCGTCCGGTTCCACCGCGAGGCGCATTCGCCGAGCGAACGACCCTTCGCCTTCAAGGAACCCCACCAAGGCAAGCGTAGCGACCCCGCGGCGGAGTCAGATTCGGCGCGGCGCGCGCCAGGGCAGCGCGACCCGCTCGAGCACGTCGACCAGCAGCGAGAGGCCGAAGCCGAGCAGCGAGACCGCGACCAGCGCCGCGTAGAGGCGATCGACCAGCAGCAACTGGCCGGCGTTGAAGATCGCGAAGCCGAGGCCGGTCTGCGTGAGCTGGAACTCCGCCGCGACGGTCAGCACGACCGCCATCCCGACGCTGAGCTTGAGCCCGGCGTAGATGTTCGGCAGCGCGCCCGGCAACACGATGCGGAAGAACAGCGTCAGCGGACGGACGCGGTACGCGCGCGCGATGTCGAGGTAGATCGTCTCGATCTGCCGCACGCCGGCCTCGGTGTTGATCGCCATCAAGAAGAACACGCCGATCGCGACGGCGGCCCAACGCGCCGGTTCGCCGGCGCCGAAGACGAAGTACAACAGCGGCAGGATCGCGATCTTCGGGACCGGGTAGAGCAGCGCGATGATCGGCCCGAAGTACGCGCGCGCCCAGCGATTCGTCCCCATCCACAGACCCACCAGCGTGCCGGGAATCCCGCCCAGCGCCAGGCCCACCAGGACGCGCGAGAGCGTCCAGGCCCCGTTGCTCCACAACTCGCCGCTGCCGGCGTAGGCCAGGAAGCTGCGCAGGATCGCGCTAGGTGGCGGAAACAGGCCCGGATTCAGCCAGTGCGTCGAGACGGCCAGCTGCCAGAGGGCGACCAGCGACAGCGGCGCCGCGATGCGCAGCCCGCGCTCGACCGCCTTCACCGCAGCAGCTCCCAGATCCGCACGACCGTCTCACCGAACGCCGGCACACCGCGCAGCGCGACCGCGTCGCGCGGGCGCGCAAAGTCGATCGGCAGGATCTCCTTGATCCGGCCGGGGCCCGCGCTCAGCACGACGACGCGATCGGCCAGCGTCACCGCCTCCTCGATGCCGTGGGTCACGAACACGACGGTCCGCGGCGTGCGCTCCCACAGCCGCATCAACTGATCCGCCATCCCGACGCGCGTCTGCTCGTCGAGCGCGCCGAACGGTTCGTCCATGAACAGCACCGGCGCATCGACCGCGAAGGCGCGCGCGACCGCCGCGCGCTGTTTCATCCCGCCCGAGAGCTGATAGGGCCAGGCGCGCTCGTAGTCGGCCAAGCCGACTCGCGCCAGCACCTCGCGCACGCGCTGGCGCACCTCGGCTCGCGGCAACGAAACCGCATCGAAGGCGAACGCGACGTTCGCGCCGACCCGCATCCACGGGAAGAGCGACTGTTCTTGGAAGACGCTGGCGCTGGGCAACTCGTGGGGACGCGGCGGCGGACCGATCAGTTCGACGCGCCCGTCGCTCGGCGCGTCGAGACCGGCCAGCACGCGCAACAACGTGCTCTTCCCGCACCCGCTCGGCCCGACCACCGCGACGAACTCGTTCTCGGCGATCTCCAGACTCACGTCGTCGAGCGCGACCGTCCCAGTCGGATAGCGCTTGGTGAGGTGCTCGATCGAGATGGAGGCCACGGAGGTGCGGCGTTGGAGAAAAGCGAGCGCCGGACCTGGAAGGGTCCGGCGCCGGCGACTGGCGACGTTGATGGGGCTCGAACCCACGACCTCCGCCGTGACAGGGCGGCGCTCTAACCAACTGAGCTACAACGCCATCGAGTGCATGGTGGGCACGGTTGGGATTGAACCAACGACCCCCCGCGTGTGAAGCGGATGCTCTCCCACTGAGCTACGCGCCCACGTCCCCGACGGACGAACCGGGTTATTGTAGCGAGGCGGGGGATTCCTGTCCAGGGCGCGCCCGCCGGCCGGCGCGAGGCAAGCGTCCTGCCCCGTAGAATCCCCGCCGCAGCATGGAGCCGAGCGAGGGCCCGCGAGCGGCGCAAGAGGCCGGGCTGCGCTACACCAACGACGCCGAGCCGGGGATTCGCCGCGTGCGGCGGCGCGGCGGCTTCGACTACGTCGATCCGCACGGGCGGCCGCTCCGCGACGCGGCGGCGCTGGCGCGGATCCGGTCCTTGGCGATCCCGCCCGCCTACGAGGACGTCTGGATCTCTCCGTATGCCAACGGCCACCTCCAAGCGACCGGCCGCGACGCCCGCGGGCGCAAACAGTATCGCTACCACAAGCGCTGGCGCGCGGTCCGCGACGAGACGAAGTTCCACCGCATGCTCGCCTTCGCGAAGGCACTCCCCGCGATCCGGTCGGCCGTCGCGCGCGATCTGGCTCGGCCCGGCCTGCCGCTGGAGAAGGTCCTGGCGACGCTCGTCGCGCTGCTGGAAGAGACGGAGATTCGGATCGGCAACGCGGAGTACGCGCGCGAGAACGACTCCTATGGGCTGACGACGCTGCGCGGAAAGCACGCCGAGATCCACGGCGCGACGATCCGTTTCCACTTCCGCGGCAAGAGCGGGAAAGTCCACGACGTCGAGATCCGCGACCGCCGCATCGCGCGCATCGTCGCCGCGACGCACGACTTGCCGGGGCAGCGCCTCTTCGAGTACGTCGGAGACGACGGCGCGCCGCACCCGGTCGACTCCGAGCACGTCAACGCCTACCTGCGCGCAAGCGCCGGCGACGACTTCAGCGCGAAGGACTTCCGCACGTGGCAGGGCACCCGGTCATGCGCCGTGCGCTTGGCCGCGCTCCACCCGCCCCAGAAGAGCCCGACCGTCCGCCGCCGGCAGGTTGCCGAGGTCGTCGCGGTCGTCGCGGACGAGCTCGGCAACACCCCGAGCGTCTGCCGGAAGTCCTACATCTACCCGGGCATCATCGACCGTTTCCTGGCCGAGGGCGCGCTCCAGCTCCTCGCCCGAGCCGCGAAGAACGCCGGCCGAACGGGGCTGAGTGCCTCCGAGCGGGCCGTGGTCGGGCTGATCGAGCGGATCGAAGCCGCCGAGAACCGGCCCCTGACCGAGACCCTGGCCGCCTCGGTGCGGGCCGCGCGAAAAAAGAAACGCCGACCGCGTGCAAGGAGAGCGGCCTAGCGGGTAAAGGGTGCACATGCGTACTTTTCTGCTCGCCGCGGGCCTCGCGGCGTTCCCGCTCTTGGCAACCGCCGTCACCGCACCCGCGGTCGCCGGCCCCGTCGGCTCAGCCTGGGTCGAGGGCAGCCTCGTCCACATCTCGTCGACCAACGTCAAGGTCATCGACGACAAGACCGGCAAGGAGCTGAGCTTCCTGCTGGTCCCGCACTTCGACCAGATCTTCTCGGAAGACGGCCGGACCACGTACCAGATGGGCGCGCTCCGTCGCGACCAGCTCGTCAAGGTCTTCTACGACCAGAAGTTCCTCGGTCAGCGGCACGCCGACCGGATCTTAGTCCTCAACCGCCATCAGATGATGGTCAAACAACAGAAGGGCTGACGCCCCGACTGGTCACGGTGCGAGGCGGGAGGCGAACGTGATCGCGTGCCCGCCGGGTTCTCGCACCGTGATCTCGTGCATCCCGTAGAACGTCTTGCGCAGCGGGACGATCACTTCGGCGTCGGCGATCTGCGGCACGATCAACTCCACCTGACTGACCGTCACGAACAAGGCGGCGGCCCCGCGGTCGGAGATCGTCTCGTTGATCGCCCGCGCCGCGTCGTGACCGACGTCGGCGATGACGCTGGCGTGGGACTGGACCATGACCGTGACGTCGTCCTTCTGCAGCATGGCAAAGCCGAGGCGCCCCGCGTGCGGTACCTCGGCGACTTGCGCGAAACCCAGCCGGTCGCGGAAGAAATCGCGGGTCGGCTCGGCCCGTTCGACGATCAGAACGGGAGCGACGGACTCGTAGCGCAGCGTGTGCATCTGGTTCGCTGCGCTACGCGTCCGCCGCTCCCTGCCGTCACTCTCGACCTGGCGTCGGAGTCGGCGTCGGCACCGCGGTCGGCGTCGCCGTCGGGGTCGGCGTGGGCACCGCGGTCGGCGTCGGGCTGGGCGTCGGGCTCGGCGTCGCGGCGGCGGCGACCGTCACCGGGATCGTCAGCGTCGGCGCGTTCTGGTTGCACTTCGCGTCGTCGTTCCCGGCGACCAGGGTGATCGTGCAGGTCGCCGGGCCTGCGCCGGCCGGCGTCACCGTCAGCGTCGCGGTCCACGGCGCTTCGTCGTGCCCGTCATTGGACTTGTTCCAGTCGAAGAACCAGGAGACGTCCCAGATCAGCCACCAGAACAGCGAGTGATGGTGGTGCTTGCCGCTGTTCGGCGGCCGCAGCGCCGCCGGCGAGACCGTGGGGCAGTTCCCCGTCCCGGCGATCGTGGCCGTGACCGAATCGATCACCGAGTTGGAGACCGTCACGGCGACCGTCTGCGGCGTCCCGGCGGCCGCCTCGTCGGCGGTGAACGACAGGCTGGTCGGGTCGGCGCTCAGCGGGTTCGTCGTCGGCACCGGGCTCGGTTGCTGCCAATTCGATTGGTCGGCGACCGAACGGGTCGCGCTTTGCGGCGCGGCGGGGGTGAGGGTCGAGGCGGATGGCGCGCTGCCGCCGCCTCCGGAGCAAGCCGCCAGCACGATTGCTGCGGCGAGTGCCGCCACCAGCGTGCGGGTCAGGGGGGTGCGGTCCGTCATCTCGGGACTCCCGGCATGTCCAGCAGAGGGAAAAAGGAGCAGGTCTACGACCCGCCTGCTTCTCTGGTCGGCGGACGAAACGTCTCGCCTTACCCGTACGGCCACGTGGTGTGCACGGTCACAGGGGCCGTCGAGCCGCCGTTTGACGGGGGCCTTCTCTTCGGTTAGACTACCGTCTCGACGGGCGGCTAGCTCAGTGGGAGAGCGCTACATTGACACTGTAGAGGTCAGAAGTTCAATCCTTCTGCCGCCCACCACGTCCACGAGACCTCGCGAAAATGGCGAGGTTTCGTCATTTTTTGGCGCGAATGTGCCGACAAGGATAGATCACTCGAGATAGCCGTTCTTCGGGAAGGAACGTTCACGGATGAAGCGACTCCACATGTCGGCATGCCTTATGGCATGCGCCGCCGCCGCTTTGGCCGGATGCGGTGGCGGAGGCGGAGGCGGCAGTACGCCCGCCACGAGCCAACCCAAGACGGTGACCGGCGACATGCTCGCGCTCGCGGCTTCGCGCGGTTGGAATTACCAAGGCGAGGCCGAGGGGACTCCGATCACGATCTCCCTCTACACCGAACCGCAGCTGGTCGGCGGCGACCAGGTCCTGGTCGTCAGCGTCGCCAGCGGGACGACACCGACGCTCTTGACGTCGGCGCTGAACTTCGAGGCCGGCTCCGCCGCCGACGCGGCGTTCGCGAGCGGGTCCGGCGGCTACGTCGTCGTGGCCGAAGCGTCGCTCGGCGGCGCCTACCTCGTGCCGGGGAGTCCGCTCTTCGTCGGGACGAGCTTGACCGCGGGGACAGTCTCGTCGCCGTATCCGGGTGTGACCGAGACGGTGCTGGCCGTCGGGACGGTTCCCGGCGCGAGTGCCTGCCCGGCCCCGACGACCGGAGCCACGGTGCAATACACCTTCCAGAATCTGCAGGCGACCCTCTCGTACGTCCCCGGCTGCGGCATCACGCAGTTCTCCGGGCCGGGCGAGAGCTTCACACTGGTTTCGACCGCGACGTACAGCGCGATCGGCCAGACGAGCTCCGCGCGCAAGGTCGCCGTGGGTCCGCTCGACATGGTGCGCTCGATCTTGGGTCTCGAGCACCAGGACTTCCCCGGCGGACATCTCCTCAGTCGACTGTTCCACTGAACGAGATCCGCCGGCCCGCGGTTGGCGCGCGTCAGTGCATGACGGCGCGCGCCAGCCCGTAGGCCGCGCCGGCGGCGATCGCACCGATGATCCAGGTCTGCAAGGCACCGGTGACGACGCGGGTGTTCAGTAACCGCGCCCGGACGGCGCCGAAGCCGAGCAGCGCGAACGAGGTGCAGCCGATCGACCAGATCAGGGCGGCGTGGGCGTTGGGGATGAGCGCGTACGGGGTCAGCGGGAAGATCCCGCCCAGCACGTAGCCGCCGCCGACCAGCATCGCGCTGCGCGGCGCCGCGCGTTCGTCGGGCCGTTCCAACCCCAGCTCGTTGCGCATCATGAAGTCGACCCAGTGGTGCTGGTTGTCGGCGATCTGCTCGACCGCTTGCGAGAGGACCGGCTCGCGCAACCCGTAGCCGAGCAGGATCGAGGCGACCTCGGCCCGCTCTTCGCCGGGTATCTCGATCGTCTCGGCGACCTCGCGGCGATATTCGCGCGCGTAGTGCTGGGCCTCGGTCCGCGCGGCGAGATAACCGCCCAACCCCATCGAGATCGCGCCGGCGACGATCTCGGCCAAGCCGGCGGTCAGGACGATCCCGCTGGCGGCGACCGCGCCGGTCACCCCCGCGGCCAAGGCGAAGGGGACGGTCAACCCGTCGGCCATGCCGAGGACGAGGTCGCGCAGCGTTTGGGCCGACGCATCGCTCCCGTGTGCTTCGTGATGGTGGTCGACGGCAGCGCTCATCGGGTCAGTGTACCGGTTGGCTGCGATTTCGTCACGCCTCGCAGCGGCTGTGAGGCACGCCGAAGGCGGGCGGCGAAGGGTCGGCCCTGTGGCCAACGTCGACATCGCTCATCTCCGGCATACCGCCGCGCACGTGCTCGCGTACGCGGTCCAGGATCTCTACCCTGAGGCCAAGCCGACCATCGGGCCGGCGATCGAGAGCGGCTTCTACTACGACTTCGATCGCGCCATGCCGTTCACGCCGGAGGACCTCGAGCGGCTCGAGGCGCGGATGCGCGAGATCGTCGCGGCCGACTATCCGATGACCGGGCGGCGCGTCAGCCGCG
Organism: Vulcanimicrobiaceae bacterium; assembly: GCA_050010375.1. Lineage (GTDB taxonomy): Bacteria > Vulcanimicrobiota > Vulcanimicrobiia > Vulcanimicrobiales > Vulcanimicrobiaceae > Vulcanimicrobium. Next base: position 15,065 of record JBEKLD010000052.1, read on the forward strand.
AGGAAGCGCTCGCGGCCTTCCGCGACAACCCCTACAAGGCCGAGATCGCGCGCGAGATCCCCGAGGGCGAGCCGATCACGCTCTACACGATCGGCGACTTCACCGATCTGTGCCGTGGCGGCCACGCCGAGACGACCGGCGCGATCGGGGCACTCAAGCTGATGTCGGTCGCCGGCGCGTACTGGCGCGGCAACGAGCACAACCCGATGCTCCAGCGCATCTACGGCACCGCCTTCCCGACCGCGCAAGAGCTGACCGATTATCTCGTCTTCCTCGAGGAGGCGGCGAAGCGCGACCACCGCAAGCTCGGCGCCGAGCTCGACCTCTACCACATCGACGAGCTGGCCGGCGGCGGGCTCGTCTTCTGGCATCCCAAGGGCGCGTTGATGCGCGGGATCGTCGAGCAGTTCATCCGCGATGGCTTGCGCGAGCGCGGGTATCTGCCGGTCGTCACGCCGCACGTCGTGCACGAAGATCTGTTCGCGATCTCCGGCCACCTCGAACACTTCTCCGAGGCGATGTTCGGTCCGATCGACGTCGAGGGACAGCGCTTCCGCCTCAAGCCGATGAACTGTCCGGGCCACATCCTGATCTACAAGAGCGACGCGCGCTCGTACCGCGACCTGCCGCTGCGCTACAGCGAGTTCGGGACCGTCTACCGCTTCGAGCGCAGCGGGACGCTCCACGGGCTGACCCGCGTGCGCGGCTTCACCCAGGACGACGCGCACCTCTTCTGCACGCCCGACCAGCTGCAAGCCGAATTCGAACAGACGCTCGACGAGGCGCTGCGGCTGATGGAGGCGTTCCAGTTCACCGAGTTCGAGTACTTCCTGAGCACGCGCGCCGAGCGCGGCCCGACCGACGAGATCGCCGAGGCGGCGATCCGCCGCGCGCTCGAGTCGCACGGCCTCCCCTACGGGGTCGACGAGGGCGGCGGCGCCTTCTACGGGCCGAAGCTCGACATCAACTTGCACGACGCGATCGGCCGCACGTGGCAGCTCGGGACGGTGCAGGTCGACTTCGTCCTCCCCGAGCGCTTCGAACTGACCTACCGCGGCTCCGACGGCGCCGATCATCGGCCGGTGATGATCCATCGCGCGCTGGCCGGCTCGATGGAGCGCTTCTTTGGCGTGCTGATCGAGCACTTCGCCGGCGCGTTCCCGGCCTGGATCGCACCGGCGCAGGCCATGGTGTGCCCGATCTCCGAGCATCAGCTCGACTATGCGTACGAGGTGCGCGACCGGCTACGCGCGCGCGGCTTTCGCGTCGAGGCCGATGCCTCGAACGAGAAGCTCGGCTACAAGATCCGCCACTGGAAGACGCAGAAGCTGCCCTACATCCTGGTCGTCGGCAAGAGCGAGCTGGCCGAGGGAACCGTCAACGTCAACGAGCGCGGTATCGAAGAGAAGCGCACCCTGACGGTCGACGCGTTCGCCGACGAGCTGGCCGCCCGCGTCGCCGCCCGCAGTTAGGGGCCGAGCATCGCGTCGATCGCCGTCCCGTTGGCGTCGAGCTCGACGGCGACGGCGTTGCGGCCATCCTGCTTGACGCGATAGAGGGCCGCGTCGGCGCGAGCCAGGAGCGGCGCCATCCGCGCGTCGCGCTCGTCGAGCAGCGCGACCCCGACGCAGACCGTCACGACCCCGGCCGGCGTCGGCGCACGGCGATGCGCGATCAACAGTGCCGCAACGGCGAGGCGGAGCCGCTCGGCGACCAGGTAGGCTCCCTCCAGGTCCGTCTCAGGCAGGACCGCGACGAACTCGTCGCCGCCCCAACGTGCGACCACGTCGCCGGGCCGCAGCGCGGTGCCGCGCAGCGTCGCCGCGACGGCCTTGAGCGTCTCGTCGCCGGCGAGGTGACCGTAGGTGTCGTTGAACTGCTTGAAGCCGTCGACGTCGGCCAGCAGCAGCGCCAACGGACGGTGGGTCCGGTTGGCGGCGCGAATCGCCGCGTCGAGCCGCTCTTCGAAGAAGCGCCGGTTCGGCAGACCGGTCAGGCCGTCGACCATCGAGAGATCGCTGAGCTT
>JBEKLD010000053.1:0-17026 GCA_050010375.1 Vulcanimicrobiaceae bacterium
TTTCGAGACGCTGCCGACGGTCGCATTCGTCGTCCCCAACGTCGAGAACGACATGCACGACGGGACGGTCGCACAGGCCGACGACTGGGCGCGCGAACACCTCGACTCGCTGGTCCGCTGGGCGGCGGCGCACGACACGCTGGTCGTCCTCACCATGGACGAGGGATACGACAAGACCAACTCGATCCCGATCATCTTCGTCGGCCCGATGGTGCTCCCGGGCCGCTACGCCGAACGCATCGACCACCTCAACGTGCTGCGCACGCTCGAGGACATGTACGGCCTTGCGCCGACCGGCGCGGCGGCGCACGTCGCGCCGATCAGCGACTGCTGGCGTGCGCGCTGACGTCGCTCAGCGCCTGCGCGAAGCGCGTCAGCGCCGAGTAGCGGTGGATCATCAAGAGATTCTCGGAGTCGCCGGCGCTGCCCCAGTCCTCGGTGAAGGCCAACTCGTAGCCGTTCTGCGCGGCCAGCCGAGCGACGCGCGCGTCGTAATGATCCTCGGGGTAGACGAGCGCCCAAATCTTCACGCCCAGGCGATGCTCGAGCGAGAAACGCGAGAGGGTGTACTCGTGGACGACGTCGGCGTCGGAGAGGACGCGCAGGTCGGGCGGATGGTTCGCAGTCTGGCTCTGGATCGTCATCAGGCCGCTGCGCGCCATCTCCAGCAGCTGCGGCCAGGTATTGTGGCGCTTCCCGTGCGTGGTCAACCCGACGAAGTTCGAGTGCACGAACATCGCCGCCGGCCAGCCCGCTTGCCGCAGGAGCGGGAAAGCGTTCTCGTAGATCCCGTGGCCGTCGTCGTCGAAGGTGAGGACCACGGGCTTCACCGGCAGCGGCGCGCCGCGTTCGAGATGCTCGCGCAGCGCCTGCAGCGTGACGACGTGAAAGCCGCCGCGCCGGATCGCGTCGAGCTGGCTCTTGAAGGTATCGAGTGGGGTGTCGAACCAAACTTCTTGCGGTCCGGCGACGACGTCGTGCCAGACGATGACGGCGACGTAGGGTGAGCGGCCACCGGGCGCGACCTGCGGCAGCCCATCGTCCGCCACGGCGGGCAGCGCGACCAGCGACCCCATCAGCAGAGCGAACGAGGCGAGGATCCGAGTGACCATCGGGAGACGTGTTGCGCCGGCGCGGGCCTCGTTCCCCCGTCGCTTCCCGAAACGGACGCTGACGATCGTGCTGATCATCCTGGCCGTGCTGGTGGTCGGGTTCTTCGCGGCGCGCGACCCGATCGAGCGCAGCTACCTGCAGTGGCAGCTCGGCCAAACGGTCGGCGGCGACGCGGCGATCGACGGACTGCACCACGGAGACGGCGCGACGATCCTCGAGGGCGTCCACCTGCAGAGCAAGGGCGGCGCCTTCACCCTCGACGCCGACCAGCTCGACCTCCAAGTCGTCGACGGCGTGCTGCACTTGCGCGCGCACGCGCCGCGCGTCAGCGCCGCGCTCGACTCGGTGCAGGGCGACGAGGCGCAGCGCCTACGCGACTTCGGCGGCTGGCTGGGGGCGCATGCGCTCGCACTCGAGGTGCAGGGCGGGACGCTCTCGCTCGCGCGCGGCGCGGGCGCGACGCAGACGCTCGCCTTCGAGAACGCCACCGGTACCGCGCGCCTGGATGCCGACGGAACGTTCAGCGCCGACCTGCAGCTCGCGCTGCGCGACGGCGGTGCGACCTACCCGATCGTGCTACGCTCCCAGCCGGCCGACGCCGGCGCCGCCGGCGTGCAGCTGACCGCGAACGAACTCCCGCTCACCCCTTTCTCGGCGCTCTTCGTGTCCGATCGGCTCGCGCTGACGGCGGGCGTCGCCCGCGCGGTCGATCTGCGGCTCGACGCCGGCGGACCACACGGGACGCTCGCGCTCGCCGACGTCGGCGCGAACCTGGGCGGCGTCGCGCTGCATAGCCTCAGCGGCCAAGTCACCGTCGCGCCCGACGGCGTCGGCGCCACGCTGCTGACCGGCGCGGTCGGCGCGATCCCGGTCAACTTCTCGGGCGAAGTGCACGACGTCCATTCGTGGCCCGCGCTGCTCGACGACGGCACGCCGGACCTGCGCGCGGTCGTGCGGCTGTTCGGCGACGTGGCGACGCAGCCGGCGGTGAGCTGGATGACGTTCGAGACGACCGCGCCGGGGATCGCCTACGGACAGTACGGCATGACATTGGCGGATATTCCACGCGCCGTCTCGGTGCTGCTGATCGACCCCGCCGAACCGACGCTGCGCTTCGACACCGCCATCGCCGACGATCACATCATCTCGCGCGGCGCGCGCACCTCGCAGCTCGCCGACCGCACCGGCGCGGTCGCCGGCGTCAACGGCGACTACTTCGACATCGGCCGCACCTACGAGCCGCAGGGACTGCTGATGCGCGGCGGCGTGCTGCTGCGCGGCCCGGCCGACCGCGAGGCGCTGGTGATCGACAAGCACAACCACGTCACCTTCGCCGTCTTCCGCATGCGCGGCGCGGTGGTCGACGGCACGCGGCGCTACGGCATCACGCAGCTCAACTCGTGGCCGCTCGAGGACACGACCGTCATCACGCCCGACTACGGCGCCGACCTGCGGCCGGCCGACGGCGTGACCTTCGAGCCGCTGGTCGCGCTGGGTGGCGATCGGTACCGGGTCGTCTCGGCGCTCCCCGCGACGGCGCCGATCCCGGCCCAGCTCGGCGTCGCGTTCGGCCCGAAAGCGAACCGGCCGCTGCCGCGTCCGGGCGACGTCGTCACGATGAACTATGGGCTCGACCCGGCGGTGCCCGACGCCGTCGCGGGGGTCGGCGGCGGTCCGCTGCTGCTGCAGAACGGTGCGTGGTACGAGGATCCCAAGGCGCCCGCGCCGGCCGAGCGCGACGTGCGCTGGGCCGTCGTCGCGCTCGGCACGCTGAGCGATCAGTCGTTGCTGCTGATGACCGTCGACGCGCGCCACCCCGAGCGCTCGATGGGGATGACGCGCCCGGAGTTCGGCGATCTGCTGCGCAGCTTCGGCGTCACCGACGCGATGGCGCTCGACTCGGGCGGCTCGGTGACGATGGTCTCGCGCGCGCCCGGCGACGCCGCGGCGAGCTTGCGCAACGCGCCGTCGGATGAGAATTGGGAGCGGGTGATCTCCGACGCGTTGCTGCTCTACAGCACCGCCCCGCCGGGGACGCTCGTTACGACGCGCGCGACGCCGCTGCCGCAGGCGCGGATCGTCCCGCCGGGTTCGAAGTGATCGTCCCTCCGGCGGCGCTGGCGCCGCCGGCGCCCTTTCCCGCCATCGTCGCGCAGCACGAGCGCGCGGAGTTCGTCGCGCCCGGCGTCGTGCGCGCCGACTATCGGCTGACGACCGCCGATGGTCCGCTGGTCGTGCACGTCGTCGCGGTCGACCTGCGCGAGCCGAGCATCCACCTGGGCGTCGTCGTCGCGCACGACCAGCTGGTCTCCAGCGGCGAGACCGTCTCGTCGATGGCGGTGCGGACGGGCGCGGTCGCCGGCGTCAACGCCGACTACTTCGACATCGGCCAGACGAACCAGCCGCTGAACGCAGTCGTGCGCGGCGGCGTGCTCGCGCGCACGCCGTCGGCGCGCGCGGTCCTGATGGTCGCGCGCGACGGCAGCGTCGCGTTCGGGACGCTCGGCTTCGCCGGCAGCGCGGCCTATGACGGCCTGCACGTGCCGCTGACGGGCGTCGACGTGTGGCCGCCCGAGGGCGGCGCCTCGTTGCTGACGCCGGCGTTCGGCACGCTGACCGCGGCGCCGGAGGTCACGCTCGTCACGCTCGCGCCGCTCGACGCCGCGCCCGGGGGCACCGGGACGTATCGCGTGCTCGCGGCCGGTCCCGCCGCAGCCGGCTCCGTCAGCGGGACGCTGCTCGCGCTCGGCCCCGCGGCGCTACGCGCCGGGGCGCCACCCGGCGTCGGTGATACCGTCACCCTCGCGTACGACACGACGCCGCCGCTCGCGACCCTGACGGGGGCCGTCGGTGGCGGGCCGCTGTTGATCGCCGGCGGCGTGGCGGTCGACGATCCCGCCGCGCCGGCGCCCGAAGAACGCGCGGTGCACTTCCCGGTCTCGGGTGCCGCGCTGACGCCGGCCGACACGCTGCTCCTCCTCGCCGTCGACGGCCGGGCGCCGGCCGTCTCGATCGGCCTGACCCGCCCACAGTTCGCCGCGCTCATGCTCGGCTTCGGCGCGACCGAGGGGATGGCGTTCGACTCGGGCGGCTCGGCAACGCTGGTCGGACGCGTGCTCGGCGACGCGCAGCCAAGTGTGCTGGGCGCGCCGAGCGACGGCGCCGAACGCCTCGTCGCCGACGGCCTGTTCGTCTACAGCGACGCGCCCGTCGGTGTCGATCCGCGGCTGGTCGTGCGGCCGTCGGGCTTCGCTGCGCTCCCCGGCGCGACGATCGCGCTGCGCGGCGCCGTCGTCGACGCGGCCGGTCACCGGCTGCGCGACGCGACGCTCGCGCCGCTCCACGCCGACGACGCGCCGGGTCCGCACGTCGCGCACGTCAGCGAGGCGAACGGGCTGCACGCCGAGGTGCCGTACACGACGCTGGCCCGCGTCGCAACGCTCGCCGTGACGCCCGACAGGCCCGATCCCGATCCGCAAGCCACGGTCGACCTGGCCGTGCACGCCTTCGACGCCGACGGCGATGCGGTCGCGCTCGGCCCCGACGTGCGTTGGAGCGCCGATCTGGGCAGCCTCGACCCGCACGGCGCGACTGCCGTCTACCGCGCCGTCGCGCACGACGCGCACGTCACCGTGACCGCCGGCGGCGCGAGCGCGACGGTGCTCGTCCACGTCGGCCGGCACGTCGCGACCGTCCTCGGCTTCGCGCCGGGTACGCTCGCCTACGATTTCACCGGCGGCGCTCGGGTCGCTCGCGAAGTGCTCGCGCTAGCGCTGCCGGGCGAGCCGTTGGCGGTCGCGCTCGACGTGCAGGGCGACGGCAACGGCGCGCCGCTGCGCGCGAGCTTCGTCAACCGCTTCGGCGAGCTTCGCGCGCTCACGCTCGCGGCGCACGTCGACTGGCAGGGCTGGCGGCGCGTCACCCTCGCCCTTCCACCCGACCTCAACCCGCCGGTGCGGCTGACCGCGCTCTACGTCGTGCCGTCCCTCGGCGGCCCACCGGTGCGCGCCGCCGGTGCGCTGGCCTTCCGCGATCTCACCGTCGTCCTCCCAGGGAGCCCATGATCCGCTCGCTCGCCCTCGCGTTCGCCCTCGTTGCGATCCTCGCTACGCTCGCGCCGCGCGCGGCCGGCGCCGACGACTGGCTCGGCGTCCCCGTGCTGATGTATCACCACGTCAACGCGCAGATCCCACGCGATCCGGTCGGCGCAGACTTGACCGTTACGCCGAGCGCCTTCGCGGCGCAGCTGGGCTGGCTGCGCGACCACGGCATCCGCACGCTGACGACGCGCCAGCTCGTCGACGCGCTCGCGCGCGGCGAGCACCCGCAGCACGCCGTCGTGCTGACCTTCGACGACGGCTACACCGACGGCGCGAGCGTCGCGACGCCGCTCCTGCAAAAGTACGGCGCGGTCGGCAGCTTCTACGTCTCCGCCGGGTTCATCGGCGACGGCCGGCACGCGAGTTGGAAGCAGTTGCGCGCGATGCACACCGCCGGGATGGAGATCGGCTGCCACGGCACCCACCACCTCGACCTGGCGCAGCTCGATCGCGCCGGCGCGCAGGGTGAGATCGCCCACTGCGCGCAGACGCTGACGCACTACCTTGCCCAACCGACGACCTACGCGTATGCGGCGGGGAAGTGGAAGGCCGAGACGATCGCGATCCTGCGCGAAAACGGCTTCGCCGCCGCGCTGACCGAACGACCCGGCCGGGTGGTGAGTCTCGCCGGTCCCTACGCGCTGCCGCGCCGGCGCGTGCGCGGCGTGGCGAGCCTGGCCGAGTTCGCCGCGCTCGCCACGCCCTGAAGCTTCACATCCCCATGGTGGCGCTGGCGTGGACCCAGTCGTTCCAAGCGTTGAGGGCCCAGGCGATGACGACCCCGCACACGATCGCCAACGGGATCGCGATCGGGAGCACCTTGCGCGCCCCGCGCTCCGCGACGAACGACTGCGCGACGATCATCGACCCCCCGAACCCGAGGACGAGGCCGACGACCGAGTACAGCGCATGCTGGGACACGCGGTCCGTGTTCCCCGCTCGCGGGAGGCGCGCCCCCTGCCGCGAAGCGGCGACGGGATGAACCGCTCGCTCCTCCTCGCGGCCACGCTCGCCGCGGCGCTCCCGCTCGCCGGGGCCCCACGCCCGGCCGCCGCCAACGTCTTCTGCCCGGTGACGATCGGGGCGGTCGCCGATCTGGCCGCCGTCGGGCGGACCGGCACCTACGGCATCCTGCTCGACGTCGACCGCGGCGATACGCGGTCGGTGCGCGTGCGTATCGACACCGACCGCACACGCTACGCGCTCGACGTGAACGACGTCCCGCTGATGACGTTCACCGGGCTGCGGCTGACGCGCTACTTTGCGCTCCCGCCCGACGAGCACCCGGTCGCCGCCTGGGTGCAGGCGACCGGCCTCGCCCCGACGCAACGGCTCGACTGCCCGGTCACCGCGCCGTGGAGCCCCGACGCGCCGCCGAGCAGCGCGGCGGCGCAGGCCGACGCCGACCGCGACCGGCAAGTCGCGATCGACGGGTTCTCGACTCGCACCACGCTGCTGAACCCGCTGGGCTTCGGCCCGTCGGCGCCGCCGGCGTGCGCGCGCCCCTTCGCACCGGCCGCGCCACTCGTCCCGCTCCGGCCACCGTTCCCACCCGAGGCTCGCGCCGTCAACGCGACCGGCGTCGTCGAGCTGCACCTCGACGTCGACGACACGGGCACCGTCATCGACGCGCGCGTCACCCGCTCCAGCGGCTTCGCGCCGCTCGACCGCGCCGCGATCGTGACGGCGCTCGCGGCCCGGTTCGCGCCCGCAGTCTTCGCCTGCCGCCCCGTCGCGACCAGCCTCGACCTGACGACCGGCTTCGGCGTCTAGGACGAGCGTTCGCGGGCGGCGACGGTGAGCTGTTTTTCGAAGAAGACGCTCATCTCGATCTGCGGCGGCGTCATCGAGAGATACTCGCCGAAGGCGTCACAGCGCCGATAGCCGGCCCGTTCGTAGACGCGGATCGCGGCGGGTTGCCGTTCGCCCGTCTCCAACCGCAGCACGGCGTACCCACGGCTCTGCGCCTCCGCTTCGATGCGGGCCAGCAGGGCCTGGGCGATCCCTCGACCGCGCACGTTCTCGCGGACGTACATGCGCTTGACTTCGCCGAAGGTCTCGAACAGCGCGACGCCGCCGCAGCCGACGGCGACCCCGTCGAGCCGGGCCAGGAAGAACAGCACGTGCGGTTGGAAGATCGCCTCCAACGACAGGCCGTGCTGCTGCTCCGGCGGATAGTCCCGCGCGAGCGTTCGATCGAGTTCGCCGATCAAGTCGCGAACCTCGTCGGTCGCGCTGTGCGCCGCCTCGATCGTGATGCTAGGAGCCGCTGACCCGGGCCTCGCGTTTGGTCACGCGCCAGACGTTGCGGACTTCCTTGACCGCACCGAGCTTGCGCAGCAGCGTGTGCAGGTGCTCGAGATCGGAGATCTGAGCGGTGATCGAGATCAGCGCGCTGCGGTCGCGCTTGACCCGCGCGTTGACCGAGCTGACCTGGGTCTTCGACTCGGCGGCGACGCCCATCACGTCCTGCAAGAGGCCGGGCCGGTCGGCGGCCTCGATCTCGATGTCGACGGCATGGGTGAGGGCCGAGCGGTCGAGCCACTCCGCCTCGAGGATCCGCTCCGGCGCGGCGTTCATGTAGGCGGTGTTCGGACAGTCGGCGCGGTGGACCGAGACGCCGCGCCCGATCGTGACGAAGCCCATGATCGGGTCGCCCGGGACCGGGCTACAACACTTGGAGAGCCGGACCAGCACGTCGTCGACGCCGGCGATGCGGATGCCGCTGGAGTTGCGCGCAACGCGGCGGCTCGTCGCCGGCCGAGGCAGCGCGGCGATGTCGACCACGTTGTCGGCCTTCGTCTCGTCGCGCAGCCGCGCCACGACCGTCGAGGCGGTCGCGTCGCCGAAGCCGATCGCCGCGAACAGGTCGGTCGCGTTCTGGTAGTTCATCTTGGTGGCGACGCGCTCGATCGCGTCGGCGCGGGCGAGATCGACGCGTAAGCCGGCGCGCGCGAGCTCCTGCTCGACCGCCTCCTGGCCCAGCAGCGTGTTCTCTTCCTTGCGCTCCTTGCGGAACCACTGTTTGATCTTGTGCTTCGCGCTGCTCGTCTTGACGACCGAGAGCCAGTCCAGCGACGGATGGGCCGACTTGTTGGTCAGGACCTCGGCGATATCGCCGTTCTTGAGCTGGTAGTCGAGCGGGACGATCTTCCCGTTGACCTTCGCCCCGACGCACTTGTGGCCGACGTCAGTGTGCACCTGATAGGCGAAGTCGAGCGGCGTCGCCGCGCCGGGCATCGAGAACACGTCGCCTTTGGGCGAGAACACGAAGACCTGCGAGTCGAACAGGTCGAGCTTGAGGTTCTCCATGAAGGTGCGCGAGTCGCGCATGTCGTTCTGCCACTCGAGCAGCGAGCGCAGCCAGGTCAGCTTCTGCTCGAAGTCGTCCTTCTTGCCGCCTTCTTTGTAGCGCCAATGCGCCGCGATCCCGTACTCGCTGGTGCGGTGCATCTCCCAGGTGCGGATCTGGATCTCGAGCGGATCGCCGCTCGGCCCGACGACCGTCGTATGCAACGACTGGTACATGTTGGGCTTCGGCATCGCGATGTAATCTTTGAACCGCCCCGGGAGCGGCTTCCACATCGCGTGCACGACGCCCAGCGCGCCGTAGCAGTCCTTCACGCTGTCGGTGATGACGCGGATGGCGGTCAGGTCGTAGATGGTCGAGAACTCGCGGCCCTTCTGCATCTTCTTGTGGATCGAGTAGAAGTGCTTGGGGCGGCCCGTGACGTCGGCCTGCAGGCCGACTTTCTCGAAATCGGCCTTGAGATCGCTGATGACCCGCGAGACGGCCTCTTCGCGGACGGTGCGCTTCTTGGCGACGCGCTCGGCGATGTCGCGGTAGGCGTCGGGGTCGAGGTAACGCAGCGCCAGGTCCTCGAGATCCCATTTGACGCGCCAGATGCCGAGGCGGTGCGCGATCGGCGCGTAGATCTCGATCGTCTCGCGGGCGATCGCCTGTTGTTTGGCCGGCGGTAGGCTCGCGAGCGTGCGCATGTTGTGCAGGCGGTCGGCCAGCTTGACGATGATGACTCGGATGTCCTTGGCCATCGCCAGGAACATCTTGCGCAGGTTCTCGACCTGCGCGTCCTCTTTCGATTGATAGGGGATGCGGGTCAGCTTGGTGACCCCGTCGACCAGGGTCGCGATCTCGGCGCCGAACTGCTCGGCGACCTCTTCGTTGGTGATGACGGTGTCTTCGACGACGTCGTGCAGCAGCGCCGCGGCGATCGTCTCGCGGTCCATCTCCAGGTCGACCAGGATGTCGGCCACGGCCAGCGGGTGGGCGATGTAGGACTCGCCCGAGGCGCGGCGCTGCCCCTCGTGGGCTCGGTCGGCGACCTCGTAGACACGTTCCAGCCACGCCCCGTCCAGCTCGGGGTCGTACTGCTGCACTTTGGCGACGAGGTCTTGGATGGTCATACGGATATAAAGCCTATCGTATTCGAAAACCGACTCCGAACGCAAAGAGTTTTGGCACACAGATGCGATGGCCTTGGCAGCGCCGGCCTTCCTGGCACGCTCAGCGCGGGGAGGACCGGACCCTGGTGGCGCTGCTGGGCCGCCGGCGGCGCGGCTTTTACATCGACGTCGGCGCCTGGGACCCGGTCCAGGACTCGGTCACCAAGCACTTCTACGACCGGGGCTGGCGCGGGATCAACGTCGAGCCGCATCCGTACTACAGCGGGCTGCTGCGGGAGGCGCGACCGCGCGACATCACCCTGCCGGTCGCCTTGGGCGACGCACCCGGCGAGCTGGACCTGCTGGTGATCGGCCGGACCGGCCTGGCGACCTTCGAGCCGGCGGTCGCCGACTACGCGGCCGCCTGGGCGGTCGAGCAGCGGCACTCGACGACCGGGATCGAGACGGTGCGGGTCCCGGTCTCGACGCTGGCGGCGGTCTGCCGCGCCCACGTCCCGGCCGGGACGGAGATCGACTTTCTCAAGGTCGACGTCGAGGGCTGGGAAGAGCGCGTCCTGCGCGGCGCCGACTGGACGGCCTACCGGCCGCGCATCCTCTGCATCGAGGCGGTCGAGCCGCTCCGCGAGACCCCGTCCTGGGAACCCTGGGACACCTTCGTCCGCGCGCAAGACTACGAACTGATCGACTTCGACGGGCTCAACCGCTGGTATCGCCGCCGCGAACGCCCGTAGGCCGCGCGACGACCAGGAACTGGCTCGTTCGCAGATCCTCGAAGCGTTCGGCGTCGACCCGGCGGACGACGACCCGTTTACCGATGACCATCCCCGCGAGCGGCGAGGGGAGCCGGCGACCCAGAAAATACCGCCCGAGCAGGACGTCGTTGCGGCCGTCGGGCCGTCGGCCCCAGCGCTCGATCCGGTACTTGGCGCGCTCGAACATCTCGGCGATCGAGGCGCGGGTGAAGAAGCGCAGGTGCGTCGCGTCGAGCAGCCCCTCCGCTTCGTACTCGAACCGCCCGCGGGCGAGCTGATCGAGGAGCCACATCGTCGCCACGTTCGGAATCGAGGCGACGACGGTCGCGTCGGGGGTGAGCGCTGCGCGCAGGCGCTCCAAGAACGTCCAGGGATCGACCATGTGCTCCAGCACGTCAGCCAACAGCACCGCATCGACGTCGGCGATGCCGGCACCAACGAGATCGAGCGACTCCGCCGACCCCTCGACGACCCGGTCGAACACCTGACGGGCACGTTCGGCGACGGCCGGGACGAGCTCGATCCCGATCGTCTCGAGCCCGGGCCAGCGTAGCTTGGCGGCCGCCGCCGTGGCGCCGCGGCCGCAACCGACGTCGAGCAAACGGCGCGGCGCGACCGGCAGCAGGTCGAGCACCTCGGTTCGGACGTGGCCGTAGTAGGTGCTCGAGGGCTCGTTCGCGTCAGCCGGCACCGGGGCGCGGTCCCGGGCGCTCAGTAGGTGACGTACGAGGTGAGCGGGACGCCGTCGAGGGCCGCCCGGCCGTTCAGCGCGGCCAGCTCGATCAGGACCGCGACCCCGACGACGTCGGCGCCCAGCTTGCGCAGCAAGCGCAGCGTCGCGGCGATCGTGCCGCCGGTTGCCAGCAAGTCGTCGATGACCAGGACCCGATGGCCGTGTCCGACCGCGTCGGCGTGAATTTGGAGCGCGTTGGTCCCGTATTCGAGGGAGTATTCCTCGGTGTACGTCTTGCCGGGCAGCTTGCCGGGTTTGCGGACGGGGACGAAGCCGGCGCCCAGCGCGTAGGCGACCGGCGCGCCGATCATGTAGCCACGCGCTTCGATCCCGACGACGGCATCGATCCGCGCGTTGCGATACGGCTCGACGAACAGGTCGATCGTGCGCCGGAAACCCTTCGGGTCGCCGAGCAGCGGGGTGATGTCGCGGAACAGGATCCCGGGGATCGGGAAGTCGGGGATCGCCCGGATCAGCTCTTCGATCTGCTCGGTCACGGCTCGCCGGTTCGCCCTCGCCGCTCGGGCGCCTGCGACGCCGCCGCGCCAGGAACGATGCCGTCGTGCGGGTGCGTTGTACCTGGGTGGTGGACCTCGAGCGCTACCGGACGCGCCTGATCCTCGCATTCGCGTGCGCGATCGCGCTGCACGAGATCGTCCTGTCCGTCCTTCGCTCACCCACCCAGCCCACGGCCGAGGAGCGCCAACCCGCCGCGCAAGTGATCGTCATCCAAACCGCCTCGCCGACCCCGACGCCGGCACCCACCCCGCGGCCGACGCCGCCCCCGACCCCGCCGCCGCGGCTGACGGTCCCGCCCCGCGCGACGCTCGCCCCGCGGCCGCAGCTCGCCGGCCGGGCCCGCGGGACACCGGCGCCTCGGCGCGGCGGCGGCGCGCCGCGCGCCCGCATCCTGGCCGCGGTCCCGGCGCCGTTCGCCGCTCCGAGCGCCGCCGGCAGCGGGACGGGGACGTCCGTCGGGACGGGGACCGGCAACGCGCCGGGCGTCGGCGGTGGGCTGGGCGCCAAAGGCACCGGCACCTCCGGCAACGGAAACGGCGCGGTGAACGCGCAAGCACCGTGCGGCGTCGTCGAGTTCGAGACCGACCCGGTCGAGGAGCGGCACGGGACGACGGTCGGCGAGCACGTCACCGCGATCGTCAGCTTCCCCGACCACCACCGCGAATCGGCGCCCTTCCCGTATCCTTGGGTGTATCAGAACGCGGAAGAAACCGATCCTTGGTCGTCGACGAATCTGAAGAAGGGTTCGTTCGACATCGCCCTGCAAATGCCACCGCCGGGAGCCGACGTGGCGACCTATTCGCCTTTGATCCAATACATCATCAAGCACACGCAGTCGAACGGCACGACCGATCTTCCGCCCTGTCCGGGCGGAAAGTAGCCGGCGTGGTCCACGTCGCGGTCGACGCGCACAACTTGACCCGCGACGAGCGCGGGATCGGACGCTACGCGCGCGCCGTCCTCGCCCGCGCGGTGCAGGAACCGGATTTCCGCTGGACGATGGTCGTGCGCGACGTCTTCCCCAATCGGCGCGCGATCGTGCGCGCCGCCGGCGGCGACGTCGCGGTCGCGCGGCGCATCCCGCCCGACGCCGACGTCGTGTGGTTTCCGTGGAACGGCACGTTCCTCACCAGCGCCTTGCCGGCGGTCGCGACGGTCCACGACGCGGCGCCGTTCGCGTTCCCGGCCGCCGACCCGCGCGTGCGGCAGCGCGAGCAGGATCCGTTCCTGCTCACGGCCGCGACGGCGCGGCGCATCCTGGTGCAGTCGGCGTTCACCGCCGGCGAGGTCGAGCGGCGGCTCGGTGTCGAGCCCGTCCGCATCGTCGTGACGCCGCTGGCGGCCGATCCCATCTTCAGGCCCGGCACGATCGAGGCGCTGCCGAACGTGCTGCGCTTCCGCCGCTACGTACTCAACGTCGGCGCCCACGACGAGCGCAAGAATACCGCAACGCTGAGCGCCGCATTCGCACGCGCGTTCCCCGACGGCGATGTCTCGCTCGTCCTCACCCATCCGACCCCGGCGCCCGTCCCCGGTGCCATCGTCGTGCCGACGCGCGACGACGCGACGCTGGTCGCGCTCTATCGCGCCGCAACGCTCGTCGCGTTGCCGTCGACCTACGAAGGCTTCGGCCTGCCGCTGCTCGAGGCCATGGCGTGCGGCGCACCGGTGCTCGCGGCGCGGGCCGGCGCACTGCCCGAGGTCGGTGGCGACGCCGCCGCGTACGTCGACGCGCCGCGCCACGCCGCCGCGTGGGCGGACGCGCTGCGCGCGCTCCTCCCTGACGATGCCGCGCGCGCGGAACTCAGAGCGCGCGGACTCGCACGCGCCGCGACCTTTTCGTGGGAGCGCTGCACCGCGCAGACGCTCGCCGTGCTGCGCGAGGTCGCCACGGGCGCGCTCCAATGACGATCGACGTCGTGATCCCACAGTACGGCAACTGGGAGCTGACCGAGCAGTGCCTGAACGCGCTGCCACGCGATCCGTCGTTCGCCGGCGTCTTCGTCGTCGACGACGGGTCGCCCGACGACGCGGCCGCGCGTTTGCGCGAGCGGCGCGACGTTACTGCGATCCTGCTCAGCCACAACGGCGGCTTCGCCGCCGCTTGCAACGCCGGCGCGGCCGCCGGCCACGCTGAGGCGATCTTGTTCCTGAACAACGACACGCTCGTCCAGCCGGGCGCGAGCGCGCGGCTGGTGGCGATCCTCGAAGCGGACCCGACAGTCGGCGCGGTCGTGCCGAAGCTCGTCTACGTCGACGGCACGATCCAAAGCGCCGGGACCCTGCTGCGCAATCCAACAGCGCCAGTTCTCCTCTACCGTCATCTCGACGCAGAGACGCCCGAAGCGAACGTCGCGCGCGACGACCTCGTGTTCACCGGCGCGGCGCTGCTCGTGCGCCGCTCCCTGTTCGAGGCAGTCGGTGGTTTCGACGCTGGCTACCGCAACGGATACGAAGATCTCGATCTCGCGCTACGGATTTGGACGCAGGGGTTTCGGTGCCGTTACGAGCCCGCAGCGACCGTCGTCCATCTCGAGGGCGCATCGCGCGGGAAGCGGCCGCACGACGAGGCGAACGCCGAACGCTTCGCCGCCCGGTGGAGCCCCTTCCTCGATCTCTTCCCACTGCCGGCGTGGTCGGATCCGCCGGCGCTCGCGTTGCGTTGGGATGCGCGCACGGGCCTCGCGCGGCTCGCGCGCGATTGCTTCGCCGCGACCTGGCGCGAGTTCGGTGGCGCTCGCTTCGCCCTCGTGCGCAGTCCGGTCGAGCGCGCGCTACTGCACCTGCTCGCGCACCTCGATCGACGGCGCGCGCTCGACGTCACCGCCGAGACAGACGGCCGCGCCGACGTGCGGCTGTTGTCCTCGGTGCCGGACTACCTGCCGGATCTGGAGTCCCGCTACTGGGTCTGCTCGGACGCCGCGCGAGACACCGTGGTAGCACGAGGCGTCCCGCGCGATCGGGTGTCGACCTTCCGGTTCGGCGTGCACGGGACACCGCGCGCGAGCGAGCCGCGCCTGCGCGAGGCGGTGGTGCTGATCGCGCGATGCGCCGAATCCGAGAGCCAGGCGACGCAAGCGATCGCGCGCGCGCTGGGCGATCTGCCGTGGCGCGCGATCGCGCTCGACGATCCGCTTACGCCACCGCTGGACGCGCTGCGGCGCGCCGATCTCGTCGTGGTCGCGGCCGACGATCCGTGGGGAATCCTGGTCACTGAGGCGCTCGCGAACGGCGCGCTGGTCGTCGCGCGGCGCGACACGCCGTCGCTCGAGATCGTGCCGAGCGCCACCTACGTCGCGCTCGCCGAGGACCAAACGTTCGCCGACGCGGTCGCTGAGGTGCGCGCGCGATTCGAGGCCTACGCGCCGCGCGCCGCGCGGGCGGTGCGCGAGGTCGCGCGCCGGCTGCCGCTCCATTACGGCGGTCGGCGCTTGCGCGCGCTCGCGGTCCTCGCCGCCCACGGCACACCGCCGGCCGACGCCGTTGCGGTGACGCCGGCACGTGCGGCCGCGTTGCGCGAGGTCGTCACCCGCTGATGCGCGTGCTGATGGTGGTGCGGCCGAACGTCACGCAGCGGTTCGGTGGCGACGCGGTGCTCGCGCAGCGCTCGGCCGCGGCGCTGCGTGCGCGCGGCGTCGAGGTCGACGTCGCCGCGACCCTCGCGCCAGACGCCGCCGGCTACGACGTGGCGCACCTCTACGGCATCTTCGATCCCGACATCGCCGAGCCGCAGATCGAAGCCCTGCGCCGCTCGGACGTTCCCCTGGTGGTCTCGCCGGTCTGGTGGGATCGGACGGCGCTCTTTCGGCTCGCGCCGCTGGTCGCGCGCGCGCTCCTCGGACGCCGGCCGACATCCGTCGAGCGGCAGCTCGCGCGATTGCGCCGTAACGAGGCCGAGCTGGTGCGCAAGCCCGGCCGCGGCGCGCTCCGGTTCCGCGCGCGCCAGGCGGCGCTGTTGCGCCGGGCCGACGTCGCGTTCACCGGCAGTTTCATCGAAGCGTTCGCCTGCGCGCGCTTTCTCGGCGTCGACAGCCTCCCGTACGTCGTCGCTCCGTACGGTCTCGGCGACGAGGCGTTCGGCGAGACACCCGGTGCGGTGCGCAGCGGCGTCGTCTGCGTCGGGCGGATCGAGCCACTGAAAAACCAGGCGCTGTTGCTGTTCGCTCTGCGCGATCTCGACGTCGACGTCACGCTGGTCGGCGGGTCATACGATGCCGACTACGGGCGGCTCTGCCGCCGCCTGGCGACGGCGCGCACGCACTTCGTCGAAGGGCTGCCGAACGACGAGCTGGCGGCGCTGCTCGGGCGCACCGCCGTGCACGTGCTGCCGTCGTGGGGCGACCTGCCCGGGTTCGTCTCGCTCGAAGCGGCGGCACGCGGCGCACGCGTCGTCGCCGGCGCACGCGGCTCTGAACGCGAATACCTCGGCCCCGACGCGACCTACGTCGATCCGCTCGACCCGGCGGCGATCCGCGAGGCCGTCGTGCGAGCGTTGGGCCGTCCGCCGCGCAGCCGGGGCGATGCGCTCGACGAGCGGTTGCGGGCGCTGCGCTGGGAGACCTATGCGGAACGCTCCCTCGACGCCTACGCTCGCGCGATCGACGCATGAAGCTGTTGTTCGCCGTCGAGCGGCTCGGCGCGGAAGGCGGCATGGAACGCTTTCTCGAGATCGTGTTGCCGGCGCTGGTCGCACGCGGCATCGGCGTG
This sequence comes from Vulcanimicrobiaceae bacterium, assembly GCA_050010375.1. Lineage (GTDB taxonomy): Bacteria > Vulcanimicrobiota > Vulcanimicrobiia > Vulcanimicrobiales > Vulcanimicrobiaceae > Vulcanimicrobium. Next base: position 16,350 of record JBEKLD010000053.1, read on the forward strand.
CACGTGCTGGCGCGCAAGATCGACGCCGTCCCTGCCGGGGTCGACGCCCAAACGATCGCCTGGGCTTCCGAACACGACCCACCGAACGCTGGGGCGGCCGCCGCCGCGGCCCGCGCCTCCGCGCAGTTCGCGCCGGACGCGGTGATCGCGCAGAACGTCATGGACGTCGCCGTGGTCGAATCCCTGCGGCGGCCGGCGCGCCTCATGTACCACCTGTGCGATCACCGACCGTTCTGCCCTAATGGCGATCGGGTCTTCCCGCGCAGCGGAAAGAACTGCAAGCTACCGTTGGGGATCGCCTGCGCCCTCCACGCCCTCACCGACGGCTGCGCGTACGGACCGCGACCGCAGACGCTGGCGCTGATCGGGCGCCGCCGCCGCTTGCGCGACGCGGTCGCCGCGGCCGACAGCGTCTTGGTCGGCTCGCCCTTCATGCGCGAGATGGCGCAGCGCAACGGGATCCCGGCGGCGCGTATCGCGTCGATCCGGTATCCGCTCGACGAGGCCGACTTCGCCGACGTCGATCCGCGCGCATCGCGACGCGTCACCTTCATCGGCCGGTTCGTCCCGCAAAAAGGACTGATGGCGCTGGTCCGCGCGCTCGGCACGATCCCGGCGCCGCTGCGCCCAGTCCTGCGCGCGGTCGGCGATGGCCCAGACCGCGAGGAGGCTGTACG
>JBEKLD010000054.1:0-16552 GCA_050010375.1 Vulcanimicrobiaceae bacterium
GAACGAGCACGCGATGCTGCTTCCTCGAAAAAGGTTGAAGACAGGCTTCACCTACGTAGCATAACAGATCGCGCTCCACGTGGTGCAGCGTTAATGCGTCAACATCGCGTATTTCTTTACCAAGACAGGACCGCTCGCCCGTATGGTTGGAGCAGCCGCTTAGTGTAGGATCAGCTTGACATGGAGAAGCTAGAAGCACACCGAGCCCTTTTCCTCGCGTTGGCCTCAGCGACGCTGACAACAGCAGTCGCGTCTGCCGCCGCGGCGCAACCGTCAGTGGTGCAGATCTCCGTCACCGCTTCCCGACATCCGGGTGCGGCAGCGACGGACGTGTCCGGTCAGGCGTCGCCGTACCTGCCGGTCATGGTGACCGCTTACGGCTTGCTCTCGACCGATCTGCCGACGGTCCTCGTCGGTGAGGTTCACGTTCGTGCCGACGCGGCCGGACACTTCACCGCCAGGATCGACGACAACGCACTCGAGTTCACGAGCTCGACGCTCGTCGTCGTCGTCTCATCCCTGGTTCCCGGCCTTGCCCCGGCGAGGACGCGGCTCATGCTCACGCGACCCAATCTCGGTTCGCTTTTCCCGGCCGATCTGGTTCCCCCAGAAGACCGGTGACGAAGACTCCCTCTCCGAAAGGACCCCTATCCCTTGAAAGCCCTACTTGCCCTCTGGAAGAACGACGAAGGCGCCTCGCTTGTCGAGTACGCGCTTCTCGTGGCGCTGATCGCCGTCGTCGCGCTTGCCGCGATCAAACTGCTCGGCACGAATGCCTCGACCGTTCTGAATAGCGCCGGAACTGCTCTGTGAGATGCCACGTCCCGGTCCCGCACGCGCCTATGCTGCCGTGAGGAGCCGGGGCGAGGTGCCCAGCGAAGCACAGCCCCTGCGCGCCGACGTCGTACCGAGGTGACGAGCTTCGTGCTGGCCTACGCGGCGGTCGGAGCGGCGTGTACGATCGCCGTTGCGACGGATCTTCGTACTCGCCGCGTCCCCAACGGCCTCACGGGCGGCCTCGCCCTCGCGGCGCTCCCGCTCGCGTTCGTCGGCGGGTTGAGTCACCTGGCCGCCTCGCTCGGTGTAGCGGTGGCCGTGTTTGCGCTGGGCATGCTGGCGTTTGGTAGTGGGCTTCTCGGCGGCGGCGACGTCAAGTTGCTCGCGGCTGCAGCGCTGGCGCTGGGCTATCCGCTCGCGTTGGGCTTTGTCATGTACACCTTGATCAGCGGCGGCGCGCTCGCGCTCGCCTGGCTCCTCGTCCGCGGTCGCGTCGGCGAGGCGTCCGTTCGGCTGAAGGCCGCCCTGCTCGGTGGTGGCCGTGCCGCGATCGGACTGGGGAGCGGCCGTCTCCCATATGCCGTCGCGATCGCTGCCGGCGCGGGGTGCTCCGCCCTTTCGACCTTCGTCTTCCCCGCCATGAGGATCTTGTCATGATCGGTCCCAAGGCCCGGATGCAGCCCCGGACCGTGCGGCTGCTGATCGCATCGTTGATCGCGGCGGTCGGAGCGGCGCTGCTGTACGCGTATCTTGCGAACGTCAGCCACAAACCGGTACAAGGCGTCGTACAGAATCGCTCGGTCTTGGTCGCCGCGGCCGACATCGCGCCGCGCTCGACGATCACCGCCGAGATGCTGACCGCCGCCGACCGCCCGGTGACCGACGTCGATTCCGACGCGCTCGGCGGGCAACAGCAGAACCTTGCGGTCGGCGCGATCGCGCTGACCTCGATCCCCAAGGGCGCGACGATCAGCGCGAGCCGCATCGGGCGTCCGACTCAGGTCGGGCTCGAAGCGACATTGCGGAAAGGGAAGCGCGCGCTGACGATCCCGGTCGACCGAGTCAAGGCCGTCAACGGCCTGATCCAGCCCGGCGATCGGGTCGACGTCATCGCGATCCTCCCGGCCCGCGGGCCGGCCGGTCCGGTGGCCCGCACGATCCTGCGCGACATCGAAGTGATCGCGCTCGGGCGCGCGACCGACGAGATGGGCGCGACGCCCGCGCCGGACGCCGACGTCGCCGCGACGGCGACCCTCGAAGTCAGCCCGTCACAGGCCGAACTCCTCGCGCTCGCCGACGTCAATTCGCAGCTGCGGCTGGCGCTCCGGCCGGCGGGCGAAGCCTGGAATTCCCAGCCCGTCGAGAGCGTCGACTTCTCGATCCCCGCCGCGGCGGCGCCCGCCAACGTGGCCCCATCGCAGCCGCAGGCGCAGCCTTCGATGGGACCGCGCATGGGCGGCGGCAGCGGCGTCCAGATCATCGACGGCGACAAGATCGTCTCGGGTCCATGAGCACTCCGGTCTTTGCGTTCGTCGGCAGCAAAGGTGGCTGCGGCGCGACTAGCCTGATGCTCTCGGTGGCCGAGCTGCTCCGTCAACGCGGTGGCGTCGTCACCGTCGTCGATGGTGATTTCAGCGGCCGCCGCAGCGTTGCGGTGCTGCTCGGAGCGGTGCGCGCGCTCGACAGCGCGGACGGCGCGATGCCGATCAATTCGACCGCGGTCCAGAAGGATCTGACCGTCATCGAGCTGGCGCCCACGATCGACGCGAGCTTCACCCTGCGCCAAGCCGACGTCGAGGAACTGGCCGCCTCGGTCGTGCAGAGCTCGAGCTACGTTCTGGTCGATGCGCCACAACCGTTCGCGGCCTCGATCCGGCCGCTGATCTCTCGCGCCGCTCGTTTGTTCTTGATCGTCGAGCCGACCATGCTCGGCGTCACCGGAGCGCGCGCGATGCAGGTCGAGATCGCGCGCTTCGGGGTTGCGCCCTCGATCATCGGACTGGTCCTCAACCATCGCGATCTGCGTCCCGAGATCTCGCGCAGCGAGCTGGAGCGCTTGCTGGGCACCCCGCTATACGCGGAGATCCCCAACCGCACCGATCGCCGCTACCAACGGACCGTCGCCGCCTTCGCCGACGCCCTGGCCGCGATCGAAGGGACGGACAGCCTGCTGGCCCTGCGCCCGTCGAGCCGCGTTCCGCTGGGCGACCGGCGCGGCCCGCGGCGTGGACCCGATGACGCCGGTCGCCCTCCTGCGCCCGGCGCCGCTTCCAACGGCGCGCCGAACCCGACGCCCGACGCCACGCCCAACGCGACGCCGAGTCCCGAGCCCCGAATTCCCAGCGCCGCGCAGGGCGGCGAATGGCGCGCGCAACGCGACGCCATCAAGAACGATCTCAACGCGGCGCTCTCCGAGCGCTTGCAGTCCCTCCCGAATATCGCCGGCGCGCGCAGCGACGTGGCGCGGCTCGCCGAGCTGAAGCGCGAGGTCACGGAGCTGGTCGAGGGGCTGCTGCGCGAGCGCAAGGATCTCGGTTCGGCCGAGGACGTCGCCTGGCTGCGCGAGGAGATCGTCAACGAGGCGGTCGGGCTGGGCCCGCTCGAGGACCTGCTCGCCGACAACGAAGTCACCGAGATCATGGTCAACGGCCCCGAACAGATCTTCGTCGAGCGCCGCGGCCTGATCGAGCGCACGACGAAGAGATTCTCCGACGCTGCGCAGTTGCGCACGATCATCGAGCGCATCATCACGCCGCTCGGCCGGCGCGTCGACGAATCCTCGCCGATGGTCGACGCGCGCCTCCCCGATGGCTCCCGCGTCAACGCGATCATCGAGCCGCTGTCGCTCGATGGCGCCACGATGACGATCCGGCGCTTCGGGCGCTACCGGCTTCAAGTCGCCGACCTGGTGCGTCTCGGCGCCGCGACGCAGCCGATGATGAACTTCATCCGCGCCGCGGTCGAGGCGCGCATGAACATCGTCATCAGCGGAGGCACCGGTTCAGGCAAGACGACCTTCCTCAACGTCGTCTCGTGCTTCATTCCGACCCGCGAGCGGATCATCACGATCGAGGATGCGGCCGAGTTGCGGCTGGTCCAGAGCCACGTCGTGCGGCTCGAGGCCCGGCCGCCCAACATCCAAGGCGCCGGCCAGGTCACCATCCACGACCTCGTGCGCAACGCGCTGCGCATGCGGCCCGACCGGATCGTCGTCGGCGAGGTTCGTGGCGGTGAGGCGCTCGACATGCTGCAAGCGATGAATACCGGCCACGACGGGTCGCTGACGACCGTCCACGCGAACTCGCAGCGCGACGCGATCTCGCGCATCGAGACGCTCGTCATGATGGCCGGCTTCGACCTCCCCATCAGGGCGATCCGGGAGCAGATTCGCAGCGCGGTCGACATCATCATCCAGACCGCGCGACTGCGTGACGGCTCGCGCAAGGTGATGGCCATCGCCGAGGTCATCGGGATGGAGGGCGACGTCGTCACCATGCAAGACATCATGCGGTACGACGAACAGGGCGTCGACAAAGACGGCAAGGTGAAGGGCGAGTTCGTCTTCACCGGCGTCCGTCCGAACTGCCTCACTCGCTTCGAGGAGCTGGGCATCGAGTACGACATGCGCGAGCTGAGCGGCCTCGGGCCGTTGGCGGTCGCCGCCGGATGGTAGCCTTCCCGGTTCTCCGACCGTTCGCGGAGTCGTACCGGGCCGGGTTCCTCCGCGCCGGTAGGACGGTCGACGGCGAGAAGGTCCTGGCCGGAGTCGGGATCGGAAGCGTCGTGCTGTGGCTGGCCTACATCCTGATCGTGAAGCCGCCGCCGCTGCATGGGCTGCTCGCGTTCCCGATCAGCTTCGCACTCGCGACCCTGGCCGTCGACAGGTACATCAAGTTCTGCACTGCGCACCGTCTCGCCAGGTTCAGCGACCAGCTCGAAGTGACGTTGCGGTTGATGTCGGGCGGGCTCAGCGTGGGGCTGGGGATCAATCAGGCACTGGTTACCGTGGTCGACGAATCGCCCGAACCGACCCGCTCGGAGTTCATGCGCGTCATCGGCCAGTCGAACGTCGGCATCAGTATCTACGATGCGCTCGATCAGTTGGCGGCCCGCATGCCGAGTGCGGAGATGACGATGTTCGCCCGCACGATCCGGATCCAGTCGCAGACCGGTGGCAACCTGGTCAAGGTCATCGAACACCTCGCGGCGACGATCAAGGCTCGCCGCCGCTTGCACCGCAAGATCCGCGCGATCAGCGCTGAGGGCCGCGCCAGCGGCTGGGTCATCGGGATGCTGCCGGTCGGGGTCGCGGTGATCTTGGTGGTGACACAGCCCGACATGCGCAAGGCGATCTTCTCGACGTTTCCCGGCCACATGTCCTTGATCGTGATGGCGATCCTCGAGGGGATCGGCGCCTTCATCATCGCCTCGATGCTCAAGATCGACGTCTGACCGTGCTCTACACGCTGACGATCGTCCTCCTCGCCACCGTCTCACTCTTCCTGTTCGCCAGCGTCTTGCTGCGCGCTCCCAGCGCGCTCGAACAGCGGCTGAACGACCTCGAACAGGGGACTGGCGCCGCTCAGTCGAGCCCAACGCTCGCGAGCCGGCTGCTCAGCAAGGACAATCGTGGCAAGCTCGTGCGCCGGCTCGGCCAGGGCGCTTGGTACAAGGTGACTCCGTCGGCGTTCGTCGCCTGGCGCCTCGGCGCTGCCATCCTACTCGGGCTCCCGGCCGTCGGCTTGATGATCATCGGGCACTCGATCGACATGCAAGACCTCGCGATCGGCGGCGTAGCGATGGTGTGCGGGTACATGGCGCCGAACGTGCTGCTCAACCGCGCGATCGCGAAGCGGAAAAAACAGATCCAACGGACCCTGCCCGACATGCTCGACATGATCTCGACGACCGTCGAGGCGGGGACGGCGCTCGGCGCCGCGCTAAAGATCGGCGCCGACGCGGTCCCGGGCGCGCTGGCCGAGGAGATGCGCTCGGCGCTCTCCGACATCCGCCTGGGCCGCCCCCGTGCCGAGGCGCTGGCCGCGATGGCGATGCGGGTGGAGCAGCCCGATCTGACGATGCTCGTGGCCGCGATCAACCAGGTCGACCGGATCGGCGGCAACATCGGCCACGTCCTCGACGAGCTGGCCGAGGATGCGCGAGACTCCCGCATGATGCGCGCCGAGGAGATCGCGACCGCGCTGCCGGTCAAGCTCATCTTCCCACTCGGACTGTTCATGCTGCCGGCCTTGATGGTCGTCATCTTCGGCGCGGTCGCCGGACTGATCCAATCCCGATGATGTCGGTCACGCTCGCCGTCTTGCGGATCCTGGCCGAGGGCGGCGCCTTCGCCGCGCTCGGTGCCATCGCGACGCTGGTCGGCGCGTCGATCGTCGCCAAACTCGAACCGCTCCCCGACGGCCCCGCGCCGGGCCGTCCCGCCGATCTCGTTCTGATCGTCCTGGCTGGACTCGTCGGCGTCGCAGCGGCCGTAGCGGGCCACGACTCGGCGGCGCAGCTGTTCGTCGCCGCGGTGACCGTCTACGCGGTCGTCGGCGCGATCTATTGCGACGTCGCGCGCGGGATCGTCCCCGATTTCTTCACCCTGCTTCCGCTCGGACTGCTGGTACTGCTCGCGCTCGCGCAGGGCCACCCGGCGCTGCTGCTCGCGGCGCTGCTGCCGGCGATTCCCTTCGCGATCGCCGCGCTGTTCTCGCGCGGCCGCGGGATGGGTTGGGGCGACGTGAAGCTCGCCGCGCTAGGCGGGGCGGTCCTCGGTCTGCAGGTCGCGGTGCTCGCGTTCTTCGCTGCGTGCCTTGCGGCCGTGCTGGTCGCCTTGTGGCGGCGCGGCTACCGGCAGCCGGTCGCCTTCGCGCCGTATCTCGCCGGCTCGATCGTAGTCGGACTCGTCCTGGGTACCGGGAGATGAAACGACTGCGCGCCATCTGGTCCAACGATGAGGGCGCCACGCTGGTGGAGTACGTCCTGCTGATCTCGCTGATCGTCATCGTCTGCGTCGCGGCGATCAAAGTGTTCGGCACCTGGACGTCGACCAGCTTGAACAGCGCCGGAACCTCGTTGTGAAGGTCTCCCCGCCGGCCGAGGTCGTCGCCCGCAGCGGCGAGGGCGCTGTCCTGCCGTTGCGGTTGCGACGCGCCTCGGGCGGCGCCGAGCGCGCGATCGGCCTGCTCGGGCGCGCCTCGCTCGCACCCGACGAAGGGTTCGTGATCGGGCGCTGCGGCGCGATCCACACCGTCGGGATGCGCTTCGCGATCGACGTCGTCTTTCTCGACGCCGGCGGCCGCGTCGTGCGCGTGGCGGAGTCGCTGCCGGCCTGGCGGGTGGCGTGGGCGGCGCGCGCGACGACCGTGCTCGAACTGGCCGCCGGCGCCTCGGCTCGCCTCGGGATCCGCGAGGGAACGCACCTCGCGCTGACGTGAGGCGCGAGCCCCGGTGAGGGCGCTCTATTGGGCCGCGACGGCGATCTGGACCGGCGTGTTCGTCGGGCGCGCGGTTGGCTCGACCTGGACCGACGGCGACTCGTGGTGGCAACTCGCGCTCGGTCACGACGTGCTGCGCACCCATGCGATCCCCTCGACGCTGCTGGGAACGTACACCGCCGCCGGCGCGCCGTGGGTCGCCCAAGAGTGGGTGTTCAGCGTCGGCCTGGCGTGGTGCACCGACCACGGTCTGCTGCTCCCGTTCTCCGTGCTGATCGCGCTGTGCGCCGTCGCGACCGTGGCGCTCATCGGAATGCGCGCGTGGGCGCTCGGCGCGGGCCAATTCGCTGCCCTCGCCGCGATCCTCGGCGGCCTCGCGCTGGTCGAATCGTTCGGCGTGCGCGCGCAGGTCGCCGGCTGGCCGTTCCTCGCGCTGTTCCTGTTGTTGGCCGAGCGGCGCGACCGGCTACGTTTCTGGGCAATCCCAGTCGTCGTGCTCTGGGCCAACGTCCACGCCAGCGTGTTGCTGGCGCCGATCGTCGCGCTGGCCGCCTTCGCCGGCTCGCTCTTCGACGCGCGCGAGAGTGCGCCGCCGCTCGGCGAGCGGATCGCGTTCGTGCTCGCCGTCGCGGTGGCGACGCTCTGCACCCCGTTCGGCATCCGTCTCCCGCTGATGGCGCTGGAATGGTCGTTGGGCCCCGACACCGCGTACATCGTCGAGTGGGCTCGGCCCTCGCTGCGCGACGTGATGTTCCTGTGCGCGGGCGTCCTGCCCGCGGCGATCGTCGTGGCGGACGTCGTCGTCCGGCGGCTCTCGTGGTCGCAGCGCTGCGTGGCCGTGTTCGCGATCGTCGCGATGGCGCAGCACGGGCGCAATCTCGCCCTGGCGGCGACGATCATCCTCCCCTACGCGGCGCTGGTCCTGGCCGGCGTTCGGCGCACCGGCGACGCGAGCGCGCGCTGGTCGCGGTCCGATTATGGGATCGCGGCGATCGGCGCGCTGGGCGCGCTGGGACTCGCGGTCCTGCAGCTCCGGCTGCCGACCGTGCCGTATCCGGGGCAGCCGGCGGCCGCCGCCGTGCGCGCGCTGCCCGGCGAGCAGCGCGTCTACTGCGAGGACTTCTCGTGGTGTTCGCTGTTCGCCGACGTGCCGCACGTACGGGTTTATCTCGACGGGCGCACCGATGCGTATCCGCCGGCAGTCTTTCGCAGCTGGGCGCTCGTCCACAACGCCAGGCCGGGCTGGGAGCGCGTGCTGCTCGCCGACGGAACGACGACGATCGTCGCGGCGTCGAACGGCTTGCTGGCGAAGGCCGTCCGTCGCTCGCCACGCTGGCGGCGCTGCTATCGCGGCGCCGGCGTCACCGTCTACGTGCGCCCGGGTACGACGACGACCGGATAGATGCTGGTCGAGCTCTCGGCGCCGTGCTCGATCGTCGCTTCGAGGGTGTACTGCGTCGGCGCCGATACGGCCGGCGCGATGATCGCGGCATCCGTGCGCCCCGGTGCGACGTCGACCTTGGCGACGGCGTCGAACTTCGCGTCGACCAGCGACAGGTGCAGCCCGTCGTAGGGCTCGCCGATGTGGACGACGATCGGCGACGCGCTCTGCACGCGCCGGTTGCGGATCGTGAGTGCCGACGCGTCGATGAGGAGCTGTGCCGACGTCGAAGCCTCGCTCGGCAGCGGGCTGGCCAACACGTGCAGCGGGATGCGCGACTCGGCCGGCGTCGTCCCGCCGGTCCGCACGATCACCGCGACGTCGCCGAGCTGCTCCTTCGCGGGGACGTGGAGCTTCGCCACGCCGGCCGGCGTGACGGGCGCCATCGCGAGGATGTCGCCGAGCGCGTCGGCGAGCAGGATCTCGCCGTGCGGTGGGGAGACGTCGTAGCTCACGGTGACGTCGTCGCCGGGGGAGACCGTGGCGCGATCGACGCCGAGCATCGCGATGTGTGGCGGCACCGCCAGGCGGACCTGCGTCGGCGGGGGCGTCGCGACGATCGCCAAGGCCGCGCTCCGGTGCGCAACGCCGAACGGACCGGCGACGTCGACGTCGACGGTGAGCGGACGCCCGGTCACGTCGGCCGGAATCTGCACGCGAAACGTCCCGCTGCGGGCCGGGATACCGTCGGCATCGATCGGCGTGCCGTCGGCATCGGTGACGCGATAGCGCGCCGTCCCGAAGCCCGCGAGCCGGTAGGCGATGTCGACGTGCGAGTCGCGCGCGACCGGCGTCGGGACGGAGAGCTCCGCGACGTTCGGGCGCAACAGCACGAACCCGGCGAGCGCGGCGCCCGCCGCGGCACATCCGACGCCGATCATCAAGAGCACGTAGCGGAAGAGCGGTCGACTGCGAGGCGCCGCCCGCCGCGGCGCCTCCGTGCGGTGCGAACTGCTCGCCGGCAGCACGCTCGGCGGCGAGACGACCGGCAGCAGCCACGGCGCTTCGGCGACCGTCGGCTGCGCCTGACGGCCGACCTGCGATGGCAAGGAAAGCTGAGGGAGGAGCTGACTGGAATGCGACGGCTCAGGGACGGCGAGATCGACGTCGAACGCGGAGCCGCCGCGCACGCGCACGACCAGGCGGGTCGCGGGGATCCCGTTGGCGAGCGAAGGGGCGACGTCGACGGTGCCGGCGTCGCGCGGTGCGACGACCAAGCGCAACGGGAACTCTTCACCAAGCACGCCGTCGGCAGCGAGCATGACGATCGTCCCGGTGACGGTTACCATCGTCCCGTTCTGCAAGCGCACGCGCACGAGCGCCGAACGCCCATCGCCGCCGTCGGGACGCGACTCGAGCGCGACGCGCACCGCGCCGGCGTCCGTCTCTGGTGCTCGTCTGCTCCGTGCGTCCACGTCGCGCAATCCGGTGCGAGCGACCACCTCTCCTCTTCGCACGCATTGAAGCGAGCGAGCGGTCGCGAGCGAGGTTCGACAACCGATCGCTCCGAACGAAATCACAATCGTCTTGCTTACCGGATTCTTGTTCGGGCTCGGCACGCTCAACGCCGTCGCCGCGTTCCGGTCGAACGACCGAGCGCAAGCGCGCTTAGCGGTGGCGGTGCTCGCGTGCGCGGCCGGCAGCGCACTCGCCGCGATAAGCGGCGGAACGTACCTCGTGCAGACGGCCACGACCGTCCTGTTCTTGGTCGGCCTGGGCGCGTTCGTCAGCTATGCCGACGCGTTGCTCGGCGTCGCGCGCAACGCGCCGCCGGCATGGCTGGCCTTCGTCGCCGCGTATGCGCTGCTGTTCCTGGCGAGCCTCGCCGCGTTCGTCGATCCGGCCGCACTGCGCGCGACCCCGCTCCTCGCCTCGCTGGTGCCTGTCATCCTCGTGCTGTATCTGCTCGCGGCGCTGGGCGTCGGGCTCGCCTCGCTGGGCGCGCGCGGGGCCGACGCGCGCTGGTTCTCGCTGGCCTCCGCCGGTGCCGCGATTGGTGTGGTGCTGGCGATCGCGGGGCACAGCGTCGGTTTGTCGCACGCGCTCGCCGCCGGCGCGGGCGCGATCGGCATCGGGTGGGCCGCGTTGCTCCTGTCGGTCGCGCTCTGGGATCGCGCGCGCCCTCCGGACGAGGACGCGCAGGCCGACGAGCGGCGGCACATCGTCGAGAGCATCGTGCTGATCGATCCGCAGACCACCTTGCCGACGGGCGACGCCTTCGAGCAGCGGCTGCGCGGCGAGTGGGAGGTTGCCAAGCGCATCTCCCAGCGGCTGGCCGTCTTGGCGATCGACATCGATCTGATGGGGGAGTTCGAGGCGTCGTACGGCCCGAAGGTCGTCGATCGCTGCGTGCGCAGCGTGTCGCGCGCGCTCGCGTCGGCGCTGCGCCGTCCGCAAGATTTCATCGCCCGGATCGGCGACGACGAGTTCGCCGTTTTGCTGGTCGGGTTCCCCGCCTCGACGGCCGTCGCGGTCGCCGAGCGGCTGCGCCGCGACGTCGAGGCGCTCGAGATCGCCAACAACGCGATCACCAACTTCGCGCGCGTGACGATCAGTGTCGGCGTGGCGACGCTCGTCCCGGACCCGGATCACGAGGCGCTCGGCCTGCTCGAGGCGGCGCGCGCCGCGCTCCGTTCCGCCAAAGCCTCCGGCCGTAACCGGGTGACGACTCTCGAGCGCGTGAGCGTCGCCTGACGGCGCTCGCGCGGGCCTCTTGCAGTACGTCGCCGAAGTGCCTCGCGATGACGCTGCGCGAGGCGAACGCGCAAGGGTTCCTCCATCGTGAACGGACGCGCTATCGCGCGGGGACGAGCCGGCTGCTTGGCGTCGTCCTCGAGCCGACCCCGAGCGACGGCTCCGTCGTCGACGTCGCCGCGGTCGAAGAGCTGCACGCGGTCGCGATCGCACCGAGCGGCGCGGCGGCGATCGGCGCGTTCGCCGAGCCGGAGGCGATCGCGGGCGCGCCGCACTTGTGCCCGCCCGACGCCTCGGCGGCCGGCGTGCGCATGCGACTCGCGCTGCACGACGCGCGGGTGACCGTTTACGGGCTGGGCCGCACCCGCATCGTCCCGCTCGACGGGCTCGTCCTCGCGCCGTACGAGCTGCCGGCCGTCATCGAGGTCCCTCCGCCGCGGGTGGGCTTGGGGATCGCGGAGCGCCGCATGCAGCAGCGCGACGGTGCGACCTCGTTCGCGCTCGGCGTCACCGTGGCGCTGCGCGTCTCGCTGCTGGGCCGGTTCGAGCACGTGCGCATCCTGCTCGACCTCGACGGCAGCGTGCGCCGGGCGAACGAGGCGGAGGCGGGCTTGGAGAAGCAGCGCTGCGAGCGCGATCGCTTCCCCGAGATTGCGCGCCTCGCCGCTTCTTCGGTCGCGGGTGATGACGCGCGCTCGAGCGCGATCGCCCGCGCGCTCGTCCCGCTCGTCATGGCCGGCCTGCGCGACGCCTTCGCCGACGCCCGTGCCGGCGCGAACCCGTAACGGCTCGCGCTACGGCATCGGGACGCGGCCGAGCGCGACGCCGCTGAGAACCGCGCGCTGTGCCTGGCCGTCGATCAGGCTGTCGAAGACGACCCGTTCCGGCGACCACGCCTCCGCGCCGACCCGGAACGAGCCGTCGGGGAGCGGCACCAGCGGCGTGCCGTCGTCGAGCACGAGCGCGCCCTTGACGAGCTGCACGCGCAGCGTCACGTCGTACGGTCGCGAACCGACGGCGCCGCCGGTGCGGTAGAAGCCGGGGTACGCGTCCCACGCCTTCGGGTACGGGAAGTGGCGCCGTCCCCGATACGCCGTCGTCGCGTACCACCGGCCTTCGGCGATGAGCTCGTTCGCCCGCTTCGCCTTCGGGTCGATGAGAAAACGAATCCCGCTGTATTGATAGCGCGGGATGTCGGTCCAGAAAGCGCTGCCGGCGGGCAGCAGCGGATGGGATACGCCGGCTTCGACGAGCGCGAGCCGATCGGGTTGGGGTGCGACGACCTCGATCGTCCGGCCGGCCGGGTCGTGATAGACGCCGGCCAGCGCCGAGGCGTGCTCGACCAGCGCCGGATCGTGGGCTGCCGGGAACGCGGGGAGCGCGGTACCGCGTTGGGCCGCGCGCAGCACGCGCAGGCTGTACTCGACGATCGCGCACGGCCGCGGCGCGATGTCGCCGACGTTCGTCAGCGCGACGGCGGCGAAGCCGGTGGTGAGATCGGCTTCCAGGCAGGCGACATAGGGCGTCGTGCCGCCGGTGTGGCCGACGATCGCATCGCCGTCGAGCTTCGCGACCGCGAGCCCGTAGGCGTACGATTGGTAGAGGCCCGGGACGTTGCCCCCGGCCTTTGCGGCCGGCCGCGTGAGCAGCGCGTACGACGACGGCGAGATGAGGCGCGAGCCGTCATCGAGGACGCCGCCGTTGAGCAGCATCCGCGCGTAGCGCGCCATGTCGCCGCCGGTCGAGAGCACGGAGCCGGCGGGATCGACGAAGACCGAGGCCGGCGCCGGGACGAGCGTCCACCCGCGCGGATCGTTCAGCCGGTCGTCGGCGAGCGGCAGGTACCCGGTCGCGGATCGCGCGAGCGTGTCGAACGTCCAGTCCGTCGCGCTCGCGCTCATCCCGAGCGGCGCAAGCACGCCGTCGTGCACGATCGTGCTCCAGGGCCGGTGATCGATCGCCTCGGCGATCGCGCCGAGCGTCTCGTAGCCGACGTTCGAGTACGTCCAGTGCGTCCCCGGCGCGTAGCCCGTCGACTGGTCGCGCAGCATCAGCGAGTCGAGCGGTTCCCCGAAGCCCAAGCCGCCGTCGGGGAGTCCGCTGGTGTGCGTGAGCAGGTCGTGCCCGGTCAGCGGGCGCCAGCGCGAGTGGACGCGGAACCACGGGAGGTAGCGCGTCACCGGCGCGTGCGGATCGAACCTGCCGCGATCGCGCGCTTGCAGCAGTGCGATCGCCGTCATCGACTTGGTGATCGAGCCGATCCCAAACCGCGTCTGCGCAGTGACCGGAACACCGTGCTCGCGGTCGGCGACCCCGAACGGGATCACCGCGATCGTACCGTGCCGATCGGTCAGCGCGAGCACCATCCCCGGCGCGTGCTGCTCGAGCATCGCTTCGGGGATCGCGCCGATGATCGCACCGAGGAACGGCGGTGGTGAAGGCGACGGGGCTGGGCTCGCATCCTGCGCGAATGCGGCTGGTCCTTGCACCGCGCACAGGACGAGGGACGCGGCGAGAAGCGCGACGCGGCGGCGATACGGCATCTCGCCTGCTACGGCGCGCGGCGTGTCGCAGACCTGCGGCGGCTTACAGCTGCTCGACCGTATGGATCTCGGGGACGTCCTCGCGGACGACCGCTTCGATCCCGCCCTTGAGGGTGGCGTTCGATGCGGCGCAGCCACCGCACGCGCCGATCATTTGGACGTACGCGACGTCGGCCTCGATCTTGATCAGCCAAACGTCGCCGCCGTCGCGGCGGATCGCCGGCCGGATCCGGTCCAGGGCCGCTTCGACGCGATCCTGGACCGTCAGGGTAGCCATCGTCAGTCGCCGAATTCCTTCATCAGGTCGTGCATGCGGCCGGCCATCGCGATCGCGTCGTCCCAGTGCCGTTGCCACATGTTGCGCCCGAAGATCAAGCCGACGCAGCCGGCCTCCATCGCCAAGCGCGCCTTGTGGATCGTCGCGTCGTCGCCCATCTTCGACCCGCCGGAGACGAGCACCAGCGTACGGCCGGCCGACTTCACGACCTTGCGCAATCCATCGAGCTCGTCCATCACCAGCGTGTCGTACGGCTTGGGCGCGGACGGCGCAGGGACTTCGGAGTTCGGGACGTTGAGCTTGACGATGTCGGCGCCGATCTCGCAGGCGACCCGCGCCGCGTAGTCGACGGCGTAGAGCGAGTCCTGGCCGCCCTTGGCCTTGATCGCCGAGCCGCGCGGATACGACCAGACGATCAGCGGCAGGCCGTAGCGCTCGCAGTCGCGCCGCACTTCGTTGGCCTGCGCGATGTCGACGTCTTGCGCCGGCGAGCCGACGTAGAGCGTGTAGCCGACGGCGCTGGCGCCGAGCCGCACCGCGTCTTCGACGGTCGCATCGCACGACGAGAACGAGTCGTCGTCGGACGGGATGTTGGTCTTGCCGTTGACCTTGAGGACCATCGGGACGCGGCCGGCGTACGCCTTGTGATACTTCTCCGCTAAACCGATGTGGTAGGCGATCCCGGAGAACTTCCCCGCCACCGCCAGCCGCAACACCCAGTCGGTGTCGAGCGCGTCGGGGTTGTCGAAGAAGTCGATCGGCCCGTGCTCGAGGCCCTGATCGATCGGCAGCATCATCAGCGTCCCGTTGGCGGGCCCGTGCTCGTACATCAGCGAGTAGAGGCGGGCGCGCTTCCCGGTCGAGAGGTTGAGGTCGTCGAACGTCGGTCGCCGGATCGAAGGAGCAAGCATGGCGCGGTTCCCCTTGGAGGTCGGGTCGGTCGGGTCGCGTTTCGCCCGCGCCGACTCCGGTCCATTGTGCCCCGCCGGAGCGCCCCGGCGCAACGACGCCGGTCGTTCAGCGGCCGGCCGCGACCAGCCCGAAGGCGAGCGCGAGCCCAGTCGTCGTCGTCGCGGAGAAAGCGACGCCGGCGGCGGCGACCCGGGCCGGCCGCCAGTCGCCGCGGACCGCGATCCAGGTCAGGGCCAGCGCGCAGGCCAGCGCCGGCACCCCGAGCCCCTGGATCGGGGGTGGGCCGCCGGCGCGCAGCAGGGCGAAGGCGGTTGCCAGGACGGCAGCGGCCAGGACCAGCGGGAGCCGGGCGAAGGTCGTCGCCGGCCCCAGCCGGACGACCCAGGTGCGCTTCCCGGCCGCCGCGTCGACCCCGCAGTCGGGCAGCTCGACGCACAGCATCATCGCGACCATCGCCGCGAACGGCCCGGCGAGGACCAGCGCCAGCACCGGGTCGAGCCGTCCGGCGAAGGCGGCATACGCTGCCGCCGGGACGAGCACGGCGACGACCAGCGCAGCGTCGAGCTCGCCGAGCCCCCGTGCGGCGAGCCGCCAGGGTGGGGCCGAGTAGGCCCACCCGGCGACCAAGATCGCCCCGCCGAGCAGCGCGACGGTGGGATTCCCGGCCAGCGCGAAGCGCAGTGCGGCCAGGCTCCCGAGCGCCGCGCAGACCCGCGCCGCCCGCAGTGCAACGGCCGGCGCGAGCGCACCGCCCGCGACGACGATCCCGCTGCCACCCGACCAGGCGGTGCGACGTGCGTTGCGGTCGGCCTCACGGTCGTAGTAGTCGTTCGCGTAGTGGACCATCAGGTGGAACGCGCTGACCAGCCCCTGCACCCAGAGATAGGTCGCCAGCGTGATGCGCTGTCCACTCCAGGCGGCGACCGCCGCGCCGAGGCCGACCCCGGCGACCCCACCGTACAAGAACAGTGGCCGCGAGAGCTGGACGAACGCGACCAACCCGCGCAATGGCGTCAGAAGAGCGCGGCGAACAGGGCTTCGTCGTCGTCGGGGGCGGCGTTGGGCGTCGTCAGCAGCTTCTCGCCGGCGAAGACCGAGTTGGCGCCGGCCAAGAAGGCCAGCGCCTGAATCCCGGCGCCGAGCTCCTTGCGCCCGGCCGAGAGGCGAACCCGCGCCCGCGGCATCGCGATGCGGGCCAGCGCGATGGTGCGCACGACCTCGAACCCGTCGACCGGCGGCCGCTCGCCCAGCGGCGTCCCCTTGACGGCGACCAGCGCGTTGATCGGGACGCTCTCGGGGTGCGGGTCGCGCCGCGCCAGCAGGCCGAGCATCGCGACCCGGTCGCGCAGCGTCTCGCCCATCCCGACGATCCCGCCGCAACAGACCCCGATCCCGGCCGCCTCGACCGCGTCGAGCGTACGCAGCCGGTCGTCGTAGGTGCGCGTCCCGATGATCTGCGGATAGAAAT
>JBEKLD010000055.1:0-16522 GCA_050010375.1 Vulcanimicrobiaceae bacterium
CGTCGGCGGCCACCAGGATCGTGCCGGAGGGGTGACCGATGCGCAGCGGCGCGCCGGCGTCGCCGGGTCGGACCAGCGCGTGCGCGACGCTGCCAGGGACGCGCGCGGCGACCGCCAAGCACAACGCGCCGGTCAACGGGACGGCGCGGTGCGGCTGCCCGACCGAGATCGCGCGCACGACGAGGTCGACCTCGTCTGCCGCCAGCGTGCGGCCGTCGAGCAGCGGCGTGGCGCGCGGCGCAGCCAGCACGATGATCTTCGGGATGCTGGTCAGCTGCGCGGCGGCGTCGAGATCAGCGACCAGGCCCATCGCGAGCGCAGCGTATCGCCGGATCGTCTCGAGTCGTGCCAGCAACGCCGCGTCGCGCTCCAGTGCGGCGGGCAGCTCCGCGCCGGTCATCCCAACGTCGCTCGCCGCCACGAAGACGCACGGGTTCGCGGCGTCGATCAGCGTCGCGCGTACCGTGCCCAGGCCGGGGACGACGAGCTCGTCGACTGCGTTGCCGGTTGGGAGCAGGGCGCCGGTTTTGGCGCCGGCCGGATCGGTGAAATCGAGCCGAATCGGTGCGGCCGTCCCGGCGATGCCGTCGATCGCGAGCGCGCCGTCGACCGCGCTCCGACCGTCCGCGACGGGGAAGCGGGCGACGATGATCTTGCCGGTGTTCGTGTTGTGGATGCGCACCGTCGCCTCGTCGCCGGACGGCGGCGGCACGAGCCGCTCGTCGAGGGCGAACGGTCCGATCGCCGAGGACATGTTGCCGCAGTTCCCGGCGTAGTCGACGCTCGCCGCATCGATCGCGATCTGCGCGAACGTGAAGTCGACGTCGGCGTCGGCGCGGCTAGACCGGCCGACGACGCAGACTTTCGAGAGCGAGGAGAGGCCGCCGCCCATCCCGTCGAGCTGCCGGCCGTTGGGGTCCGGCGAGCCCATCGCCGCCAGGAAGATCGCGTCCCAGGCGGCCCGGTCCGCGGGCAAGTCGGCGGCTCGGAAGATCAGCGCCTTGCTCGTCCCGCCCCGCATGAAGACGGCCCGGGCGGACCGCATGCTCGTCATGGCCTCCGAGCTTCGTGGCGGCGGCCGGGTACACCGGGCAGCGCCCGCGAAGCCGGAAGGTAAAGTTTCGGCACGACAGGAAGCGCAGGGGTCAGCTGGTATACCGTATACCACGTCGGGAGGAGTCGAAGGCGGCGATGGCCATGTTGGGCCTGGGCGTGCTCGGTTCGGAGGTCAGCGTCGCCGACCGCGTCTACGAGGCGGTCCACGAGGCGATCACCGGGACGAACCTCTACGAGATCGAGGAGGCGGGGTTGCGGCTGGACGAGCGGCAGTTGGCCGCGCGCCTGGGCGTGAGCCGGACGCCGGTCCGCGAGGCGTTGGGTCGCTTGGAGCACGACGGGCTGGTGCGCAGCGTTCCGCGGCGCGGCTACTTCATCGTGCGCAAGAGCAAAGCCGAGTTGGTCGAGATCATCCTGGTCTGGGCCGCACTCGAGAGCATGGCGGCGCGCCTGGTCGCGCAGCGCGCCTCGGACGAGGCGATCCAGTCGCTGCGCACGATCTTCGCCACCTTCGACGGTGACCGAATCGCCGCCAAGCTGGACGAGTATTCCGAGGCCAACCTCCATTTCCACCAGCGGATCATCGAGCTGGCCGGGTGCGTTCCGCTCGAGCGGACGGCCCAGGGGATCCTGGTGCACGTCCGATCGATCCGGCACCGCACGATCGGCGAGAACAAGCGCTTCGAACGGTCGATCGTCGACCACATGCAGATCATCGAGGCGCTCGAGCGCCGCAACGCCGAGCTCGCCGAGCGGCTCGTGCGCGATCATGCGCTGGCGCTCGCCGCGCACGTCGACGCCAACGACAACGACCTCTGATCACACCCTGCTTTTTTTGGAGACGGAGAGCCGAATGGCCCAGACCCTGCCGATCGCCGGCGATTTGTTGAAGCTCGATACCGAGCGCCCCGAGGCGACGATCACCGGTGGCCACCTGGTCGCCAAGGCGTTGAAGAACGAGGGGATCGACGTCATCTTCACGCTCTGCGGCGGTCACATCATCGACATCTACGACGGCTGCTCCGACTTCGGCGTCAAGATCATCGACGTGCGCCACGAGCAGGTGGCCGCGCACGCGGCCGACGGGTACGCGCGAGTGACCGGGAAGCCCGGCTGTGCCGTCGTCACCGCGGGCCCGGGGACGACCAACGCCGTCACCGGCGTCGCGAACGCTTTCCGGGCCGAGAGCCCGTTCCTGTTGATCGGCGGCCAGGGCGCGCTCAACCAGAACAAGATGGGCTCGCTGCAGGACCTCCCGCACGTCGAGATCATGAAACCGATCACGAAGTTCGCTTCGAGCGTCGTCACGACGGAACGCGTCGCCGACATGTGCTCGATGGCGTTTCGCGAGGCGCACAACGGTTCGTTCGGGCCGGTGTACTTGGAGATCGGTCGCGACATCCTCGACGGGAAAGTCCCGCTGAAGAACGCGGTGATCCCGCAGCCCGGCCACTATCGGGCCTCGACCAAGTCGATCGGCGATCCGAACGACGTGCAGAAGCTGGCCGACATCCTGGCCAAGGCGCAGCGGCCGGCGATCCTGTTCGGCCAGCAGACCTGGACCTGCCGCGCCGGCGCACAAGCGCGCGAACTGGCGCGCACGTACAACATCCCGGCCTACATGAACGGCGCCGGGCGCGGGACGTTCGTCCCCGGCGACCCACACGGCTTCCAGCTCACCCGCGGCTACGCGTTCGGTAAGGCCGACGTCATCGTCATCGTCGGGACGCCGTTCGATTTCCGCATGAGCTACGGCAAGCGTCTCAAGGCGCCGACCGTCGTGCAGATCGACATGGGCTATCAGACCGTCGGTAAGAACCGCGACATCTCGCTGGGGCTCGTCGGCGACATCGGCGCGATCCTGGGTGCCGTGCTGCAAGCGGCGCCGAGCAACCTCAAGGAAAGCGCGAAGGGCCGGCAGGGCTGGATCGACGAGCTGCGCGCCGAGGAGAAGCAACTCTCGCAAGCGCGGCTGCCCACCATCATGAACGATTCGATCCCGATCCACCCGTTGCGGCTGGGCTACGAGATCAACGAGTTCCTGACCGACAACACGCGCTTCATCGGCGACGGCGGCGACATCGTCACCGCGGCGGGCGGCATCGTGCAGCCCAAGGGCGAGGGTCTGTGGATGGACCCCGGTCCGCTCGGCACGCTCGGCGTCGGGGTCTCGTTCGCGATGGCTTCGAAGTTCGCCGAGCCGGAGAAGGAAGTGGTCTGCCTGTTCGGCGACGGTACCTTCGGCATGACCGGTTGGGACATGCAGACCGCGATCCGGTTCGGCCTGCCCTTCATCGGGATCATCGGCAACAACTCGTACATGAACCAAATCCGCGCCGGCCAGATCATGAAGTACGGTAAGGAGAAGGGCGACGTCGGCAACTATTTGGGCGACGTCGACTTCGAGAAGTTCGCGCAGATGCTGGGCGGGTACGGTGAGGCGGTGCGCGATCCCAAGCAGATTCGGCCCGCGCTCGAGCGCGCGCGCGAGTCGGGGAAGTGCGCGCTGATCAACGTGTGGATCGACCCCAACGAGTTCGCGCCGGGGACGATGAACCAGACGATGTACAAGTAGGCCGGCGCCATGATCACCAACGGTCACACCAGCGGCGCCGGCGCGGGCAGGGCGCTCGGCGGGGTGAAGGTCCTGGACATGACGCACGTCCAGGCCGGCCCCTCCTGCACTCAGATCTTGGCCTGGCTCGGGGCCGACGTCATCAAAGTCGAGCTGCCCGGCCGGGGCGACATCACCCGCGGCCAGCTGCGCGACGTGCCCAACGCCGACAGCCTGTACTTCACGATGCTCAACGGCAACAAGCGGAGCATCACCCTCAACACCAAGACGCCCGACGGCAAGGCGATCTTCACCAAGCTGATCGAGCACTGCGACGTGCTGGTCGAGAACTTCGGCCCGGGTGTGCTCGACCGGCAAGGCTTCCCCTGGGAGAAGATCCAGCAACTCAACCCGCGGATGATCTTCGCCTCGATCAAAGGCTTCGGGCCGGGCCCGTTCGAGGATTTCAAGGCCTACGAGACCGTCGCGCAGGCGATGGGCGGCTCGATGAGCACGACCGGCTGGGAAGACGGGCCACCGACCTCGACCGGCGCGCAGATCGGCGACTCGGGGAGCGGCATCCATTTGGTCGCCGCGATCTTGGCCGCCCTCTACCAGCGCACCCAGACCGGGCGCGGCCAACGCGTCAGCGTCGCGATGCAGGACGCCGTCCTCAACCTGATCCGGGTGAAGATGCGCGACCAGCAGCGGCTCGCCCACGGGCCGCTGAACGAGTACCCGAACAAGGAATTCCACGACTACGTCCCGCGTTCGGGGAACGCTTCGGGCGGCGGTCAACCCGGCGCCGCGCTGCGCTGCAAGCCCGGCGGCGCGAACGACTACGTCTACGTCATCATCCAGCCGCCGGTCTGGGCGCCGCTGGCGAAGGTGATCGGCCGCGAAGAGCTGGTCGAGCATCCGGAGTACGCGACGCCCGAAGCGCGCCTCAAACACCTCGACGAGGTGTTCGGCGTCATCGAGCGCTGGACGCAAGGGTTGACCAAACTGGAGGTGCTCGATCGGCTCAACGCGATCGACGTCCCGTGCGGCCCGATCCTGAGCACCAAGGACCTGATCGAGGACGCCGCGCTGCGCGAGCGCGGGATCATCGTCGACGTCGAGCATCCCGAGCGCGGGACGTACAAGACCGTCGGCTGTCCGCTGAACCTGTCGGACTCGCCGGTCGAGGTGAAACGCTCGCCGCTGCTGGGCGAACACACCGCTGAGATTCTCACTGAGATCGGCTGGACGGGTAGCGGCGTCCAAGAGCTCCACGCCGCCGGCGTTCTGTAGGAGGACCATCGTCACCATGCTGCTCGAGCGCACCTCGCGCGATCAAGCCACGGTTCGCGCGGTCCTAGCCCGCGTCAAAGCCGAGAACCGTTCCGCGCTGTCGGCTCCGGAGGCCAAGCAGGTCGCGGACGCCTACGGCATCCCCGTCCCGCAGGAAGGGCTCGCGACCTCGCCCGACGAGGCGGCGGCGCTCGCCGAGCGGCTCGGCTATCCGGTCGTCCTCAAGATCGTCTCGCAGGACATCCTGCACAAGACCGAGGCCGGCGGCGTCTTGGTCGGCGTCGGCGACGCCGCGGCCGTCCGCAGCGGCTACGCGACGATCGTCGCCAACGCGAAGCAGTACCAGGCCGACGCGCGGATCGCCGGCGTCCAGGTGCAGCAGATGCTGCCGACCGGCGCACAAGAAGTGATCGTCGGTGCCGTCACCGATCCGAGCTTCGGGAAGCTGGTCGCGTTCGGGTTGGGCGGCGTGCTGGTCGAGGTCCTCAAGGACGTGACCTTCCGGCTCGCCCCGGCGACCCACGCCGACGCGCTCTCGATGCTCGACGGCATTCAGGCGGCGCAGATGCTCAAGGGCGTGCGCGGCAGCGAACCGGTCGACCGCGAGACCCTCGCCGCGATCATCGAGGCCGTCTCGCAGCTGGTCACCGACTTCCCCGAGATCAGCGAGGTCGACCTCAACCCGGTCTTCGCCACGCCCAAAGGCGCGACCGCGGTCGACGTGCGCGTCCTGGTCGACTTCGATCCGGCGCCGCGGCGTCACCAGTTCACGCACGACGAGATCGTCACCGCGATGAATCGGATCATGCGCCCGGATTCGGTCGCGGTGATCGGCGCGTCGAGCGAAGACGGCAAGATCGGCAACTCGGTGATGAAGAACCTCATCAACGGGGGCTACCAGGGCCAGATCTATCCGATCAACCCGAAAGCCGACGAGATCCTCGGCTACAAAGCGTACCCGTCGGTCAAGGACATCCCGGGCGGGGTCGACGTCGCAGTCTTCGCGATCCCGGCGAAGTTCGTCGCCGCCGCGCTGATCGAGTGCGGCGAGAAGAAGATCCCGGGCGCGGTGCTGATCCCCTCCGGCTTCGCCGAGACCGGGAACGAAGAGGGCCAGCTCGAGATCCAGCAGATCGGCCTCAAGTACAACATCCGGCTGATGGGTCCGAACATCTACGGTTTCTACTACACGCCCAAGGATCTGTGCGCGACCTTCTGCACCCCGTACGACGTGAAGGGCAGCGTCGCGCTCTCCTCACAGTCGGGCGGGGTCGGGATGGCGATCATCGGGTTCAGCCGCTCGGCGAAGATCGGCGTCTCGGCGATCGTCGGGTTGGGCAACAAGGCCGACATCGACGAGGACGACTTGCTGACGTTCTTCGAGCAGGACGACGCCACCAAGGCGATCGCGATGCACATGGAGGACCTCAAGGACGGCCGCTCGTTCGCCGAGGTCGCGAAGCGCGTCTCCAAAAAGAAACCGGTCATGGTGCTCAAGGCGGGACGTACCGCGCTCGGCGCCAAGGCGGCCAGCTCGCACACCGGCGCGCTGGCGGGCAACGACAAGGTCTACGACGACGTCCTGCGCCAGAGCGGCGTGATCCGTGCGCGCGGTCTGCGCGAGCTGCTCGACTTCGCCCGCGCCGTGCCGATCCTGCCCACGCCCAAGGGCGAGAACGTCGTCATCATCACCGGCGCCGGTGGCTCGGGCGTGCTGCTCTCGGACTCTTGCGTCGACGCCGGCCTCTCGCTGATGAAGTTCCCGCCCGACCTCGACGAGGCGTTCAAGAAGTTCATCCCGCCGTTCGGCGCCTCGGGCAACCCGGTCGACATCACCGGCGGCGAGCCGCCCAAGACCTACCAGAACACGATTCGCCTGGGGCTGCAAGACGATCGCATCCACGCGCTCGTGCTCGGCTACTGGCACACGATCGTGACCCCGCCGATGGTCTTCGCGCGACTGTGCGCCGAGGTCGTCGAGGAGTTCCGCGCCAAGGGGATCGACAAGCCGGTCGTCGTTTCGTTGGCCGGCGACGTCGAAGTCGAAGAGGCGAGCGAGTACCTCTACGACCGCGGCATCCCCGCCTACCCGTACAACACGGAGACGATGGTGGCAGCGCTCGGCGCGAAGTACCGCTGGGCGAGGGGAGCCGGGCTCATTTAGGTTCGCTGCGGGGGCGGCTCGCGGCCGCAGGCCGCGAACGCGATGGGTTCGGCGCTCGTTTAGAGCGCCGAACCCTCTAGTGCGCTGCTGCGGCCGTCCCGCTTATGACCGCCGCGGCCGCGCCCTCCTCGGCGACGGCGCGTTCGCGCATCGGCTTGAGGACCGCCAGAGCGAGCGCCGCCACGATGATGTTGAACGCAACGAGCACGCCGAGGATCGCCGACCACGAGCCGGTGGAGGCGTAGATGAGGCTCGCGATGGGGACGACGAACGACGCCGTACCCTTCGCGGTGTAGAGGAGCCCAGCGTTCGTCGTGGCGTACTCGGTGCCGAACAGGTCGGTGCAGCTCGCCGGAAAGAGGCTGTAGATCTCGCCCGAGGCGAGGAACGTCGCCGCAGCGCACACGACGAAGAGGGCGGGATTGTGCGCCGCGAAGATCAGCCCCAGCAGGCCGAGCGCCTCGCACGTGAACGCGACGGCCATGGTGACCTCGCGCCCAACCCGATCGGAGATCCACCCGAAGAGGACCCGGCTACCGCCATTGGTCAGGTTGTCGATCACCAGCGCCAACGGTAGGATCGCGGCCACGCCGTAGTTCTTGCCCATCGGCGCGACCTGGGCGGTAACGAACAGCAGCCCGGTTGCGATCATCGTCATCATGACGTAGAGCAGATAGAACGACGGCGAGGTGAGCACTTGCCGCGGCGTGTAGCTGCGCTTACGCTGGCGTGCCGAGGTGGTGGCGACTGGGGTGATGGCCAGCAGCTCTTTCACGCTGGGAAACGCGAGGAAGAACGAGATCGCCAGGATGATCAGGCCCTGGATGACGCCGAAGGTCTGGAAAGCGGTTCCGTAGCCGCTGCCCTTGATCACGTGCCCGATCGGGATGACGGTCAACGCGGCACCGGCACCGAAGCCCGCCGCGGTCAGCCCGACGGCGAGACCACGCTTGTCGGGAAACCACTTCACCGCGACTCCGACCATCGTGCCGTAGACGAGACCGGCGCCGATGCCACTCACGGCCTCACCCAGCAGCAGTCCGCTGATGGAATCGACGTGGGCATTCACGACCCAGCCGACGCCGACCAAGATGCCGCCCAGCGCGACCATCGGTTTGGGGCCGAACTTGTCCGCGAACCAGCCGTTGAACGGCACGACCCACGTCTCGAAGAGCACGAAGAGCGTAAACGCCGATTGAACGGCCGCCTTCGTCCACGTGTGGCCCCCGTTCTTGGTCGGATCCGTGAGCGGGTCGACGAACAGGGTCCAGCCGTATTGCAGGTTGGCGATGCAGATCATCGCGAGTACGGCCAGCGAGAGCTGGAGCCAGCGATTCCGCAGAAGTCCCGTATCGGTCAAGAGAATTTCCTCCGTCGAGTCGGCCGTCCCACGACGTTCGTTATCTTACGCTTCCGGGAGTCTATCCAAAGCTGGTATACCAAAAGGCAAGATTCGGGTAACGAGTCGGCGACTTCCGCTCGGTTTCCTGCTCCCCGGGGGCGTCAGTCGTAGACACGCCGGAAAGTCGCGTACATGTACGGGTAATCTCGGTAGAACCAGTTGCGGAACGGGCGGCGCACCAGGGTCGTGGCGGTGACCGGCGAGGCACCCTTCATCACGACATGGGCTCCGTCGAAGAAGTCGGTCGAGTACTGCGGGTACGAGGCCATCGGCCGGAAGCCGGGCAGCGGGGCGAACGGGGTCGACGTCCACTCCCAGCCGTTGCCGACCAGGTCCTCGACCCCCCAGGCGCTCGCGCCACGGGGTGAGCTGCCGACCGGCTCGGGGTCGAAGCGCCGCCAACCGAAGTTGCCGTGCCGGGCCGGGTCGGGCGGCTCGGTGCCCCACGGCTGCGGGCGCTCCTCGCCCGACGGTGTCCCGTAGGCGGCGCGATGGAACTCCGCCTCCGTCGGCAGCCGTCCGGCGCTCCAGCTGGCGAACGCCTCTGCTTGCTCCTGCGTGCAGTAGACCGGCCACGAATCGGGGAGCGGCAGATCCTCGAAGACCGCGTGCAGCCACCAAGCGCCGTCGCGCTCGAACCAGCATGGCGGCGTCGGGCCGCCGGCGCGGACGAAGGCACGGTACTCGCCATTGGTCACGTCGTAGGCGTCGATGCCGAAGGCGCCGACCTCGACGACCGTCTCCTCGAACTCGTTGTCCCAGCCGAAGGGGACCGCGTCGCGCCGTGCGCCCAGCGTCGCGCGGCCGGCCGGGATCGCGATCGGCGCGCGCGGGGGCGGTGTCCGGTCGACGTGGACGCCGCGCGGCCCGCGTTGCAGCTCGCGGTGCAGCCGGTGGATGATGTAGGTCAGCGTCTCGTGGTGCATCTCCTCGTGCTCGAGGATCGTGTAGGCCGCCTCGGCCCGCACCAGACTGGGCTGGGTCGGGTCGTCGAGCTGCGCGCGTGCGTACGCGGCGAGGACCGCGGCGTCGCAGGCCGCGGCAAACCGCTCGACCGCTTCGCGGTCCGGCCAGGCCGCGCGCCGGTGCGACGCGGCGCCGTCGACGTCGCGCGGATCGATACCGCGGTCGAAGAGCCGCTCGAGGGCGGGGTCCAGCGAGCCGCGCCGCAGCGCGTCGCGGACCAGCGTGTAGTAGGAGAACGCCGGGATGTGGCCGGCGTAGAAGACGAAGGGATGGCGCAGCGGGATCGGCGCCAGGGCGTACGCGCTCGGCGCGATCGTCGCGAACAGTTCGGCCGTTCGGCGGCGGTTCGTCCGATAGCGGGACGCCAGAGCCTCCCGGTCGATGCGCGCGGGAGCGAGCGTGTCCACGCCGACGTCTTACCCGACGGCGCGCCGAATCCCGCGTAGGCCGAGGTACTGCTCCATCGCGGCTGCGTCCAGCGGCCGTGCCACGTAGTACCCCTGGATCCGGTCGCAGCGCTCGCGGCGCAGGAACGCGACCTGCTCCTCGGACTCGACACCCTCGGCGCAGACCTCGAGTCCCAGGCTGTGTGCCATCGCGATGACCGTCCGGACGATCGTCGCATCGTCCGGCTCGCTGAGCACATCGCGCACGAACGACTGGTCGATCTTGAGCGAGTCGAGCGAGAAGCGGCGCAGGTACCCCAGCGACGAGTACCCGGTGCCGAAGTCGTCGACTGCGATGCGCACCCCGGCGCGACCCAGCTCTTCGAGGATCTGGACGGTGAGCGCCGCGTCGCTCATCGCGACCGATTCGGTGATCTCGATCTCGAGCCGGTCGGCGCGCAGCCCGGTCCGCTCGAGGATTTGGCCGATCTTCGCGGGCAGCGCGCTGTGGTGGAACTGTCGCGCCGAGAGGTTGACGGCGAGCCGCAGATCGGGGGCGGCCGCCTCCCACGCGCGCACCTGCCGACAGGCCGTCTCGAGCACCCAGTCGCCCAAGCTCACGATCAGGCCGCTCATCTCGGCGCTGGGGATGAACTCGTGGGGCAGGACCAGGCCCAGCTGCGGATGCTGCCAGCGGACCAGCGCTTCGACCGAGACGACCCGTCCGCTGGGCAGATCGACTTGCGGCTGGTAGTGGATGACGAACTCGTGCCGTTCGAGCGCGCGGCGCAGCGACTTCTCCTGCGAGAGGCGGGTGCGCAAGTTCGCGCCGAGCGAGGCCGTGAAGAACTGGTGCGTGTTGCGGCCGCGTTCCTTGGCACGGTACATCGCGACGTCGGCATGCTTGATCAAGGTGTCGGCATCGTCACCGTCGGTCGGGTAGACCGCGACGCCGATCGAGGTCGTCACGTATTGCTCGAAGCCGTCGATGAAGATCACCTGATCGATCGCGGCGACGATGCGCTGCGCCAAACGGTCGAGCCGCGCGGTCGTCGGGTCGTGGCCGATCAGGACGATGAACTCATCGCCGCCCATCCGCGCGACCAGCCCTTCGTTGCCGACGACGGTGGTCAAACGATCGCCGATCTGGCGCAGCAGCCGGTCGCCCAGCGCGTGCCCGTGCGTGTCGTTGATGTCTTTGAAGCGGTCCAGGTCGAGGAACATCACGGCGACGCGCGTCTCGGCCGCCTGCGCCAGCGCCAGCTCGTCACGCAGGCGCTCGGCGAACCAGGTCCGGTTCGGCAGAGCGGTGAGCGGATCGTTGTACGCCAAGTGCTTGAGGCGCGCGCGCGAGTGCGTGCGCTCGATCGCCGAACCGACGAGCGCACCCATCAACTGGACGAGGTCGCGGTCGCTCTCGGTGAACGGCTCGGCCCGCGCCGCTGCGGAGACGAAGCACAGCGAGCCGTAGCGGGCGCCGCCGACGTCGATCGCGGTGCCGATGTAGGCTCCCGGTGTCAGGCCGTCGGGCTCGTCGCCGAGTTCGGGCAGCTCGCGCAGATCCTCGAGCGCGAGCGCGCCGTCGGTGGCGAGGGCGAGCCGGCCGAAACTGCGCGGGACCGACGTTCCGACCGTCGCGACGCACTGATCGGCTTCGGCGTCGTAGAGTGCACCGGAGTCCAGGCCGAGGAGCCGGCAGCCGGCGTCGATCGTCGCCGCGATCTGGTTCTCGGCCGTCGCGTTCGCCGCCGCCGCGACGACGTACAGCTCGCGCAGGCGGTCACTGTTGGTCGCGACGGCGCGTTCGGCACGCCGGATCGCGCTCAGGTCGCGCGCGATCAGGTGGACGCCGCCGACGCGCCCGCGCAGCACGATCGGGATCAGCGTCGCCAGGATCGGATAGGTCGCGCCGTCGACGCCCCGCGCGTGCAACTCGAGGCTCGTGGCCTGGCCGTCGGCGGCGCGGTACAACGCCTCCTGCGCGCCGTACACGTCGGCCGGGGCGATCAAATCGCTCAGCGGGCGGCCGACCAACTGTGCCTCGTCGCACGCGCGGCTGCGGCAGGCGGCGGCGTTGGCCCGCGCGATGATGCCCTGGCACGAGAGCGCGAGCACCGGATCGGGGCTCCAGTCGAACAGCGAGCGGTCCTCGCGTTCGCGCCGCGCTCCCCAGACCTCAACCAGTCGCCGCCACCAGGTCATCCGGCGGTCACCCTGCCAGGTACGGTCGCAGTCCTTCGACGCCGCCTTCACGGCCGAAGCCCGACTCGCGGTAGCCGCCGAACGGTGAGCTCGGATCGAACTGATTGAACGTCGAGCACCAGACGACGCCCGCTTGCAGACGCTGCGCGACGTACATCGACTTCGCGCCCTTGTCGGTCCACACGCCGGCCGAGAGACCGTAGGGGGTGTTGTTCGCCTTCTCGATCGCTTCGTCGGCGGTGCGGAAGGTCAGGATGGAGAGGACCGGTCCGAAGATCTCCTCGCGCGCGATGCGGTGCGCCGGCGAGACGCCGGTGAAGAACGAGGCGCGATGGAACCAGCCGCGCTCGGGCAGCGGGCAGCTCTGCTGGTAGAAGGTCGCGCCCTCGTCGATCCCGCTCTGGACCAACTCGGCGATCTTGGCGTGTTGAGCGGCCGAGTTGATCGCGCCGATGTCGGTGTTCTTGTCGAGCGGGTCGCCCAACCGCAACGTCTCGATGCGCGCCTGCAGCCGTTCGACCATCTCGTCGTGAATCGATTCCTGGACCAACAGCCGCGAGCCGGCGCAGCAGACGTGGCCTTGATTGAAGTAGATGCCGCTGACGACGCCTTCGACGGCTTGGTCGAGCGGCGCGTCGGCGAAGACGATGTTGGCGGCCTTTCCGCCGAGCTCGAGCGTGACGCGCTTGCCGGTCCCGGCGATCGTCCGCTGGATGATCTTGCCGACCTCGGTCGAGCCGGTGAAGGCGATCTTGGCGACGCCGGGATGGGCGACGAGAGCGGCCCCGGCGACGCCGTCGCCGGTCACGATGTTGACCACACCCGGCGGCACGTCGGCCTCCTGGCAGATCTCGGCCAGCAGCAACGCCGTCAGCGGCGTCGTCTCGGCTGGTTTGAGGACGATCGTGTTGCCGCTCGCCAGCGCCGGCGCGATCTTCCAGGCCGCCATCAGCAGCGGGAAGTTCCACGGGATCACCGCGCCGACGACCCCCAGCGGCGTCGGACCGGGATTGCCTGGTATCGCGTAGCGCAGCTTGTCGGCCCAGCCGGCGTAGTAGAAGAAGTGCGCGGCGGCTTGCGGCACGTCGAAGTCGCGCGATTCCTTGATCGGCTTACCGCCGTCCATCGACTCGAGCACGGCCAGCTCGCGCGAACGCTCGGTCAGCGCGCGCGCGATGCGATAGGCGTATTTGGCGCGGTCGGCCGGTCGCATCGGCAACCAGTAGCGCTCGTACGCCTCGCGCGCGGCGGCGACGGCGCGGTCGATATCCTCGGCGGAGCCCTGCGCGACCTGGGCCAACGCGTGCTCGGTGGCCGGGTTGATCGTGGCGAACGTCGCCCCGGTCGACGACGGGACCCAGCGGCCGCCGATGAAGTGGTCGTAGCGCTCCCGGATGTGGACCGGGGTCGTTTCGGGCGAGGGAGCGTACGCGAGGGCCATGTCAGCGTTAGGGTTCGCCCGCGACCGGCGGCCCCCCCCGCGAGCGAAGGAGGTCAGTCCTTGGCGATGTAGTCCAGCGAGCCGTAGCGCCCGGTCGCAAGCTTTTCGCGTTGCAGCAAGAGATCGTCGAGCAGCGCCGAGGCGCCGATGCGGAACAGCTCGGGCGCCAGCCAGAGTGCGCCGAGGGTCTCGTCGATCAGGACGAGATAGGCGATCGCGTTCTTGGTCGTGCGCACACCGCCGGCGACCTTGAGACCGCGGCGCGCGCCGGTGCGCCGGGCGAAGTCGCGCAGCGCCTCGGCCATGACCAACGCGGCCGGGAGCGTCGCCGACGTCCCGATCTTTCCGGTCGAGGTCTTGATCACGTCGGCGCCGGCTTCCAGCGCCAGATCGGAGGCGCGCCGGATCGCGTCGTACGAGCCGAGCTCACCGGTCTCGAGGATCGCCTTGAGATGGACGGGGCCGCAGAGCTGCTTGACCGCGGCGACATCTTCGAACACGCGCGCCTCGTCGCCGGCCAGGAACGCGCCGCGATCGATCACCATGTCGATCTCGTCGGCGCCGGCGTCGAGCGCGGCGGCGGTGTCGCGCAGCCTGACGTCGAGCGAGGAGAGGCCGCTTGGGAACGCGGTCGCAACCGAAGCGACCAGCACGCCGGTCCCGCGCAGCGCGTCCTTGGCCACCGCGACCAGATTCGGGTAGACGCAGACGGCGGCGACGCGCGGCGCGCCCGGCGCCGGAAACGCAGCTTTGGCGCACAGCGAGCGCACCCGGCCGGGCGAGTCGCGACCTTCGAGCGTCGTCAGGTCGATGCAGCGGATCGCCAAGTCGATCGCCGACAACTTGGCCTCGTTCTTGATCGAGCGTTTGGTGAAGGCCGCGGCGCGGCTTTCGAGCATCACCGCGTCGACCGGCGGGGACGGCGGCAAAACGAGGAGCGAGGGCATGTCCAGCGAGGTTCGTGCCTACCGCTCGGCGGCCCCGCGGGGGCCACGCCGAATTCGACTTAGCGGGCGCCGTCCCAGAGCGAGGCGAGGCGCTGCGTCAGCACCTCATCGTGGGGCTGCAAGCCGCTGCCGCGGCAGACCTGACAGGCCGTCGGGGCGCAGCCCGAGCAGCTCCCGCTGCCGGAGCAGTGGCGGCAATCGTCCTCCGGCGAACGGCGCCGGCGGCGCCGGCGTGGCAGAGCCCAGCGCAGCGCGGCCCGGCGACGTGCCTCCTCGCGGTAGAGCTCCGTCTCCTTGAGCGCCGCATAGACGCCCAAGACGGAGATGCAAGCGAGCGTCCCGACCATGAAATCGGCGAACGTGCGATCTCTCATTGGCTTGGTTATCGGAGGCTCCGACAACGGAATTGAAGGGCTGGAGGCCAGGCGAGCGCTCAGCGCTCGCCTTAGCTCTCGAGGAAGCCGACCTAAGGTCGTTCGCCGGTCGCGGGAGTCGGCCCGGAGCCCGCAGGGGTTCCCGAACGCTTCGTAGACCGGTATCATGAGCGGAGCCTCGACGAGGGTTGGGCCTCGCGCAACGGCAACCCGTGAACCCCGCCAGGCCCGGAAGGGAGCAACGGTAAGCGGACCTTCCCGTGTGCCGCGAACCACCTGGCCCTCGTCCTGGCCTTTTCTTTTTCGATTTGATGCAGAATGTGATCACGGCTGTACTCGCGGGTCTGGGCAGCGCGCTCGTTGTGACGGGCGGGTATCACCTGCTCGTCCTCGGGCCGCGCTTGCGCAAGCTCGCGAAGACGCTCGACACCCACGACGCGTTGCTCGGTGGCGGCGCTGCGACGCGCGCCACCGAACGTCTGGCGACGCTCGAACGCGACGCCGCCACGCTGGCGGCTGCACGCGCCGCCGAACTGCAGCGGCTCGACGTGCTCGAGCGCGTCGCGCGCAGTGAGATCCCGCGACTGGGCTTCGTGCGCTACAACGCCTTCAGCGACGTCGGCTCCGATCTCTCGTACGCGCTGGCCTTGCTCAACCGCGACGGCGACGGCGTCGTGCTGAGCAGCATCTGGTCGCGTGAGGAGACGCGCACCTACGGCAAGGCGGTGGCGGGTTTCCGGCCGGCGCAGGATCCCTCGGAAGAGGAACTGGCCGCGATCACCAGAGCCCGGTCGGCCGCGACGTGAACGAGTCGCGCCGAACCTTCTTGATCAAGATCATCCCGCCGACGGGCTACTCGGTCTATCGGCTGGCCTTCACCCGCCGCCATCTCGCGGTGCTCGGCGCTGTCCTGGTGCTGATCCTGCTGGCCGCCGTCGGCGTCCACACCTTCCAACTCCACAGC
The DNA here is from genome assembly GCA_050010375.1 of Vulcanimicrobiaceae bacterium. Taxonomy (GTDB): domain Bacteria; phylum Vulcanimicrobiota; class Vulcanimicrobiia; order Vulcanimicrobiales; family Vulcanimicrobiaceae; genus Vulcanimicrobium. The sequence goes on from JBEKLD010000055.1 coordinate 15,750, forward strand.
GCCCAGACCGACGTGCGCGCGTTGCAGGCGCTCACCGCCGCGCAGCAGAGCGAGCTGCGCGGGATCGACCGGCAGGCCGATGCGCTGGCGACCCAATTGCGCACCATGCAGCGCGAGAACGCCGAGATCAAACGGCTCATCGGCGCCGACCGCGGCGCGCGCGGGCCGCATGCGATGGCGCCGGCGCATCACGCCGGCGGCGACTTCGCCGGCGTCCAAGCGCGGTTGCAGATCCTGGCCCGGCAGAGTGAGGCGACGCGGCGCGACGCTGAGGCACTCCAGCGGTTGGCGCTGCGCGTCCTCAACCTGCGCCGGCTGGCCTCGCTCACCCGCGACCGGCTGATCGCCGCGATCCCGTCGATCAATCCGGTCGGCGCCGCGAGCGTCGCGGCCGGCTTCGGTTGGCGCACCCGGCCGTGGCCCGAGTTCCACCAAGGGATCGACCTAGCGGTCGACTACGGGACGCTGGTGCGCTCGACCGCGGCGGGCACCGTCGTGAGCGCCGGTTGGTCGGGCGGCTTCGGGATCAAGGTCGTCATCGACCACGGCAACGGCTACCAGACGTGGTACGGTCACCTCTCGCGCACGATCGTGGCGGCCGGGCAACGCGTCACCAAGGGCGAGCCGATCGCCTACACCGGGTCGACCGGCGAGTCGACCGGCCCGCACCTGCACTACCAGGTGATGTATCTGGGGCGCGCGATCGATCCGGCGCCGTACCTGACCGGGGTCCCGCCGCGGCTCCTGACGACACTTCCCGGCGCCGCGGGCGT
>JBEKLD010000056.1:0-16288 GCA_050010375.1 Vulcanimicrobiaceae bacterium
CGCGACGCGCATCCCGAGCGGCTCGGTCGGGCGGCCGACGGCGGCGAAGTAGCGCTCGGGATCGATGTTGAGCGTACGGGTTTGCACCATCGCGACCGGGTGCGCGCCTAGGAATGTCTCGAACGCTTCGACCTCGGCCCGCTCGTCGGTCACGCCGGGGTGGGTGAGGTAGTTCAGCGAGACCCACAGTCCGGCGTCGACGGCGAGCGCGATCGAGGTCATCACGTCGTCGAGATCGTAGCCGGTCGGACGGTAGTACGCGGCGTAGACCTCGGGGCGGAACGAGTTCACGCTGATCCGTACGGCCTGCAAACCGGCGTCGATCAGGCGGCCCAGGCTCTTGGGCAGCGAACCGTTCGTGTTGAGGTTGATCGTCCCGTTCGGGCGCGCGGCACGGATCCGTTCGATCGTGCGCTCGATCGTCGTCACCCGCAACAGCGGCTCGCCCTCGCAGCCTTGACCGAACGAGACGATCCCGTCCGGGACGCGCTCGAGGTGACGGATCGCGATCCGGGCGAGGTCGTCGACCTCGGGCTCGAAGTCGACCCGCGTCTGCGGCGAGGGCAACCCGGCGTCGGGCGTCAGCTCAGAGATGCAGCCGACGCAGGCCGCGTTGCAGCGCGGCGAGACCGGCAGGGCGGCCTCTCCGCGTTCGAGGAAGACGTTCTGCGCCGTGAAGCAGCCGTACTCGCGCGAACAGAGCGCGAGCTGCGCCAACGTGCGATTGCGCGGATCCTCGGCCTGGCGGCGCGCGAGCAACGCCTCGAGCTCGCCCGCGGCGTAGGTGCGCGGCGCCCAGTCCTCGCTTGCGTCCGTGCGCATCGCGGCGACGTGCAGCTCGTCGTCGACGACGCAGGCGAAGGTATAGCCGAAGAGCGGCAACGCCGGCGCATCGGCGCGGCGCCGGTAGGCGGGGAGCAGTAGGCGCGTGTAGCCGGCCGGCAAGAGGGCGCCCAACGCCGTCCGGCGCTCCGCCGCGCGACCGCCGGCGAGCAGCGGCGCGCGACCCGGCAGCATCGTCGGAACGGTACCGGGCGGGGCGGGGATCAGCTCGTCGCGGGTCGGAGCGCGCTCGAGGCCACCGTCGGCGAGCGGCGCGCACGTCGGGTCGTAGAAGATGCGCCCGCGTGCGTCCGTGTACGCCAGGCCGATCACGTCAGGACTCGCTCGAACTCCACCACGGCGTCGCCGATCAGGGTCGCGGGGCCGCCTGGGGTCCACAGCACTTCGACGACGCCGCCGGGGAGCTGCAACGCGACCGGCGAGGTCGCTTCGCCGTCGGCGATCAGGACTGCCGCGACGGCGACCGCGCCCGTCCCGCAGGCCTGCGTCGCACCCGCGCCGCGCTCCCAGTGGCGCACGCGCCAGCCGTCGCCCGCGCGCATGACGAAATGGACGTTGGTCCCCTGCGGGTAGCGCGGATCGCGCTCGATGCGCGGGCCGAGCGTCGCGAGGTCGAGCGCATCGACGTCGTCGACGCGGATCACGACGTGCGGGTTCCCCAGGTCGACCGGGATCGCGCGGAAGCCGGCGACGTCGTGCGCCACGCCGATTCGCGGCGCGCCCATCTCGACGGCGACCTGATACGGCGCGCGGTCGACGATCCGGGTGCGCACCGGCCCGGCCAGCGTCTCGACCGTCGCCTCGGCGATCCCGAAGCGTTCGTCGAGGTAGCGTCCGACGCAGCGCATCCCGTTGCCGCACATCTCGGCCTCGCTGCCGTCGGCGTTGATGATCCGCATCCGCACGTCCGCACTCGCCGAGGCTCCGACGAGCAGCACGCCGTCGGCGGCCAGCCCGCGGGCCGGATCGCAGACCGCACGCGCGAACGCCGCCGGATCGTCGATCGCGGACGTCCGCTCGTCGACCAGCACGAACGCGTTGCGCGTCCCGTTCGTCTTGACGATCGGGATGCCGGTCGCGTTCACGAGACTTCGACCTCGCGTTCCTCGGGGATGAGGGGCGCCGTGATCGGGCCCATCGGCGAGATCGTCGAGACCGCGTGCTTGTAGATCAGGTGCGCCTTCTTCTCGTACTCGAGCACGATCGTGAACGGGTCGAAGCCCTTCACGACGCCGCGCAGTTGGAAGCCGTTCATCAGGTAGATCGTCACGGGGACCGCTTGCCGTTTGACCTCGGCCAGGTAGGCATCTTGCAACGGTAGCGCGCGGGTGGTGGCCATGACGGGGCCCACAACCGGCGCCAGGCGTGGTTCGGTTGCCGGCCGCCCAATCGGCTACCGCCAGCCGGGGAGCGCCGCGGCGATGCGGCTCGCCTCGGCGAGCGCGTCGCCGGCGACGATCCGTTCCAGATCGGGCTCGGTGCGGAACCATGTCGCCTGCCGTTTCGCGTAACGCCGGGTGTTGCGCGCGAGCTGCGTACGTAGCTCCGCCTGGGTCGACCAGCCGGCGAGATACGCCAGCGCCTCACGATAGCCGACCGCGTCGGCCGCGACGGCGTGCCCGCCGATCCGTTCGGCCTCTTCGAGTAGACCGGCGTCGAGCATCGCGTCGACGCGCGCCGCGATCCGCTGCTCGAGCACCTCGGGCGCGGCGTCGAGATACAGTTTGCGGTAGGGGATGCCGCGCGCGCGCAGGCCGGTGGCGGCGGCGTCGCCGCGCCCATTACCCGCTCGCTCGGCCAGCGCGATCTCGAGCGCGCGCGCGACGCGATAGGGGTCGTTCGGCGCGATCGCGGCCGCGCGCGCGGGAGCGAGCGCCGCCAGCCAGTCGGCCAGCGCCGCCGGCGGATGGATGCGCGCCTCGTGCGCCAGCCGCTCGCGCAGCGCCGGATCGAGGGCCGGTGAGAGCGCGATGTCGCCGGTCAGCGCGCGCACGTAGAAGCCGGTCCCGCCGGCGACGATCGCGCGCCGGCCGCGCGCCGCGATCTCGTCGAGCGCCCACAGCGCGTCCTCGACGAAGCGTGCCGCCGAATAGCGCTCCTGCGGGTCGAGGAAGTCGACCAGATGGTGCGGGACGCGCGCGCGCTCGGCCGGACTCGGCGCGGCCGTACCGATCGGCATCCCACGGTAGATCTGACGGGAGTCGGCGCCGACGATCTCGGCGTCGAAGCGCTCGGCGAGCGCGAGCGCGAGCGCCGATTTGCCCGACGCGGTCGGTCCGGTCACGATCAGGACGGCCGCGCGCACGCCGCGCGCTTGGCGAGGGGCGCCGCGCCGACCTGCGCGAACGACGCCGCATGGCAACCTCGAACGCTACCCGGCGCTACGGCGTGGTCGGCGCCGGCGTCATGGGCGGCGCGCTCCTGCGCGGCTTGCTCGAGCACGGCGTCCCGCCCGCCGACTGCTGGGCGACCGCCGCTTCGGAGGAGACGTGCGCGCGGATCGCGCGCGAGTACGGCGTCGGCTGCACGACCGCGCCCCCGCCCGCGCTCGCGCAGACGTCGACCCTGCTCCTGTGCGTGAAGCCATACCAGATCGAGACGGTGACGCGCGCGCTGCGCGAGGCGGGGCTCGCCGCTCCGACGGTCGTCGTCTCGATCGTCGCCGGCGTCACGACGAACCGGCTGCACGAATTGCTCGGCGCCGTCCCCGTCGTGCGCGCGATGACGAACACGCCGGCGCTGGTCGGCGAGGCGATGACGGTGCTGGCCCGCGGCGAACACGCCAACGACGCCGCCGTCGCCGCGGCCCACGCCGTCTTCGATCACGTCGGGACGACGCTCGAGCTGCGCGAGTCGATGCTCGACGCGGTGACGGCGCTCTCGGGGAGTGGACCGGCCTACATGTATCTGATCGTCGAAGCACTGGCCGACGCCGGCGTGCAAGTCGGCTTGCAGCGCGAGGTCGCGCTGACGCTCGCGACGCAGACGATGCTCGGCGCGGCCCGCATGGTGCAGCGCACCGGCCGCCACCCGGCCGCGCTGCGCGACGACGTCACGACGCCGGCCGGCTGCACGATCGGCGCGCTGCTGGTGCTCGAGGATGGCAAGCTCCGTTCGACACTCGCGCGCGCCGTGGAGGCCGCGACCCAGATCGTCGGCGACCTCGGCCGACCGACCACCGGCTGAGGCGCGCTACTCGGGCAGGAAAGCGTCGACGGCGAACGCGGCGTCGGGGAATGCCCGCGGCACGATCGTCTCGCCGGGTCCGACGAGCCGCGTCGTCGCGTAGGCCTCGCCGCGTGGGTCGGTCGACACCTGGACGCGCCGCGCGAGCAAGTCGACGATCCAATACTCTGGGACGCCGTTGCGCGCGAACGCGCGCAACTTCTGGCCGCGGTCGTAGCGCAGCGAGGACTCCGAAACCTCGATCGCCAGCAGCACTTCCTCGGCACGCGGGTGGCCGCGGTGGCCGACCGGGCTGATGAGGATGTCCGGCTGCGGCATCGATAGCCGGTCGAGCCGTAGTGGAAGCTGCGGACGAACCCGAGCGCGACCCACAAAGGCGAGGACCAGCAGTTCGCTGAGGCGCTCGACACTCCAGGCGTGCGGCTCGCCCTGTTGCGGCATCGCGATCAACTGGCCGTCGAGCAACTCGAGGTGATCGTCGGGGCCGTAGATTTCGGCGGCGACCATCTGCTCGAACTCGGCGGCGGTGATGGGTCGCGGCGTCGGTTCCAAGACCGTCGTGGCGTCGTGCATGTCACTCACGGCAGCATCGCACCTCCTCGTGTCCAGTTCGTGGCCGAGAGGTTGCCGTCCCGCGTCAGACGCGCTTGAAGAGGCGCGCGATTCGGTCGGGTTCGAGCCGGACGATCGTCGGGCGGCCGTGCGGGCAGTGCATCGGGTTCTCGCAGCGCTGTAGCCGTTCGACCAACGCGGTCATCTCGGGGAACTCGAGCCGCTCGTTCGCGCGCACGACCGAGTGACACGCGAGCGACGCCCACACGCGCCGCTCGGCGTCGAGGCCGCGCGCGTCGTCGGCGAGGCACTCGATGAAGTCGGCGACGTCGAAGGGGCGGCTGCGGCCGGCGTGGACGAGCCGCGCCGGCGTCGCCGTCACGCGGTACGCGCGTTCACCGAACGGTTCGACGTGCAGGCCGCCGGCGGCGAGCGCGTCGAGCGTCGCATCGAGCCGTTCGGCTTCCTCGGGCCGGACTTCGAATGAGTATGGAATCAGCAGCGGCTCAGCGGCGACGCGGGCCGTCGCGTTCGCCGCGAGTTGCTCGAAGACGATCCGCTCGTGCGCGGCGTGCTGGTCGATCAGGACGACCGCCTCGCCGTCGGTCGCCAGGATGAAGGTGCGATCGATCTGCGCCAGCACGCGCAGCACCGCGGTCTCGCCGGCGCGCGCCGCCGGCTCGCCGGCGACGAACTCCTCGGTCCAATCGATCGCTGTCGCGGACGAGGCACTCGCCGCGGCGAGCGGCGGCGCGAGCGAGATCGCCCGTTCGAGCCGCGCCGCGGCGCCCCGTCGCAGAGCACCGCCGATGGCGTCCTTGACCGCGCCGACGACGCGTTCGCCGTGGCGCAGCCGGACGTCGCTCTTGGTCGGGTGGACGTTCGGATCGACCTCGTCGGACGGGATCGTCAGCTCCAGCACGCCGTACGGATGCCGGCCGACCATCGCGAAGGTCCGGTAGGCGGCCACCCACGCGCCGCTCACCAACGTGCTGCGCAGCAGCCGCCCGTTGACGAACAAGATCTGATTGCGCCGATCGGGCCGGTCGTCGCCGGGCGAACTGACCCAGCCGCGCACGCCGACGCGTGGGTCGTCGGCCGCAACGGCGACCATCGACGCGGCCGCCGCGCCGAAGACGTGACGCAAGCGCGGCGCCGGATCGGCGCCCGGCGCGAAGGCGAAGACCGTCTTGCCGTCGTGCTCCAGCGTGAAGCCGACCTGCGGGTACGCGAGCGCCAGCGTCCCCAACCACGCCGCGATGCGCGCCGACTCGGCGCCGGGCGTGCGCAGGTACTCGCGCCGCACCGGGACGTTGGCGAAGAGGTCGCGCACGACGACCCGCGTCCCGGGCGGTCCGGCCAGCGGCTGCGGCTCACCGATCGCCTCGGCGTGCGCCTCGACGGCGTGCGCGATCTCGGCCTGCGCCGTGCGCGAGACGATCGTCATCCGCGCGACCGCGGCGATCGAGGCGAGCCCTTCGCCGCGAAAGCCCAGCGTGCCGATGCGCCCCAGCCCGCTCGCATCGTCCAGCTTCGAGGTCGCGTGGCGGGTCAGCGCGAGCGCCAACTCATCCGGCGCGATGCCGGCGCCGTCATCGGCGACCTCGATCTCCGTCAGCCCGCCGCCGCGCACGCGCACGGCGATGCGCGTCGCGCCGGCGTCGAGCGCGTTCTCGACCAGCTCTTTCACCACCGAGAGCGGCCGCTCGACCACCTCGCCGGCGGCGATCTGCCCGATCGTCTCGGGATCGAGCCGTCGGATTTCGCCTGCGCTCGTCATCTTTTCCACTCAGTGCATATCGAAGAGGAGCGGCTGCTCGGTCACGGCCGGCTTGGCGAGCCGGCCCTTCAGCGGGGCGGAGACTTCGAGCGTCGGACGGCCTTCGAGCACGCTCGCGATCTCGCGCGCCCGGGCGACGACGGCCGGCGGCAGCCCGGCCATCCGCGCCACTTCAATCCCGAACGAGCGCGAGGACGAGCCCGGCAGGACGCGGTGCGAGAAGACCGGCGCCCCGCCCTTCGTGCTCTCGACCGCGGTGATGTGGAAGTTCGCAACTAGCGGCCAGCGGTCGGCCAGCGCGACCAATTCGTGAAAGTGGGTGGCGAAGAGCGCCATAGGCGCATGCGTTTCGCGCTCGAGCAAGTACTCGCAGATCGCCTGCGCGATCGCCAGGCCGTCGACGGTCCCGGTGCCGCGGCCGATCTCGTCGATCAAGAGCAGGCTGCGATCGGTCGCGCGGCGCAGGATCGTCGCCGCCTCGGCCATCTCGACGTAGAACGTCGACTGCCCCGAGGCCAGGTCGTCGCCGGCGCCGATCCGGGTGAAGATGCGGTCGACGACGCCCAGCCGCGCCGCGCGCGCGGGGACGAACGAGCCGATCTGCGCGAGCACGACGAGCAGGGCGGTCTGGCGCAGGTACGTCGACTTGCCGCCCATGTTCGGGCCGGTCAGCAGGATGAAGCGCGACTGCTCGACCCCGACGTGCAGGTCGTTGGGGACGAACGAGGAGCCGAGCAGCGCCTCCATGACCGGATGGCGGCCGTCGGTGAACGCGAGGACGCCCTCCTCGGCGAACGTCGGCCGCACGTACCCGCGCTCGCCGGCCACCTGCGCGAGCGAGCAGTAGGCGTCGAGCTCGGCCAACGCGTCGGCCGTCGCCAGCAGGTCTTCGACCCGCTCGGCGAGCCGCTCGACGAGTTGTTCGTAGAGCGTCTGCTCGAGCCGCAGTTGACGTGACTCGGCCGAGGCGATCGCGACGTCGAGCTCGCGCAGCTCGGGGGTGACGTAGCGCTCGCCGTTGGCCAGCGTCTGTTTGCGCGTGTAGTCGGCGGGGACGTTGCCGGTCTGCGCCTTCGGTACCTCGATCGCGTAGCCGAAGGCCGAGGCGTACTTGACCTTGAGCACCTTGATCCCGCTGCGCAGGCGCTCGCGCTCTTCGAGCGCCGCGATCCGCGAGCGCGCGTCGCCCCGCAGCGCGAGGCACTCGGCCAGCTCGGCGTCGCGCTCGGCGCGGATCACGCCGCCGGCGGCCAGCGTCGCTGGCGGTTCGTCGACCAAGCTCGCCGCCAGATCCTCGCGCAGCAGCGTGAAGTCGCCGATGCGGGCGGCCAGCGCGTGCAGACCGGCGGGCAGCGTCGCCTCGCGCAGCGCGTCGCCGATCGGGTCGAGCAGCGCGAGGGTGCGGCGCAGCGAGCCCAGGTCGCGCGGGAGCGCGCGGCGGAAGCGGATCTTCTGCGCGATCCGTTCCAGATCGAAGCAGCCGTGCAGGACGTCCCCGAGGGCGAGGCGGCGGCTGGCGTCGGCGAGCAGTGCCTCGACGCAGTCGGCGCGCGCGGCGATCGCCTCGCTCGAGACGAGCGGCGCGAGCAACCAACGGCCGAGCAGGCGCGCGCCCATCGCGGTGCGGGTGCGGTCGATCGTCGCGAACAGCGTCGCGCGCGGGTTCGCGCCGAGCGCCTTGGTCAGCTCGAGGTGCTTGCGCGTGTTCGGATCGAGCGCGAGGAAGGTCGCTTGCCGATAGAAGCTCGCCTCGCGCAGCCCGCTGGTCCCGGCTTGCTGGACGCTGACCCGGCGCACGAATGCGCCCAGCGCTTCGAGCGCGCGGTGCATCGCGAGCGAGGCGTCGAGCGAGAAGCCTTCGATCGGGTCGCGCGGCCGCTGGTCGACCACCGCCAGCACCGGCGCCGCGACGCGGGTGCGACCGGTGTCGAGCGCGCCGTCGAGCGCGGCGCGCACGTTCGGCGCGACGTCGGCGACCAGCTCGGCCGGATCGAGTCGCGCCACCTCGGCCAGCGCGTCCTCGAGCGCCGACTCGCCCTCGAACGCCGTCGCGGCGACGTGCCCGGTCGAGATGTCGGCGTGGGCCAGCGCGATCACGTCGTCGGCGGCGGTCAGGGCGGCCAGATAGTTGTGCGTCGCCCGGTCGAGGATGTGTTCCTCGAGCAGCGTCCCCGGCGTGACGACCCGGACCACGTCGCGCCGCACCAGCTTGTTGGGGATCGGCGCCTCGAGCTGCTCGGCCAGCGCGACGACGCGGCGCTGCGCGACGAGCTTGGCGAGATAGCCGTCGAGCGCGTGGTGCGGCACGCCGGCCATCGCGATCCGCCGCCCGCTGCCGGCCTCCTTCGAGGTCAAAGCGATGGCGAGCGCGCGGGCGATCGTCTCGGCGTCCTCGCCGTAGGCCTCGTAGAAGTCGCCGACGCGCGAGAGCAGGATCGCCTCGGGATAACGCGCCTTCATCCCGAAGTACTGCTCGAGCATCGGCGACCAGGTCGTGGTCGTCATCCCACCCCTACGCGCCGAGCGTGACGAGATCGACGAGCGGCGGTGCGACCGGGTGCGCAGCGCCTTCGAACGCGGCCGCGCGGCCGATGCAGGTCCCGCGCACGCCCCACACCGAGGCGCTCTCGACCCGCACGTCGACCCAGGGCAGCGCGGGGTTGGGCGTGCGCTCAACCATCGGCAGGTTGACGGTCACGTTGTCGATCGTCTTCGCGCTGAGCTTGGTCGCGTCTTTGCGCGAAACGCCGTGGATCAGCGCGCGCACGGTCGTCCCGACCTTGCGTTCGTGATAGGCGCGCACCTCCGCGTCCTGCACCGCGACGAGGCGCTTGAAGCGCTCCTGCGCGACGTCTCGCGGGACCGGATCCTTCGCGTGCCAGACGGCCGCCGGCGTCCCGCGCCGCGGCGAGTAGACGAACATGTAGGCCTGGGCAAACACACCGGTCGCGCAGACGTCGAGCGTGCGCTGGAAGTCGGCCTCCGTCTCACCGGGGAAGCCGACGATCAGGTCCGTCGTGATCGCCCAGGCCGGGTTCTGCGCTTTGAAGGCGCCGACCCGGTCGAGGAACTCTTCGATCGTGTACTTGCGGTTCATTCGGCGCAGCATCGGGTTCGAGCCGGACTGCAGCGCGAGATGAAAGCGCGGGTTCATCTTCCGCAAACCGGCGCAGACCCGGCCCAGCTTCTCGGTCATGTCCTTGGGGTGCGAGGAGACGAACGTCACGCGCTCGACGCCGTCGAGCGCGCAGACCGCCTCGAGCAGATCGGCGAAGTCGGTGCCGGTCGCCGGCTCGCGGTAGGCGTTGACCGTCTGGCCGACGAGCGTGATCTCGCGCGCGCCGCCGGCGACCTTGGCCCGCACGTCGGCCAAGATCTCGCCCAGCGGACGATGGTCGAAGCGGCCGCGCACGTGCGGGACGATGCAGAACGTGCAGTAGTACGAACAGCCGCGCTGGACGTTGACGTACCCGCGCAGGCCGTCGTACGGCCCCGGGATCCCGACGCCGGCGCCGCCGATCAGCGTCTCGACCTCGCGGTCGACGCTCAGGTCGTCGTCGGGGTAGTCGGCCCGCCAGCCGGCGAGCGCATCGCCCAGCGCGGTCAGCTCGCGCGTCCCGAAGATCCCGTCGACGTGCGGGGCGATCCGGCGCATCCGGTCGCGGTCCTGCTCGGCCAGGCAGCCGGTCACGACGACCTTGACCGACGGATCGGCGTTCTTGACCGCCTTCCAGTGCCCGATGCGGCCGTAGGCGCGCTGCTCGGCGTTGTCGCGCACGGTGCACGTATTGAGGATCAGCACCGCGGCGTCTTCGGGCCGTTCGGCGAGCGTGAAGCCGGCCGCCAGGGCCCGCCGGGCCACCTCCTGCGAGTCGGCCTCGTTCATCTGACACCCGTGCGTCTCAATGTAGATCTGGGGCACGGCGATCAACCGGTCGGCAGCATCGTGAGCCAAAACGGGCGCGGAGCGAGGCGACGGAGCATATCGATGGAAGCTTGGGCGGTCATGGCCGAAGCCCTCGCACCCTCCCTGCGCGTGCGCCCGGCGACCGTCGCGGTCGTCGGCCGCCCCAACGTGGGGAAGAGCGCCCTCTTCAATCGTCTCATCGGGCAGCGGCTCGCGATCGTCGAGGGCAGCCCCGGCGTCACGCGCGACCGCCTCTACGCCTTAGCGGACTGGCGCGGACGCACGTTCACGCTGGTCGATACCGGCGGGATCGAGACGGAGATCGAGCCGGGCGACCAGATCGCGCTCGGCACGCGCGCGCAAGCCGATTCGGCCGCCCGCGACGCCGACGTCATCGTGTTCCTGGTCGACGCGCTCGACGGGCTGCTCCCGGTCGACCAGGACGTCGCCGAGATCCTGCGGCGCACGCGCAAGCCGGTGCTGCTGGTGGCGAACAAGGTCGAGTCGCCCAAAGCGCTGGCCTCGGTGCACGCCGAGTTCAGCGGCCTCGGTTTCGGCGAACCGTACGCGGTCTCGGCGATCCACGGCGAGGGGACCGGCGATCTGCTCGACGCGATCGTCGAGAAACTGCCGCCCGACGATCCGACCCGGCTCGAAGAGCCGGAGCTCGCGCTCGCCATCGTCGGCCAGCCCAACGTCGGGAAGTCCTCGCTGCTCAACGCGTTGCTCGACGAGGACCGCGCGATCGTCTCCGACGCGCCGGGCACGACCCGCGACGCGATCGACACCCTCTTGAAATGGAAGGGCCGCACCTTCCGGCTGATCGACACCGCCGGCGTGCGGCGCACCGCCAACAAGCACGGCTCGATCGAGTACTACTCCTCGCTGCGCTCGCTGCGCGCGCTGGCCCGCTGCGACGTCGCGCTGCTGGTGATCGACGCGCTCAAGGGGCCGACCAACCAGGACCGGCGCCTGGCCGGGATCGCGCTCGAAGAGCGCAAGGCGCTGATCATCGTCGGCAACAAGTACGACCTCGTGCGCGAGCTGGGCGAGTACAGCCAGCCCGAGTTGGCCGGCGAGATCCACGCGCAGATGCCGTTCGCCTCGTTCGCACCGGTCACGTTCCTCTCCGCCAAAACCAAACGCCGCTTGCAGAGCTTGATGCCGATCGTCGAACGCGTCGCCGAGAACCTCGACCGGCACATCCCCACAGCGAAGCTCAACGTCGTCGTGCGCGACGCCGTGCTCGCGCATCCGCCGCCGATCCACTCCGACAAAGCGCTGAAGATCCTGTACTGCTCCCAACCGCAGACGCATCCGCCGCTCTTCGTCTTTCACGTCAACGACCCGAAGCTCGTCCCGCCGAGCTACCGGCGCTTCATCGAGAACACGCTGCGGGCGGAGTTCGACTTCGAAGGCGTCCCGCTGACGCTCGAGTTCCGCAGCCGCCGCGAAGGGGAGGAGACGTCGTGACGCTGGCGCTCGACGCCCTCGCGGTCGTCGTCGCCTACCTGGTCGGCGCGATCCCGTTCGGCGTGCTCGTCTCGCGCGCGTTCTACGGCACGGACATCCGCAGCGCCGGGAGCGGGAACATCGGCGCGGCCAACGCGTTGCGCACCCTCGGCCGGCGGGGCGCGGTCGCCGTGCTCGCGCTCGATACCCTCAAAGGGTTCGCCCCGACGCTGGCCGCCGCCGCGCTCGGCGGACCGGTCGTGGCGGCGCTGGCCGCCCTGGCGGCGGTCGTCGGCCACTGCTTCTCCCCGTTCCTCGGCTTTCGCGGCGGCAAGGGCGTCGCGACCTACTTCGGCGCCCTGTTCGCGCTGTGGTGGCCTGCCGGGATCGCCTTCGCGGCGATCTGGCTGGCCGCGGTCGCGGCGACCGGATTCTCCTCGGTCGGCTCGATGCTGGCGGCGGTCGCGATGGGCGCGGTCCTCTGGCTCGGGCTGGGTTGGACCGGCGTCGTCTACGGCCTCGTCTCGGCGCTCTTCATCATCGTCCGCCACCGCGAGAACCTCGAGCGCTTGCGAGCGGGGACGGAAAACCGCCTCTCGTTGCTGAAGGCGAATCGGACATGATCTCGTCCAACGACTTCCGCAACGGCGTCACCATCGTCATCGACGGGCAACTCTGGACCGTCATCGAGTTCCTGCACGTGAAGCCCGGCAAGGGTTCGGCCTTCGTGCGGACGCGGCTCAAGAACGTCAAGACCGGCTCGACGGTCGAGCGCACCTTTCGCGCCGGCGAGAAGCTCGAACGCGCCACTGTCGACAACCGTGAGATGCAGATGCTCTACAACGACGCCGACGGCTACCACTTCATGGACAACGAGTCGTACGAGAATTTCACGCTGCAGCGCGAGCTGATCGGGGATCCGGCCGACTTCCTCAAGGACGGGATGAAGATCGACGTGCAGTTCCACGACGGCACGCCGATCGGCACCGCCCTGCCGGCCCACGTCGAGCTGCGCGTCGACGAGACCGATCCGGGCTTCAAGGGCGACACCGCGACCGGGACGACCAAGCCGGCGAAGCTCGAGACCGGCGCCACCGTGCAGGTTCCGCTGTTCGTCAACCCGGGCGACGTGATCCGCATCGACACGCGCGATCGCCGCTACATCGGGCGCGTCCAGAACTGATCGGCGGCGGCGGCGATGCGGATCAAGCGCTTACGAGTCCTCGGGATCGCGTTCGTCCTCTCCCTGCTCGCGATCGCGGTCGGGCTCGTGCTCTTCCTGCTGCCGCGCAACGTCCTCGCCAACGTCAACAGCGTCGGCGACTTCGTCGCCGTGAACGACGGCAAGTTCTGGGTCGACGACCACCCGTGGCTGGCGAACCTCTTCCACTTCCCCGACCGCGACGACGAGAACGAGCACCTGCGGCTGGTCGCGATCGACGAGCCGTCGCTGAACCCGCCCACCGATCCGCACAATCCGGGGCTCGGGCAGTTCCCCTGGGATCGCCGCGTCTACGGCACGCTGCTGCGCCGCTTGCACAAGGCCGGCGCGAAGGTGGTGACGTTCGACACCGAGTTCTTCGAGCCGACGCACGATCCGGGGCAAGACAAGACCTTCGCGGCCGGGATGCGCATCCAGCCGACCGTCCTGGGCTTAGCGCTCGGCGTCACCAGCGGCGGCATCCTCGTCGAAGCGGAGAAGCCGCCGCCGCTCCTCGCCGACGCGGCCGCGCAGCTCGGCTCGACGACGGTCGACAACCCCGGTGGCTGGCTCGTCGGTCAGCCGCTCGTCGTCAGCGCCTTCTCGCAGACCGGCAAGCGCAGCGACTATCCCTCGCTGGCCGGCGCGACCGTCGAGCAGTATCTCGGCCAGCGCATCACCCCGATCGACGCCTGGCACGCGCGCTTCGTCAACGTCACCGTCCCGCTCGACGGCGAGGGCGAGATGCTGATGCTGCCCTTCAAGACGCACGAGTTCGTCGACATCGGCAACGGCGGCGGCGCGGGCGGGCCGACGACGCGCGCCGGCACGGTCGACGAGACCGCGACCTTCTTTCAGTCGATCTCGTTCGTCGATCTGCTCAAACTCGACGACGCGACGCTCCAGGCGTTCGCCAGCGGCAACGTGATCGTCGTCGGCGCCACCGCGCAGGCGCTGGGCGACTACATCGTCACCCCCAACGGCCGCTACCCTGGGGTCTTCTCCAACCTGCGGATGATGGACCAGTTGATGCGCGATCATTTCATCACCCGCGTCCCGCCGTGGATCGACATCGTGCTGATCGTGCTGCTGCCGCTGCTCGTCGGGTTCGCCGTGACGCAGCTGCGCGCGACCGTCGGCGTCGGCGTCGCACTCGCGATCGTCGTCGTGTACTCGTTCTTCGCGATCTGGCTGTTCGGCGCGACCCTGCACTGGATCGACCTCATCCACGTCGACCTCGCGATCGTCCTCGCGGCGCTGTTCGTGGCGCTGTACCGGACGATCACCGAAGGCGCCGACAAGCGGATGATCCGCGAGATGTTCGGCAAGCACGTCTCGCCGGCGCTGGTCGACCAGATGCTCTCGCACGACGATCCGCTCAAGGCACTCGACCTCTCCGGCAAACGGGTCAAGGTGACGATCTTCTACTCCGATATCCGCGGCTTCACCGCGATGTCGGAGAAGATGAGCCCGGAACAGATCTACGGCCAGCTCAACGAGTACTTCGAAGAGATGTGCAAGATCGTCTTCCAGTACGGCGGCTACGTCGACAAGTTCATCGGCGACTGCCTCATGGCGGTCTTCTCGGCGCCCAACCCCCATCCGGACGACGCGTACAACGCCGTGCGCAACGCCTGGGACCAGCAGCAGCGGATCCTCGAGATGATGGCCGAGTGGTCGGCGCAGGGGCGCAAGATCTTCACCGTGGGGATGGGGCTCAACACCGGTGAGGTCGTGATGGGCAACCTCGGTTCGAGCGACCGCCTCAACTACACCGTCATCGGCGACAACGTCAACACCGCCGCCCGGCTCTACAACGTCGCCCTGGGCGGCCAGACGATCATCAGCGAGTCGACCTACGAAGAAGTGAAGCACCGCTTCATCGTCAACGAGCTGACCCCGGTCTCGGTCAAAGGCAAGACGCTCCCGCTGCGCAACTTCGAGGTCGTCGGACTGCTCGAACCCGGTCAGCCGAACCCCTCGAAGATCCTCGATCCCGACAACCTGCCGGAGGCGGCGATCGCCGCAGACCACTGACGGCACTCAGTTCGCTCGCGCTCTTCGCGAGCGGCCTGGTCGCGAGCGTCTTCGGCTCGCTGGCCGGGTTGGGCGGCGGCTTCGTCATCATCCCGCTGCTGCGCATCGCGTTCAACATCCCGCCGGCCGACGTCGCAGGGACGTCGCTGATCTTCGTGCTGGCGAATACGGCGGCGTCGTCGGTCGGCTATGTGCGCGACGGCAAGGCCGACCTGCGGCTGGCCGGCTGGATGACGGCCGGCGCCGTCCCCGCCAGCATCCTGGGCGTGCTGGCCGTCCACCGCGTCTCGGGCCCGGGCTTCGACATCGCCTACGCGGTCGTGCTGGCAGCGATCGCGCTGCTGGTCGTCCGCCGGCGCTCGACGCCCTCGCGCGAGCAAGGCGAACGCACCTTCGCACACGACTGGCGCGTTGGCCTCGCCGCCGGCTTCGCGATCGGCTTCTTCTCCTCGCTGTTCGGCATCGGCGGCGGCTTCGTCGCGATCCCACTGTTGTTGATCGCCGCCCGCATGCCGCCGCACGTCGTCACCGCGACCAGCGCCTTCGTCATCATGACGACCGCCCCGGTCGGCGTGATCGCGCACGCGCTCGCCGGCGACGTCGACTGGCAGCTCACGCTCCCGCTCGTCGTCGGCGGCCTGATCGGCGGCGCGCTCGCCCCGCCGCTCGCCCGCCGCGTCTCCTCACCCCGCCTGCTGACGATCCTCGCCAGCGCCCTCTTCCTCGCCGCCGCCAGCATGATCGCCCGTCACCTCGTCTGAGCCGGCGCCTTCGCCCACGCGACTACGGAGCGTGTCGCGACGCGGCTCGGCCGAGCTCGACCGGACGGATCTCCACCACCTCGAAGGCGACGAGCGGTTTGCGGCAGCGCGCGCAGATGAGGTGCGGCGAGGGCTTCTTCTTGCGCAGCACCTCCATCGTGCACTTCTCGCAGCGCAGGATGTAGCGCTTCACCGACTCGGCCAGCGGGCGCGCGGTACCGAGGTCGTGGTAGATCGAACGCAGCCCGATCTCGCGCATCTTCTTCTTGAAGGTCGCGGTATGACCCGGGTTCTGACCGCGCGCAAAGAGCCAGGCGTGGATCATCTCGTGCAGCAACGTCTCACGTAATTCATCGGGCTTGCCGGCGAGGTGTTTGGGCGACAACTCGATCAGCGGCGGCTTGTAGGTGATGCGGCCGGTCAGGTTCGAGAAGCGCGCGTTGTAGGCGATGCGATGCGCGGGGATCTCGCCGCCGAAATAGAGCAGGTTGAGCTGGGCGAACAGGAGCTGGAGTTCGGCGACGTCGAGCAGACCGGGGAGCACGCCGACTCCTTCGCCAAGACCCGGG
>JBEKLD010000057.1:0-16019 GCA_050010375.1 Vulcanimicrobiaceae bacterium
TCGCCGCGTTCAACGAAGTCTATCTCTCGTACTTCGGCGACGAACTCCCAGCCCGCGCCTTCCTCGGCTCCGGCCCGCTCCTCTACAACTGCCGCTTCGAACTCACCGCGATCGCGGTGGCGAATCCACTATAGGTCGATCGTGCCTTTGCGGTCTTCGTAGGTCGCTTTCGGCGCGGGTGGGTCGGGCAGGATCGGATCGACGTCGTCCTGCTGGAAGAGCCAGGAGTGGCGCAGCTCGGGAAACGGGGGGACGACGTCCGGCGCCGGCCGCGCGCGTGGCCGCGCGATCGGTGGTTCGGGTCCGCGGCCGCGTGTCGGTGGCGGCGGAGGTGGCGGCTGCGGTTGGGCCGCCGCCGGTGCGACGGCGAGCGCGGTCTCGACCGGTGCGGCGGCCGCCTCGGGCTCGATCGTGGTCTCGATCAGCGCATCGACCGGGACGGTGAAGCGCTCGGGTCCGTTGTGACGGCCGCGCACGACGAACGCGTCGAGCAGCCGCCGCACGCCGGGCAGCGGGACGCCGCTGATCGGGACGAGCTTGTACTCGCCGGTCAGCGAGGCGCACGTCGCACGCGAGGCGACGATGAACGCGTTGAGCTCGAACGCCGCCTCTTGCAGACGATGCGCGAAAGTCGCTTCGGTGCCGACGACGGCGTACTCGCGCCGGTCGCGAAAGCCCGCGTCGCCGGCGATCACCTGGCCGGTGTTCACCCCGATCCCGACCGTAAACGGACGCCGCCGCTGAAAGGCCCAGCGCTCGCGCATCCCCACCGTGTGGCGCACGATGTCGAGCGCGGCCCGCAGCGCGTCGTCTTCCTGCGTCGGGTTTTCGAGCGGCGCGCCGAACACGGCGACGATCCCGTCGCCCAAGAACGCCTCGATGATCCCGCGATGGCGCTGGACCGCCGTCCCGCTCAGCCCGTAGAACTCGTTGAGGTAGCGCAGCGTCTCTTCCGGCGCGAGCTGCTCGATGAAGTGGGCGAAGTTGCGGATGCGGCAGACCAGGATCGTCGCGCGCGTCGCGCGGCCGGTGAACAGCCGCTCGTCGTTGCGCTCGAGCAGCATGTCGACGACCGACGGCGCGACGTAGCGCGAGAAGGTCGCGCGCACGCGCGCCAGCTCGCGCCGGGCCGCGGTCCAGCGCTGCCAGACCGTCCAGCAGCCCGCGGCGGCGCCAAGCGCCGCCAGCGCGATCAGAAAGAGCAGGAATCCCATCTTCGATTACGGTGTTCGGCCGTTTGGTGACCTTACCCGCGCGGGGGGGCGGCCGTGCGCAGCGTGCGGGCGATCACAGCGCCGCAAACGGCCGCCAGGACGCACCAAGCGATCCCCGGTCCGACCTCGCCCAGGATGAGCCGGCCGATGCCGAACAGCGTTCCGTAGACCAAGCCCAGGCCGGCAACCCAGTCGAGCAACGCGATCGCCGGGCGGTCCTCCGAGCGACCGGGGACGAGCCGCGCGACCGGCGCCCAGCCCGCCGCACCGGGCAGCACGCGCGCATAGAAGCGGGTCAGCGTCGCCTCGGACTCGGGCTGCGTGGCCAGCGTGACGAGCAGCCAGACCACCGTCGTGACCGCGACCGTGATCAAGAGGCGCTTCGCCGTCGCGTTTGGATCGTCGCCGGCGATGAACGGCACCAGGTAGCACGCACTGCCGACGACGGCCGAACAGGCTAGCGCGGCGATCTCGCTCCAGGCGTTGATCCGCCACCAGTACCAGCGCAAGATCATCACCAGTCCGACGCCGGCGGTCAGCGTCAGCATGTACTTCCACGCTTCGCCGACCGACGACATGAACTGCGTGGCGATCGCGGCGAGCAGCAGCGCGACCACGGTCATCGCCCGCGAGACGACGACGTAGTGGTGCTCGTCCTGATTTGGGCGGATGAAGCGCCGCCACAGATCGTTGGTCAGGTACGAGGCGCCCAAGTTCAGTTGCGTCCCGATCGTCGACATGTAGGCGGCGAGAAAGCCGGCCAGCATCAAGCCGCGCAGCGATGCCGGCAAGTGATCGACCAGCGTCTGCACGTAGCCGAGCTCGGGATCGGCGACGCCGTTGGGCCCCAGCACGCCGTGCGGGTAGAGGATCAGCGCCGCCAGCGCGACCAGGATCCAGGGCCACGGCCGCAGCGCGTAGTGCGCGACGTTGAAGAAGAGCGTCGCGTAGAGCGCGTCGCGCTCGGTGCGCGAGGCGAAGATCCGTTGCGCGATATACGATCCGCCGCCGGGTTCGGCGCCGGGATAGGACGACGCCCACCAACTGACGCCGACGAAGACCAGGAAGGTCGTCAGCGGCATCCAGCTGCTGGCGCCGCCGGCCGGAAAGAAGGCCAGAATCGAGCCGCCGGTCCCGCGCTGCGCGTCGACGGCCGCGAGCCCGGCCCGCAGGCCGACGATCCCGCCGACCGCGGCGACCGCGGCGACGGCCAGCACGATCGCCATCGCCATCTTGACGACGAACTGCAAGAGATCGGTGACCAGCACCGACCAGAAGCCGCCGATCGTCACGTACAGCGCCGTCAGCACCAGGCAGACGTAGAGCGCGAGGTGGGTCGGGACGTGCAGCGTCAGCGAGAGGATCTTCACCATCGCCAGGTTGACCCAACCCATGATGATCGAGTTGACCAGCACGCCCTGGTAGATCGCGCGGACGCCGCGCAGCCAACTGGCGGGCTTCCCACCGTAGCGCAGCTCGATGAACTCGACGTCGGTCAGCACGCCCGAGCGCCGCCACAGTGCGGCGAAGAAGAAGACGGTCAGGATCCCGCTGGCCGCCATGTTCCACCACAGCCAGTTTCCGGCGATCCCGTTCTTGGCGACGAAGCCGGTCACGGCGAGCGGCGTGTCGACGGCGAAGGTCGTCGCGACCATCGAGGTGCCGGTCAGCCACCACGGCGCGTTGCGCCCCGAGAGGAAGTACTCCCCGACGCTGCGACCGCTGTCGCGCGCGAACCAGAGCCCGATGCCGAGGTTGATCGCGAAGAAGCCGACGACCACCGCGATGTCCAGGGGACTCAGCTGCATGGCGGTCGCTTCGGCCGTCCGCTCGGCGTCCCTGTCAGGTGAAAGCTCCGCGCGGCGCGCGACATACGCGCGCGACGCGTGGAGGGCTCAGTGGCGCGCTACACTCACGCGCGCCACGGCAAACGGGTCAGGCGATCAGAGTGGGATCGAGATGAAGATGCCGCTCGGGCCGTAGTAGCCCCAAGCGTTGTTGTGCCAGTAGGCGCGGTGGTGGTGCCAATAGCGATGGCCACCGTAATAGGTATAGCCGCCGCCGGAGTAGGCGTAGCCGTTGCCACCGTGGTAGCCACTGTTGTTGTAGTGGCGGTAGCCGTTGTTGCTGTGCGCATACGTGGTCGTGGTGTGCGTGTAGCCGTTGTGGTACTGCTGCTGGGCCAGCGCCGGCACGCTGGTTGCTAAGAGTGCGGCGCCGAGCGCGAGGGCCGGCGCGAGAATCGTGAGCTTCATGATGCCTGTTTCGTGCCCCGAAACGCGCTCGGCTAACTGCCGAAACGCCCGGTGCTCACCGAACTTTCAGGATGCTCGGCCGGTCGTTGTGCGGGCGGTCAGCCGCTCAGAGCGGGACCGTGATCCAGATCTGCACGCCGTTGCGGGGCTGGTAGTACCCCCAGCGACCGTTGCGCTGGTAGGCGCGATGGCCGCGGTAGTTGCGATACGTGACCTGGTTGCTGCGGTGGTTCGTCGCATGGCGGGCGCTCGCATGCGAGTTGCCGTTGTACTGCGCGAGCGCGGGCGCCGTGCAGGAAAGGATGGCGGCGCTGAACCCTGCGGTCAGCGCGAGAGAGAGAAGTTTCATGATGGAGGTCTCGTGCCCGAAAAGAGGCTCAGCCATCTGCCAGGATGCGCGACGGACGCCGGTGTAGCCGCTGGCGGTGCGGACGTTCCTCGTCACGGCCTTTCTCCTATTGACCGCCACCGCGGGATCGGCCGCGCCGGCGCTGGTCCCGCAGCCGCGCACGGTGACCGCCCGCCCGTGCGAGCACCCGCTCGCGCTCGGCGCACCGCTCGGCTTCGGCGATGCCGTCGATCCCGGCGGCTTCGCCCTGCTGCACGAACGCTGGGTTGCGCTCGGCATCCCGGCGCCACGGCTGGTGCCGACGGCGCACGCGCTGGTCATGGTCGCGCTGCGGTCCGGCGGCGGCGATGGCGACGAGAGCTACCGGTTGACCGTCGACGGGACGCGGGTGCGCATCGCGGCCGCGAGCGCGCACGCCGCCTTCGACGCGCTCGCGACGCTGGCGCAACTCCCCGAGCGCGCGGCGAACGGACGCGACTGGCAGCTCGCCTGCGTGACGGTCGACGACGCGCCGGCGCTGCGCTGGCGGATCGTCTCCGACGACGTCTCGCGCGGGCCGTTCCCGACGCTCGCTTACGCGCGGGCGCGCATCCGGGCGCTGGCCGCGCTGAAGATCGACGGTTGGTCGCCGTACATGGAACAGGTCGTCGTCGACCCGCGCTACCCGTACGTCGCCTGGCCGAACGGTTGGACGCCGGCGCAGTTGCGCGCGCTGGGCGCGTACGCACGCCGTTTCCACGTCGCGCTGATCCCCGAACAGCAGACCTTCGCCCACCTCCACGAAAACCTGAAGTGGGAGACGCTGGCGCCGCTGGCGGAGCTTCCGCACGGCTATCTCATCGCCGCGAGCGATCCAGGCAGCTACGCCTACCTCGGCCCGCTGCTGCGCGAGGTCGTCGCGGCGACACGGCCGACACCGTTCGTCCACCTCGGCGCCGACGAGCCGCTCGACCTCGGTCGCGGGCGCACGCCGCGCACGCCGCAGGTCTTCGCCGATCACGTCAAGCGCGTCGCCGGCTTCGTCGCGGGCAGCGGTGCCCGCCCGATGATCTGGGACGACGCGGTGCAGCAGGATCCGTCGATCCTGCCGCTGCTGCCGCGCGACCTGGTCATCGTCTCGTTCCACTACGGCGTCGAGCCGTCGTATCGCCGCTATCTCGACACGATCGCGAACGCCGGCTTCGACCAAATGGTCGCGCCGGGCGCGGCGAACTGGAACGAAATCTATCCCGACCTCGACACCTCCTACACCAACGTGGCGCGCTTCGTCGCCGAGGCGAAGACGACGCGCGGCGTGCTCGGGATGTTCATGACCGTCTGGCACGACGACGGCGAGACGCTCGACGAGGCGACCTGGCCGGCCCTCGCCTACGCCGCCGCGAGCGCGTGGCAGAGCGGGCCGGTCGACCAGGGCAGCTGGCACGCGACCTTCGCACGCGCCTTCTTCGGCAGCGACGATCCGCGCTACGCCGCCGACCTCGACCTGCTCGCGACGATCCGCGGCCTGCTGCGCGCCGGCCCCGACATCCCGCCCGATTATCTCTTCTGGCGCGATCCGTTCGACCCGTCACTGCAGGCCGCGGCGCAGAAGCTCGATCTCGCCGGCCTGCGCACGCGCGCCGAACGGGTGCTCGCCGACCTGTGGGACGCGCGTCCGCCGCTGCACGCGCCGGCGGTCGCGGCGATGCGGCTGGGCGCGCTGCGCTACGATCAACTCGGCCGGCGGTTGCAGATCGGCGCCGAGGCGCGGGCCGACTACGACGACGCGCGCACGCGGGCGGCGCTGCCCGGCGCCGCCGGCGCCGAGCGAAGCCTGAACGTCGCGAAGTACCTGTGCTGGGAGCTGCGCGACGCGTTGACCGCGATCGCGCCGCTCTACGCGGCCGCTTGGCGCGCCGAGAGCACCGAGCCCGGACTCGACCGCGTCCTGGTGAAATACCGGCTCGCTGAAAGCGACGCGCAGCGCTGCGCCGACCGCATCGATCGCGTCGAGCGCGACGACCTCGGCCGCGGTCCGCTCCAGAGCTGGGACGAGGTGATGTCATCGGCGCACTGAGCGGCCTGGCGATCGTCGCGGTCTTCCTCGTGTTGGCCGGCTTGATGATCGCCCGCAAGCTGCCGGCGCTGCTGGCGGTTCCACTGATGGCGCTGGCGACGGCGGCGCTGGCCGGCGTCCACGACCTGGCCGGGATCCTGACCGGCGGCGCGGTCAAGCTGGCGCCGGTGTATGCGACGCTCTTCTTCGGCGCGTTGCTGAGCCGCGTCGTGCTGGCGACCGGGATCGCGGAGACGCTGGTGACATACGCGGCGGAGTTCGGTGGCGACCGGCCGCTGGTGCTGGCGCTGCTCTTGTGTGCGGTCGTCGCGATCCTGTTCACCACGGTGACCGGCCTGGGCGCGATCATCATGATCGGCACGATCGTCCTGCCGGTGATGATGACGGTCGGCGTCCCGCGCGCGACCTCGGCGACGCTGTTCCTGCTCGCCTACGGACTGGGCTACATCCTGAACATCACGCAGTGGCGTTTCTACAGCACGGTCTTCGGCGTCGACCGGACGAACTTCCAGAGCTTCGCGCTGGTCCTGTTCGGCCTGCAGGCGGTGGTGCTGCTCGCCTACGCCGTGGTGCGCGGCCGCGCGACGCGCGACTACGCGACGAAAGTCGAGCCCGGTCCGCCGCCGCGCCGTCGCGTGCCGGCCTGGGCGCTGATCACGCCGCTGCTGCCGCTGGTGCTGTTGGCCGGGTTCGGGCTCGATGCGATCGTCGGCTTCGCGCTGGCCGCGGTCTACGGCGTCCTCGTCACTCGGCCGCGCGCCGCCGTGCAGACGTTGGTCGCGGCCTGGATTCGCGGGATCGAGGACGTCGCGCCGGCGACCGTGCTGATGATCGGCATCGGGATGCTGTTGGTCGCCGCGCAGTCGCCGCAGGTGCAAGCTGCCGTCTCGCCGCTGGTCGCGGCGGTCGCGCCGCGCTCGCCGCTGGGCTACGTCGTGTTGTTCGGGCTGCTCTCGCCGTTGGCGCTCTACCGCGGGCCGCTCAACCCCTACGGCGTCGGGATCGGCGTCTTCACCGTCTTGCTGACGTTGCACGTCCTGCCGCCGGTCGCGCTGGTCGCGGCGGTGATGGCGGTCGTGCAGGTGCAGAACGTCTGCGATCCGACCAACACGCAGAACGTCTGGGTCGCGAACTTCACCGGCGTTGGGGTCGAACGGATCACCCGCCTGACGTTGCCGTGGCAAGTCGCCGTCGCGACGCTCGCCGCGCTGATCGTCGTCGTCGCCGGTGGCGCGCTGTTCGGTACGCCGCCGTTCGCGCCGCGCGCGGCGAGCGCCGCGACGCTCGCGACCGGGCTCGAAGCGTCACCCGATGCCGACGGGACGATCGCCATCAGCGACGACGGCAGCCCCGACGGCGCGCTTGCCGCGCACGAGATCGCGGCGGCGATCGGCCGCGGCTGGTCGGGCTATCGCGTGACGACGGCACACGGCGATCTCGCCGCCGCCGACTGCGCCGCCAAGCCGTATGCCGCCGCGCTGGGCGTGACGGTCTCGCCGCTGCGCGGGGCCGCGGTAGACGTCGCGCTCGAACTGTTCGACTGCGCGGGCTGGAGCGTCGATCAGTGGCACGCGCAGGGCGCGGTGCGCGAGGCGGCGCTGGCGGCGCTGTTCCGCTTCCGTACCTGGATGCGCGAGCAGCCGGCGTACGCCGCCGAAGTGCTCGAGCATGGGCTGGCCTTCGATCCGACCCATCCCGCACCGACCTACTTCTACGTCCTCTTCAAGCCCAGCGACGGCTACCTGCGCGCGCTGGTGCGGCCCGGCGGCCCGGCCTACCAGGCGGGGCTGCGCAGCGGCGACGTGGTCGACAAGATCGACGGCCGCTTCTGGTGGGAGTACGGCACCTACCAGAGCGAGCTGCGCGCCTACGACGGCAAGCCGCACGCCTTCGACGTCGAGCGCGGCCGGATCGGCGGCCCGCCCGCGCACGTCCAACTCGGCGAAGCTTTTCGGGGCTAGCCGGCCGGGCCGGAAATTTTTCGGGGCGGGGCGCCCTGGGGCTTGACTTGTACTAATCGATATAGTATAACTAGTTCACACAGTACAAGTTCGCCCTCGGAGGCCCCTCATGGACACCACCCGCCCGATCCGCCGCCCCCAGCCTGCCACCCCCGTCTCCGGCCCGACCCTGATCCGTACGCCTCGCGACGGTTCCCTGTTCCGCGGCTGGGGCATCACGCTCTAGTGGGCTCACCTTCCGTGAGCCCGTCGCGTTCGGCCTTCGGCCGAGCCGCAGCGGCCCTCGTGGCGCAGAGCGACAGATAACCACATTGCCAGCAGCTTTCTTCTCGGTCGATCCGCATGGCGGAGCTCCACTCTACGTGCAGCTCGCCGAACAGATCAAGCGTGCCATCGCCGTCGGGGCGCTCGCGCCCGGCGAGCGGCTCCCGACCGTCAAGGGGCTCGCTCACGACCTCAAGCTCAACCCGAACACTGTCGCCCGCGTCTACCGGGATCTCGAGCGCGAAGGCGTCATCGCCACCGCGGCCGGCCGGGGCTCGTTCGTCCGCGAGGACGGCGCGCTCGGCGACGCACGGCGGGTCGCCCGCGACGTCGCCACCACCGCCCTCGACGGCGCCGTGCGCGAGGCGCGTGCACTCGGCCTCACCCAGCACGAACTGCGCGTCATCGTCGACGCATCGATACGACACCGCTATCCTGAAGATCACCACGAGGAGAAGATAGGATGATCGCCGTCCGCGGCCTGACCAAACGCTACGGTGGCGTGCTCGCCGCCGATGACGTCACGCTCGAGGTCGCGGCCGGTTCGGTCTGCGGTCTGCTCGGGCGCAACGGCGCCGGCAAGACGACGACGTTCCGCTGTCTGCTCGGCTTCGCGCACCCCGACGCCGGCGAGGTTCGCTTCGACGGCGAACCGCTCTCGCCGCGCATCTTCGAGCGCCTTGGCTACGTCCCCGAGCGCCCGGGGCTGTACGGTTGGTTGACCGTCGCGCAGCACCTCGAGATCGTGCGGCGCACGCAGCCGCGCTACGACGCGGCGTTCGCCAAGGAACTGGTGTCGACGTTCCGGCTCGACCCGCGCAAGAAGGCGCGCCAGCTCTCGAAGGGCCAGCAGGCGGCACTCGCGCTGATCGTCGCGCTCTCGCCGCGGCCGCCGATCCTGATCCTCGACGAGCCGGCCAGCGGTCTCGACCCGGTCATGCAGCGCGTCGTCCTCGACTTGTTCATCGACGCCGCGGCCGCCGGTGCGGCGATCCTGCTCTCCTCGCACCAGATCGGGCAGATCGATCGGGCCGCCGATCAGATCGCGATCATGCGCGACGGCCGGATCGTCGTCGCCGGCGGGCTCGACGATCTACGCGAGGCGTCGCGGGTCGTCGAGGCGACCTTCGAGGGGACGATCCCGGAGCTGACCGGTCTGCCCGAGATGAAGATCGAGCTGGCCGGCACGAGCGTCCGCGCGCATGCGAACGGACGCGCCGACGTCGTCGCGGCGCGCTTCGGCGCACTCGGAGCGACCAGCGTGCGCGTCCTGGACCGCTCGCTCGAAGACTTGTTCCTCGACGCCGTCGACGACGGAGGAGACCACTGATGGCCTACGTGGAGATGCTCCGCGGACGACGCGTCTTGCTTTGGTTCGCGATCGCGCTCGCGGTCCTGGTCGCGCTCGTGCTGCTGAGCCTGTGGCACCTGCATCCGGCGAAGCACCACACCGACCCGATTGCGCTGAGCATGATTCTGGGTGTCGCCGTGATCGGTCCGCTGCTGGTCGCCACCTTCGTCGCCACCGGCTTGGGCGCGGAACACGCGACCACCGCGATCTTGTGGACGCGTCCGCTGGCTCGGAGCGCCATCGCCTGGCGCTACGTCGCAGTCGATCTGGTCACGATCGTGCTCGCCTACCTGCTCAACATCCTTGCCATCTTGCTCTGCATCGGCGCCGTCGGCCTGCTCCCGCTGCTGCGCGCCGATGCGCATAGCCTGGTCACGGTGCCGCTCGCGCTGGCGGTTCCGGCGATGCTCTACGGTTTGATCCTGTTGATCTCGGCGCGGCTCCCCGGTCGCAGCGGCGCCGTCGCCGGCGGGATGTGGTTCGCGATGTTCGTTCTGGGCGTGCTGGTCCACGTCGGCTTGCCGCCGCTCTTGCACGGCTTGATCGTCGGACTCGACTACCTCAACCCGCTGGTCTGGCTGGGCCACTCGGGTTCGGAAGGCGACAGCGTCCGGGTCTCAGGCTCCGACGTTCTGATCCCGTTCTCCACCGGCTGGCGGGCGTTGGGCGCCGGTCTCATCGCGCTCGTCGCGCTCGTCGCGTCGATTCAGTTGTGGTCGACCCGGGAGGTCTGAGATGACGATCATGGCGACCCACTTCTCGCTGGTCTTGGGCGCCTGGCGCCTGCGGGTGCGGATCGACCTCGACGAGCCCCGCGAGAGCGAGCTGCGCGAGGGCGACACGCCGTCGGCGGCGCCGGCGCAGCCGACGGCCGCCGCGCAGCCCGACTGGCCGGCGCCGCCCTGGCTGCGCGACGAGGATCGTTACCGGGCACCGTAGAGGATCGGACGCGCGCGGCGAAAGGGGGGCCATGATCGCCCCGCACGCCGACGCGCTCGTCGCCCACGTCCGCGCCAACCACGACCGCTATCTCGACGAGCTGCGCGCCTGGATCGCGATCCCCTCGATCTCCGCGCAGCCCGACCACGCCGCCGACGTACGGCGTTCCGCCGAGCACGCCGTCGCGCGAATGCGGGCCGCCGGGCTGCCGACCGCCGAGGTGCTGGAGACCGGTGGCCATCCGGTCGCCTACGGCGCCTGGCTCGGCGCGCCGGGCGCGCCGACGATCCTCATCTACGGCCACCACGACGTGCAGCCGGTCGACCCGCTCGACTTGTGGATCACGCCGCCCTTCGAAGCGCAGGTGCGCGCGGGGAAGATCTACGGGCGCGGCGCGGTCGACGACAAGGGCCAGAATCTGATGCACCTGGCCGCGCTCGAAGCGCACCTGCGCATCAACGGGAAGCTTCCGCTCAACGTCAAGGTCGTCATCGAGGGCGAGGAAGAGATCGGCTCGCCGAACTTCGAGGCCTTCCTGGCCCGCGAGCGCGAGCGATTGGCGTGCGACGTCGTCGTCGTCTCCGACACCGCCGTCTTCGCCGAGGACGTCCCCTCGCTGACGACCTCGCTGCGCGGCCTGGTGAACTGGGAGATCACCGTGCACGGCCCGGCGAGCGACCTGCACTCGGGCTACTACGGCGGGATCGTGAAGAACCCGCTCGAGGCGCTGGCGCAGATCCTCGCCGCGCTCAAGGATGGTCACGGACGCGTCGCCGTGCCGGGCTTCTACGACGACGTGCGCGAGCTGACGCCGCGCGAGCGCGCCGAGATCGCCGCGCTGCCGTTCGATCCGGCCAAAGAGGCGCACGCGCTGGGGCTGCCCGAGCTGGCCGGCGAGAGTGCGCGGCTGCCGCTCGAACGGATGTGGTTCCGGCCGACGCTCGAGATCAACGGGATGTACGGCGGCTATCAAGGCGCTGGTCACAAGACGATCATCCCGTCGTATGCGGTCGCGAAGGTCTCGGCTCGGCTCGTCCCCCATCAGGATCCGGCCGCGATCAAACACGCGGTGACGACGTTCGTGCAACGCGTCGCACCCAAGGGTGTGCGGGTCGAGGTCGAGGCGCGCGGCGACGTGCGCGCCGTCGAGACCTCGCGCGACCATCCGGCGGTCCTGGCCGCGGTGCGCGCGATGGAGCTCGGCTTCGGTAAGCCGCCGGTCTTCATCGGTACCGGCGGGACGATCGGCCCGGTCTCGTCGTTCGACCGCATCCTGCACCTGCCGCAGGTGCTGATCGGCGTCGGCCTCCCCGACGACGCGATCCACGCCCCCAACGAGAAGTTCGACCTGGGTCAGTTCTTCGGCGGGATCGAGACGATGACGTACCTCTACGACGAGCTGGCGCGCGCGCTGCGGTGAATCCCGGCGCGGCCGGGTTGGGTCCTGAAGCTCGCTATGGCGATGAACATACGACCGAAGATCTTCTATACCGCGAAGGGCCACGTCGTCGGAGGGCGCGACGGCGAGGGGCAAAGCGACGACGGCAAGCTCAAGGTGACGCTGCGCAAACCCAAGGAGATGGGCGGCACCGGTGAGGGCACCAACCCCGAACAACTGTTCGCGGTCGGCTACGCCGCATGCTTCATGGGTGCGCTCGGGGTCGCGGCGCAAAAGGCCGGCGTCGAGCTGCCCAAGGACGCCTCGATCGACTCCGAGGTCGGCCTGTTGCAGAAGCCGGAAGGCGCGCTGAACATCCAGGTCGCCCTGCACGTGAAGCTCCCCGGGATCCCGCACGCACAGGCGGAGCAACTGGTCGAGGCCGCGCATCAGATCTGCCCGTACTCGAACGCGACGCGCGGGAACGTCCCAGTCGAACTCACGGTGGGGTGAACCCGACCGAGCGTTTCACCGACCGCGCCGAGGCCTACGCCGCGGGGCGGCCGAGCTATCCGCCGGCGGCGCTCGACGCGCTGCTCGGCGGGCTCGGCGATCCGGCCGAGGTCGTCGTCGCCGACCTCGGCGCCGGGACGGGGATCGGCGCGCGCCTGCTGGCCGAGCGCGGCGCGCGCGTCTTCGCCGTCGAGCCCAACGCCGCGATGCGCGCCGCCGCGGCACCCAATAGTCTCGTGCGCTGGATCGACGGGACCGCCGAGGCCACGGGGTTAGAAGAGGCGAGCGTCGATCTGGTGGTCGCGTTCCAAGCCTTTCACTGGTTTCGGCCCGAGGACGCGCTGCGCGAGATGCTGCGCGTCGTGCGGCCGGCCGGCCGCGCCGCGGTCGTCTACAACGAGCGGAACGAGGACGATCCGTTCACCGGTGCCTACGGCGAGATCGTGCGACGTCATCAGACGGGCGGCAACGAACGACGCCGCGCGGCCGGGCTCGAGGCGTTCGAGAGCTTCCCCGGTTGGCGCGTCGTCCGCCGCGTCGTCGTCGACAACGAGCAGGTCATGGACCGCGCCGGCGTCGTGCGGCGCGCGAGCAGCACGTCGAATCTGCCGCAGTCGGGGCTGGCGGCCGAAGCGTTGCGGCGCGAGCTGGACGCGCTGATCGACGCACACGCCGCCGGCGGCCGGGTGACGATGCGGCTGCGCACGATACTGGACATCGCCGACGTCGGCAGCGGCTGAGCGGCGGCGCGCGATGCCGGCGAAGGGCCTGCGGATCGGGATCGACGTCGGCGGAACGTTCACCGACGTCGTCGCCGTCGACGCGGCGACGCGCGCGCTCGTCGCCATGGTAAAGGTGCCGACCACGCACGACCATCCCGACGGCGTCGCGGCGGGGATCGTCGCCGGGTTGGAACGGCTGATGCGCGAGCAGGCGATCGCGCCGGAGTCGATCGCCTTCATCGCGCACTCGACGACCCAGGCGACGAACGCGCTGCTCGAAGGCGACGTCGCGCGGGTCGGCGTCGTCGCGTTGGGCAGCGCGCTCGCGCGCGCGTTCGCACGCTTCGCGCCGTTCGCGCTGGCCGAAGGCGTCCGCTTCACGCCGATCTGGCTCGACGGCCGCGATCCCGACCTGCTCGCCTCCGCGCGCGAGGCCGGCGTCGAAGCGCTCGCCGTCAGCGGTCCGTTCGCGGTCGACCGGCCCGAGGCGGAAGCGGCGCTGGTCGGGGCGGCTCGCGCCGCCGGGCTGGCCGCGACCGGCGGCGCCGAGGTCTCGACGCAATACGGGCTGCGCGCGCGCACCCGGACCGCCGCGCTCAACGCCGCGATCCTGCCGCGGATGCTGCACACGGCGCGGCTGACCGCCGGCGCCGTCGCCGGCGCGCGCATCCCCGCGCCGTTGATGATCATGCGCAGCGACGGCGGCGTGATGGACGTCGCGGAAGTCGAGCGGCGCCCGATCCTGACCATGCTCTCCGGTCCGGCGGCCGGGATCGCCGGCGCGCTCTTCCACGAGAACGTCACCGACGGACTCTTCGTCGAAGTCGGCGGAACGAGTGCCGACTGCTCGGCGATCGTGCGCGGCCGCCCCCAGCTGCGCCCGGCCCGCATCGGCGGCCACCGCACCTTGCTGCGCACGCTCGACGTGCGCACGATCGCCGTCGCCGGCGGCTCGCTGGCGCGCATCGTGCGCGGTCGCGTGGCCGAGGTCGGACCGCGCTCGGCGCACATCGCCGGCTATCGCTACGCCGCCTTCACCGAATCGGAGCTGGTCGCGGCGGCGCAACCCGATCTCGCCGATGGGATCGTCGCGCTGCGCACTGCGGCCGGCGAGCGCATCGCGATCACGCCGACCTGCGCCGCCAACGCGCTGGGCGTCGTCCCGGCCGGCGCGTTCGCGCGCGGCGACGCGGAGGCGGCGCGACTCGCCTGCGAGCGGGTCGGCGCGGCACTCGGCCTCGGCGCGGACGAACTCGCGCGCGCGATCCTCGATCGCGCGACCGACCGATTGCGGCTGACGCTCGATGAGTTGATCGCCGACTACGCGCTCGACCGCGCGACCGTCGTGTTGGTCGGCGGCGGCGGCGGCGCGGCGGCGCTCATCCCCTACGCCGCGCAGCGCTTCGGCTTGGCGCACCGGCTGGCGCGCGACGCCGAAGTCATCTCGCCGCTGGGCGTCGCGCTGGCGCTCGTCCGCGACGTCGTCGAGCGGACGATCATCGATCCGTCGGCGGACGACTTGGCGCGCATCCGGCGCGAGGCGATCGACGCGGCGATCGTCTCCGGGGCGGCGCCCGAACGCATCGAGGTCGTGGTCGAAGTCGACGCGGCGCGCAATCGCGTGCGGGCGACCGCCTCGGGCGCGACCGTCCTGGTCGAGGGCGCGCAGACGCACGAGCGCGCCGACCCCGCGGCGCAACGCGCCGCCGCCGCGCTGCACCTGCGCGCGGAGCCGGCTGCGCTGCGCGTGCTGGCGAGCACCGCGGCGGCGACGGTGTTCGCCGCGGGATCGGCCTGCGCGGTCGTCGACGAGCGCGCCGTCGTGCGGCTCATCCTGGCCGACGCGCAGGTGCACGCGCAGCGCGCGGGGACGCTGCCGGCGGTGCTGCCGAACCTGTTGGAGGAAGCGACGACGTTCGGCGACGTCGGCCGGGCGCTCCCCGATCTGTTCGTCTTGCGCGGCGCGCGCGTCGGCGAGTTCGCCGGGCTGGCGGAGATCGGGCAGATCCTCGCGCTGGTCGGCGACGAGCTGGCCGGCGTCGACGCCGACGAACCGGTCGTCGCGATCACCGTCCCCAAGCGCGCCTGAGGGGCGCTACGCGCCGGGCTGCCCGCTGAGCGCGCTGAACAGTTCGTCGACCTCGGGGAGCGGCGAGCCGAGATGCGCGAGCGGGCCGTCGAGCTGCAGCATGACGTAGCCGTGGATCAGCGACCAGCCGGCCAGCGTGCGACGCGTTACCTCCACGCCGTGCGGGTCGAGGCCGAAGCGGCGCGCGATCAGCGCGTGAAAGCCGTCGAGGGTCCGCTGCCCGGCCTCGCGCAGCGCCGGGTCGGTGGGATGGTGGGCGCCGAGGATCAGCCGGTACAGCGCCGGGTGCTCGAGCGCGAAGGCGACGTAGCCGCGGGCAGCCGCGGCCGGTCGCGCGGCCTCGGTCGTCTCGGCCTGCGCGCTCGCGGTGTACGCCGCGGTCAGGGCCGCGAAGGCGTCGAGCGCGACCGCGACCAGCAGCGCATTCTTGTCGCTGAAGTGGCGGTAGACCGCCGAGGGCGAGACGCCGATCCGGGCCGCGACGTCGCGCAGGCTCAGCCCGTCCGCACCGTTGCGCTCGACGAGGCGAGTCGCTGTGCGAACCAGCGCGTTGCGCAGGTCGCCGTGATGGTACCGCTCCCGGACTGCCGCCATGTCGGGTGCCTTCGCGATGTTGACAGCGTCTACATCCCGGCGCTAGAATGTGGACGTCGTTCACATTTGCCGGAGGAAGCGCCCATGCCGGAGAGCCCCGTCTACCATCAGTCCTGGTACGCCGTCGCCCGCACCGACGAGGTCCCGCCGGGCGCGCTGGTCGGGAAGGACTTCCTCGGGACGCGCATCATGCTCTGGCGAGACGGCGCCGGCGCGCTGCGCGTCCAGAGCGCGTTCTGCCCGCACCTCGGCGCCGATCTCTCGCTGGGCGAGCTGGTCGATGGTTGCGTCCGCTGCCCGTATCACCACTGGTCGTACGATTCCGACGGCGTCT
>JBEKLD010000058.1:0-16000 GCA_050010375.1 Vulcanimicrobiaceae bacterium
ACGTGCCCTCAGCGTGAAGTGGGCCGCAACAACAGCCGGCGCAGGCGCTGATGCGTTCCACTCCGTGGTCGAGATCGGCAAAGGCTACGGAGTCTCACAACGCCTCGGGATCGATCACAAGGTCGGTGGCGACCACGACCTGCCGAATCCGGCGGATCTCCTCTGCGCGGCGCTGGCCGCGTGCGAGGACTCGGCGGTGCGCATGATCGCCGATCTTCTCGGCGTTCAGATCCTCGATCTACGCGTGGAAGTCACGGGTGAGGTCGACGTGCGTGGCGCCCTCGCCATCGATCGCTCGGTCAAAGTAGGTTTCCGCTCGATGAATTGCCGCGTGCACGTGCGCGTGCCGCAAAGCACCGAGCAACCGCGCCTGGCCGCACTGCGCAAACAGGCCGAAGCGTCTTGCGTCACGCTCGACACGCTCCGCTCCGGCGTCCCAGTCGCTGTCGACTTCGCGGTCGAAATGGCCGACGAGAGGTCTTCCTCGCTGTC
The DNA here is from genome assembly GCA_050010375.1 of Vulcanimicrobiaceae bacterium. Taxonomy (GTDB): domain Bacteria; phylum Vulcanimicrobiota; class Vulcanimicrobiia; order Vulcanimicrobiales; family Vulcanimicrobiaceae; genus Vulcanimicrobium. Next base: position 493 of record JBEKLD010000058.1, read on the forward strand.
ATCCTGAGCGGGGCGGAAAGCGGGGCGGCGAATGGGCCCGCGATGCGTGTCGTCTTCCGGTCGCCGGTCCTGCGTCCCCAACTCGAAGCGCTGGCCGCGCGCCACGGGCTGACCTTCGTCCCCGCCGAGGACGCGGCGGCGCTGCGGCGCGAGGCGGCCGACGCCGACGCCCTGTGGCTGTGGCCGGCCTCCTACGACGCCGATCTCGTCCCGGTGCTCGAACGGCACGCGCCGCGCCTCGGCTGGCTGCAGTTGGTGACGATGGGCTACGACCAGGTCGTCGAGCATGGGGCCGCGCGCGGCGTGACGATCGCCAACGTCGGGGACGCCTACGCGCCGACCGTCGCCGAACACGCCGTGACCCTGCTGCTGGCTCTGCTGCGCCGGGTCCCGGCCTTCGTGCGGGCCACCGACCGCGCGGTCTGGGACCCCAGCGAAGGGGCCCGGATCGCGACCCTCAACGAGGCGACCGTCGCCGTCGTCGGGTTCGGCAACATCGGGCACGCGATCGCGAGCCGGCTGCGGGCCCTGGGGGCCCGGGTCGTCGCGGTCACCCGCAGCGGCGCACCGGACCCGTTGGCCGACGAGAGCGCGCGCGTCGCCGACCTGCTAGCCGTCCTGCCGCGCTGCGACGGGGTGGTGCTGGCCTGCCCGCTGACCCCGCAGAGCCGCCACCTGATCGACGCCCGCGCCCTGGCGGCACTCCCGCCGCGTGCCATCCTGGTCAACATCGCCCGCGGCCCGATCGTCGACCAGACGGCCTTGATCGCCGCGTTGACCGCCGGCCGCTTGGGCGGCGCCGGCCTCGACGTCACCGATCCGGAGCCGCCGCCGGCCGGCGACCCGCTCTGGGCGGCGCCGAACCTGTTGATTTCACCGCATTTGGCGGGGTATGGGGCCGACGTGCCGGCCCGGCGCGCGGTCGGCCTGATCGAGCGAAATCTGCTGCGTTACCGCGCCGGCGAGCCCCTCGAAGCCGTTATCCCGGTTGCACCGCTGGGCGAACACGCCGCCACCTGACGGTCAACGGCAGGTCAATCTCCGGTCACATTCCTGTATAGCAGGCGGGTGCTTTGTGCCTTTGGGTGTAGGATGATTCTGCGGTGCAGCTCTTCGACCAACTCTTCGGGAAGCGCGACACGCTCTGGTTCGAAAACGGGGCTATCGGTTCGCGCCCTGGGACCTTCGCGGCCCTGGCCCTCAGCGGCGGCCGGTCTATCTCCGTCATGGGGATGGCCGTGGCCCGCGAGGGACTGGCGTTCGTCTCCACCGTCCAGATCGGCGAGCCCGAACTGCAGATGACGCTGGCCCTGCGGGCACGGAAGATCGAGACGCGCGTGCGCGTCGACCGCAGCGAGCCGATGAAGGCGCCGGACAAGGTCGTCCATCGCTACTTCTGCAGTTTCATGGCGATCGCCGCCGACGATTGGGACGCGGTCGTGCGCTACGTCGAGAACAAGCCGGAGCCGAAGGTCCTCGACTTCGCGCCGACCGTCGACGATGATTTCCGCTCGCTGGCCAGCTCGGTCCAGAACGAGATCGTCAAGTACCTCGTCCGTCAGGGCCGGCTCCAGGCGCCCGGGGCGGGCCAGGCTCCGCTGATTCGGGTCGAGACCAGCAAGCCGCGCGACCTCGGTCACGGCCGCGTCGCGCGCGACGTGCTGATCCACAGCCGCATCACCAAACACCAAGAGACGGTCTCGTTCGACACGCGCTTCCGCGTGTTCTCGACCAACCAAGTCCAAGCGCTCGACTAAAGACCCAGCGTCTTCCGAACCGCGGGCAGGAAGCTGCGCGAGACGGGGACCTCGCTGCGCGCCTTGTCGTCGACGCGCAGTAAGTAGGTTCCGCCGAAGTACGGCTCGACCTCGACGACGCGCTCGGGGTTGACCAAGTACGCGCGGTGCACGCGCAGGAAACCGGCCGGCTCGAGCCGCGCCGCGGCGTCGGCCAGCGCGCCCTTCCAGCGCAGCTCGCCGTCGAACAAGCGCGCGGTGACGACGTGACCGCTGGCCTGCACGTAGCGGATCTCCGCGACCTTGACCAGCCGCGTGCGGTCGCCGTCCTCGAGCGCGACGCGGGTGAGCGTCGCCGCGCCCGCCGCGCGCGCGTCCCCGCGCAGGCTGCGCAGGCGTTCGACCGTCCGCGCGAGCCGCTCGTGCGAGACCGGCTTGACGACGTAGTCGGCCGCCGCCAATTCGAACGCGTCGACGGCGTAGGTGTCGTGCGCGGTGACGAAGACGACCAGCGGCGGCGTCGGGAGCGCGTTGATCACCTTGGTCGCCTCGAGCCCGCTCAGCCCCGGCAGGCTGATGTCGAGGAAAACGACGTCGTATGCGCGGCCGGCCAGCGCCTGTAGCGCTTCGACCGCGTCGCCGGCCTCGCCGATCTCGACGTCGTGCGCCACCTCGCCGAGCGCGTAGACCAATTCGCTGCGCACCAACGGCTCGTCGTCGACGACCAGCGCACGCACGATCAGCGCGCCGCCGCCGGCAGCACCGCCGGGACGTGGAACGCGACCGTCGTGCCGGCACCGGGCTGGCTGCTGACCCGCAACCCACTGGCCGCGCCGAACAGCTTGGTGAGCCGCTGATTGACGTTGTCGAGGCCGATCCCGTTCCCGCGCGGGACGACGCTGCCCGGCGAGAAGCCGACGCCGTCGTCGCTGACGACGATCTCCGTCCCGTCGCCCTCCGGCCGGGCGCGAATCCGCACCGTTCCGCGGCCACCCTTGGGCGTCAACCCGTGGCCGATCGCGTTCTCGACCAGCGGCTGCACCGAGAGGACCGGGACCAGCGCGACGCGGGCCCGCGGATCGACCTCGAACGCGACGTGCAAGCCGGTGAAGCGCGCGTGCTCGAAGCGCAGGTACTGCTCGACGTGCTCGAGCTCTTCGTCCAGCGAGACAAACTCGCTGTGCGGCGCGAGCGAGTCGCGAAAGTAGCTGGCGAAGTCGACCACCAGGTCGTGCGCTCGAGCTGGATCGGTGCGGGTCAGCGCGGCGATCGTGGTCAGCGTGTTGAACAGGAAGTGCGGCGAGACGCGCGCGCGCAACGCGTCCAGCTCGGCCTTGGTGACCAGCGCGTCGCGCGCGTCGAGCTCGGCGGCTTCGAGCGAGACCGAGAAGACCCGCGCCAGGCCGATCGCCACCCGCTCGTCGTCTTCTTCGATCGGCGTCCCGGCCCGGTAGAGCTTGAGTGCGCCGATCACCGCGCCGCGCACGACGAACGGCGCGATCGTCACCGAGGTCAGCGGGCAGGTCGGCTCCGGACAGCCGATCTGCTCGCGCGCCCGCGCGGTGATGACCTCACCGGTCGAGAGCGCGCGGTGGGTCAAGCCGGTCAACGCCGGCCCGCCGACGAGATGGTGGTCCTCGCCGCGCCCGACGTAGGCCAAAACATGCTCGACGTCGACCACCGCGCACGCATCGAGATTGAGGTTCTCGTAGAGCAGGCGCGCCGTGAAGCCGGCCGACGCAGGGCCGAGGCCACCACGCAGGTGCGGAATCGCTTCGACGACGAGGTCCAGGACGTTGTGGCTCATAGCGCGCAGTAGCGCCGGATGCGCCGCTCGATCGAGGTCCTCCTCGCACCGCCCTGGCCGGCCGAGGCCGTGCGCGGCGCACACGCCGTCGTCTTCGACGTCCTGCGGGCGACCTCGACGATCGCGGCGGCGCTGGCCAACGGCGCGGCCGGCGTGATCCCCATCGTCGAGCCCGACGAGGCCGTCGCGCTCGGCGCGCAGCTCGGGCGCGACCGGGTGCTCCTCTGCGGCGAGCGCAATGTGACCCGCCTGGCCGGCTTCGATCTCGCCAATTCGCCGGCCGCGGTCGACGCAAGCATCGTCGACGGCGCGACGATCGTGATGACGACGACGAACGGAACGCGCGCCTTGCGCGCGGCGGCCGCCGCGCCGGCGCTCTCGGTGCGGGCCGGCGCACTGCTCAACCGGAGCGCACTGGCCGATGCGTTGGCGCGCGAGGACGGGCCGATCGTCGTGCTGTGTTCGGGTGAGAAGGGCGCCTTCTCACTCGAGGATGCCATCGGCGCCGGCGCGCTGGTCGACGCGCTGCTCGAGCGCGTCGACGAGATCGTGGTGCACGACGGCGCGCGCGCCGCGGCGCTGCTCTATCGCGCGGTCGCCCGCCACCTCGGCGAGGCTGTCGCGAGTTCCGATCACGCCCAAGAGATCGCGGCCAAGGGCTATGCAGCTGACCTCACCCGCTGCGCCGCGCTCGACACGCTGAGCGTCGTCCCAACGCTGCGCGACGGCATCCTGATCGCCGCCTGACGCGCGCAATTCTCATCGAATTCTGAGCGGCCGGCGCAGGCGCATCGCAGCGCGGCACGGGAGAAGACGCTGTGCTCTCGCTCGTGCTCGCGCTCGCCATCGCGTCGTTCGCAGGCGTCCCCTCGGCATCCGACGACGCCCTGCGTTCGACCGTGACGATCGGGGGGACGGTCGGCGCCGGCCGTGAGGGCAATGAGGTGCAATTCGGCGCCGGCGAGATTCTCGCGCAGCGTGCGGACGGGACGCTGCTCGTCCTCACCGCGCGGCACGTCGTCGCTCACCTTGAAACGCCGCGCGTCTTTCTGCACGACGACGTTCCCTTGGGCAGCTGGGTGCAGCGCTTCTTCTCCTCCGGCGCCGGTCGCGACGCCGCGGTCGTCGCGCTCGCGCCCGACACCGACTTGGCGCTGATCGCCTTTCGTCCCGAAGTCGGCGACCGGTTTGCCATCGCGCGCTTCGGCGATGCCGATCCGGCGCAGGGCACGATCGTCGGCGATCCCTACGGCGCCGCCTGGACGACGTCGGCGTTCGCGCTGATCTCCGCCGAGAACGCCACGCTGATCGTGCGCTGCGCGCGCTGCGGCCCCGGCGACTCGGGCGGTGGCGTCTTCGACGCCGACGGCCGCCTGACGGGGATCGTCACCGAGAGCCAGGACCGCGTCGTCGACGGGCGCCCGGTGGCGACGGGGATCTTCCGCGCGATCGCGCTCACGCCGATCCGCCGCTTCGTAGCGAGCGCCGGCACACCCACCGACACCTCGACCGCGCCGCTGCAAGCCACGCGCGGGATCAGCGCCAGCGACGCCTGGGCCCGCTTCCACACCGCCCGCAGCGGCCCGTAGTCAGGGCGCGAGCGGCCGGCGCATCGCGGGGGCGGGTGGAAACGCGATCGCGCCGCGGCCGGGGACGCCGACGGTCGTGTACGTGTCGCCGGTGCGTACGAGGACGACGAACGCCGGCCGTGCGTTGGCCGGTTCGTCGGCCCACCGCTGCGTCGGGCCGAAGCAGATCTCCAGCCGGTCGCCACGGCGCAACGGCTTGAGGAATGCGCTGCCGTTGTCGTCGCCCCACGCCTCGATGGTGGTACCGTCGGCCAGCGTCACCGATCCGACCTGGTAGTGCGCCGGTCCGGCCGGCTGCCGAATCGCGGCGACGGGCCCGGCGGTGCAGAGCATCGCGCTAGGCGCGCCCCGCGTTACGGTTCGTCGTCGGCGGCACCGGCGACGACGACGCCGGGCGTGCGGACCGCGACGCGGTTGCGACGCGCATCGAAGCGGACCTGGGAGCCGAACGTGCGGGTGACCGTCGCGGCGGCGATCATCGTACGACCGCGCACGGTGAAGGGCGGATGCTCGAGCACGATCCCGCGGCCGTTCAGCACGGCGTGAGCGGTGCCGACGTGCAGCACGAGCACGTTGGTGCCGCGCCGCACGGTGACCGCGCCGGAGCCGCCGTCGAAGCTCGTCTGCGCGCCGCTCGCGTCGGCGACGGCGCGCAGCGGGAGATAGGTCCCGTCGGGGGTCGTGACCGGCGCGACGTCGGAGGCCAGGCGCTGCCCGTCGACGCTGATCGTCGCCGGGCTCGACAACGCAAACGCCAGCGACGCGACCAGGGCGGTCGCGGCGGTCGTCAGCAGCAGGCGGAGGCTAGGCAGGCGTGGCTTCACGGTCGATCTCGTGGAGAAAGTCCGGGTATTGCTCGGCGATGACCTTCTCGATCTCCTGGCGGAGCCGGGCGAGGAGCTCGGTCTCGGGATAGGTCCCGACCAGCTCCCCTTTGCGATAGATCGCTCCCTTGCCCTTACCTCCGGCGATACCAACATCAGCCATTTTAGACTCGCCGGGACCGTTGACGACACAGCCCATCACCGCGACTTTGACCGGTGCCGTGTACTCTTTGGCGATAGCCTCGACCATCCGAGCAAGGTTAACGACCTCGATCTCGGCCCGGCCGCACGAGGGGCAAGCCGTGATTTCGAAGCCCTTCTCGCGGATCTGGAGGGCCTTGAGGATCCCCCAGGCGACCGGGACCTCCTCGACCGGGTCGGCGGCCAGCGAGACCCGCAGGGTGTCGCCGATCCCCTCGAACAGCAGGACGCCCATCCCGATCGAGGAGCGGATCGTCCCGTCGAACGGCAGCCCGGCCTCGGTCACGCCCAGGTGGAGGGGGTAGAACGAGCCCCGTTCGTCGAGCTGCTTGGCCAGCAGCCGGTACGAGTAGATCGTGGTCACCGCGTCGTGCGCCTTGACCGAGATGATGACGTCGGTGTGGCCCAGCTCCTCGAGGATGTCGACGTGGCGCAAGGCGGATGCGACCAGCGCCTCGGGGGTGTGGCCGAGCTTCTCCTCGAGGTCGCGGGCCAGCGAGCCCATGTTGACGCCGATCCGGATCGGGGTCTTGGTCTCCAGCGCCCGCTTGACGACCTCGACGGTCTTCTCGCGGCTGGTGATGTTGCCCGGATTCAACCGCAGCTTGGCGACCCCGGCGTCGAGCGCGGCCAGCGCCATCTTATGGTCGAAATGGACGTCGGCGACGATCGGAACCGGCGAGCGCGCGACGATGTGCGGCAGCCCGGCGGCGTCCTTGGGATCCTGGCAGGTTACCCGCACGACCTCACAACCCGCCATGGCGAGACCGTAGATCTGCTCGAGCGTCTTGTCGACGTCGGCCGTGTCGGTGGTCGTCATCGACTGCACGACGACCGGGTGGTCGCCGCCGATCCAGACCTTCTTGGCATCCTTCGACCAGCTCGATTTGTTCTCGAGCAAAATCGCCTTGGTCTTCCGCCGCAGCCGGATCATTCTAACGGCGCTCCGCCCCAGGCTGCGCGCCCCCCACGCAGAGCGTGGGGCCCCCGGTCCGACCTCGCAACGAGATGCCGAAGAGATCGCGATTCTGCTGAGCTCGGTCCATCACCATTGCCTTTGAAGTCTACCAGAAGCAAGATTGATACAGCCTTAAAACGCGGTGTGGCCGCCGATGGCGCTGGCAATGTCGTGGAGCGAGACGACCAGCATCAAGGCGATCAGAACGGCGAAGCCGCCGACGTGGACCAGGGCTTCCTTCTCCGGATCGACCGGTTTTCCGCGCAGCATCTCGACCAGGATGAAGGCGGCACGGCCACCGTCGAGCGCCGGGATCGGCAGCAGGTTGAAGATCCCCAGCGACGTCGAGATCATCGCCGCGATGGCCAGGAAGTAGAACGGGCCGAACTGCTCGGCCTGGGCCGCGGTCCGGGCCATCCCGATCGGCCCCTGCACCTGGGCGGCGACCGTCGCCGGGTGCGTCACGAGGCCCCCCAGCGCCCCCAGCGTGGCTGTCACGACGTACGCGACCTCGCGCCCGCTGTAGCTCCAGGCGCCGGCGAAGCCGACCTGCTGGTTCTGCGGGAGGGGCCGGAAGCCCAGGTGGCCTTCCTTCGGATCGCCGGGCGTCGCGACCGGGGTCACCTCGGCGCTGTGCTCGACCCCGTTGCGGCTGTAGACGACGTTCAGCCGCTTCCCGAGCGAGCCGTAGATCGTGTGCACCAAGACGGTCCCGTTGGCCATCGCGTGGCCGTCGATCGAGACGATCCGGTCGCCCGCCTCCATTCCGGCGCGCATCGCGGGAAGGTCGGGGATCAGCTCGGAGATCACCGTGGTCGGCGTGTCGGAAGGGACGCCGAAGACCAAGGCCACCCCGAACAGCAGCACCAGCGCGACGATGAAGTTCGCGATCGGACCGGCCAGGACGATCGCCAGGCGCTGGAGCGGCGTCTTGGCCTGGAAGTTGTCTGGGTCGTACTCGCCGGCGCCGCGGAACTCGCGCTGCTGGTCGGCCTCGTTCGATTTCCCGTCCTCGCCCTTCATCTGGCAGTAGCCGCCGATGGGCAGGAGGTTGAGGCGGTAGACGGTCCCGCTGCGCGGCGAGGTCCACTTGGCCAGCGTCGGGCCGAACCCGACGGCGAAATCGGTCACCCGGACGCCCGCCCGCCGCGCGACCAAAAAGTGGCCGTATTCGTGGAGCACCACGAGGACGGAGAGCATCAGCAGGTAGACGATCAGGCGTTCGGCGGTCATGTGCTCCGTACGGATCCAGCGTCGCGCGTCTCCACGAATGCCCGCGCCGCGGCGCGGGCCGAGCGGTCGGCGGCGCGCACCGCCTCCAGGCTCGAATCTTCCGTATCGACCCGACCGAGAGCGGTTTCGATGCACGTCGCGATCTCGCCGAAGCGCAGGCTCCCCGCGACGAAGGCGGCGACCGCGACCTCGTTGGCGGCCGAGACGACCGCCGGGGCCGTCCCGCCGCGGGCGAGGGCCGTGTAGGCCAGCTGCAGGCAAGGGAAGCGCTCGAGGTCCGGCCGCTCGAAGGCCAGCGTCGTGGCCGGGGCGCCGCGCTCGCCACCCAGCGCCGCCAGGGCGTCCTCGAAGGGCCGGTCGTCCAGGCGGTCCGGATAGGCCAGGGCGTAGCCGATCGGCAGCCGCATATCGGGGGCGGCGAGCTGGCCGACGACGTTCCCGTCGGTGAAGACGACGAAGCCGTGGGCGACCGAGGTCCGGTGGACGAGGACCTGGACCCGCTCGCCGGGGAGGCCGAAGAGCTGGGCGGCCTCGATGACCTCCAGCCCCTTGTTCATCATCGTCGCCGAGTCGATCGTGTTCTTGACGCCCATCTGCCAGGTCGGGTGGGCCAGTGCGTCCGCCAGGGTGGCGTCTGCCATCTCGGCCCGGCTGCGGCCCCAGAACGGCCCACCGGAGGCCGTCAGGACGATCGCCGCGACCCGCTCGCGCGGCGCCCCCTGCAGGCACTGGAAGATCGCCGAATGCTCGCTGTCGACCGGGAGCAGCCGCGCGCCGCTGCGCGCCGCGTGGGCGACGAGCAGCTGGCCGGCCGCGACGATCAGCTCCTTGTTGGCCAGCGCAATGTCCGTCCCGCGGTCGACCGCCGCGAAGACCGCCTCGAAGGCGACGGCGCCGTCGGTCGCGGCGAGCACGACGTCGGCACCGCTCTGCGTCGCGACGGCCAACAGCCCCGCCGGTCCGTCGCTCGCCGACGAGACGACCCGCGGCCGATGACGTTCGACCTGCTGCGCCAGCAGCTCGACGTTCTTCCCGGCCGCCAAGCCGACGATCTCGAAGCGCTCCGGATGGCGCTGCACGACATCCAATGCTTGCCGCCCAATGCTCCCCGTCGAGCCGAGAATCGCAACGCGCTTGCGGCCCATCAGGAATTTTCCCAGCGGTATTGGGAGATCACGCCGATGAGGTAGAGCGCGAAGTAGAACGCGATGCCGCCGAAGATGTAGGAGTCGAAGCGATCGAGCACGCCGCCGTGGCCGGCGATCAGCGAGCCGGCGTCCTTGACCTTCGCGTCGCGCTTGAGCGCGCTCTCGACCAGATCGCCGGCTTGCGCGGCGACCGAGGTGATCGCGGCGACGATCATCCCCTGCCACCAGGCGACGTGGACCCACGGCACGAGCGCGATCGCCGCCCCGGCCACCAGCGCGGCGGCGAAACCGCCGAGCGCGCCTTCGACGGTCTTCTTCGGCGAGAGCCGGGTCAGCTGATGGCGTCCGATCGCGCTCCCAACCAGCATCGCGAAGATGTCGGTGAAGGCGATGATGACGATGATCCACGACGTCCACACGACCCCGTCGTACAGCGCGCGGATCGCGATGAAATAGGTGATCAGTTTGCCGACGTAGAGCACGCCCAGCAGCGTGTAGGCGCTGCGCGCGAAGTAGCCCGAGTCGGCCGTGAACGTCGCGACGCCCAGCGCGACGACGACGGTCGCGCCGAGTAAGATCCCTTCGTAGCGGTGGATCAGCCCGAAGTAGGTCAGCGCGACGTAGCTCCACACCGCGACCATCGCGACCGGAACCTCGAGCTGCGGCCCCTTGCGCGCCGAGAGCCCGGCGAACTCATACAGACAGCCGGTCGCGATCAGCAGCACCAGCACGGTGAACGCCGGCGCCCACGCGACGCAGGTCAGGCCGACCGCGGCCAGCAGCAGTCCGATGACGACGCGCCGCACCGCGTGCGCCGAGCTCCGCTGGGGCTCGGCGGGCGTCTGGGGACGGCTGGCCGTCGTCGTCGCCATCACGCGTCCGCGTGCCGCCGGCGCTGGTATTCGGCGATCGCCTCGGCGAAGTGATCGCGCGAGAAGTCGGGCCAGTAGGTCTCGCGCAGCACCAGCTCGGCGTGCGCGACTTGGTAGAGCAAGAAGTTCGACAGCCGCGACTCGCCGCCGGGCCGGATGACGAGATCCGGATCGGGCATCCCGGCCGTCGTCAGATACCCGGCCAGCGTCGGCTCCTCGATCCGATCCGGGACGAGGCGGCCGGCGCGCACGTCGTCCATCATCCGCCGCACCGCGTCGCGCAACTCGTTTCGCGCGCTGTAGTTCACCGCTAAGTTGAGGATCAGGCCCTCGTTGTGCGCGGTCTTGGCGGCCAGCCGTTCGAGGGCGTTGCGCGAGGCCGTCGGGAACTGCTCCCAGCGGCCGATCACGTTGACCCGCACCCGGTTGCGGTGCAGCTCGGCCAACTCCGTCTGCGCGAAGTAGACGCACAGGTCGAGTAAGAGCGAGATCTCGGTCGCCTCGCGCTTCCAGTTCTCGGTCGAGAAGCCGAAGACGGTCAGCATCGGGATGCCCCAGTCGCTGGCGGCCCGGGTGATCTCGCGCAGCGCGACGATGCCGCGCCGGTGACCCTCGATGGCCGGGAGCCGGCGGCCGCGCGCCCAGCGCCGGTTGCCGTCCATGATGATCGCGACGTGCTGGGGGAGCCGGCTCGCATCGAGCGTCACGCCGTGCGGGGGCCGCAGGAGCGCCGCCATCTCAGAGCCGCTCGTAGCCGTCGTAGCCGACCGCGAGCTCGAAGGCGCCGTCGTGCGCGCCGTCGAGGACGCGTACCCGCAGCAGGCGCAGCACGCCTAGGCCCAGCGCGGGGTAGGGCGGGGCGACCAGGCGGAGGCGGAGCGGGCGATCCGCGAGCGCGGCGCGGGCGCGCGTCCACGGGAGCATGATGAGGTCTTCGACGGGCGCACCCGCCGCGCTTGCCACGCCTGGCTCGGAGGCCATCAGACCTCCATGATCTCCTTTTCTTTGCCTCCGACCAGATCGTCGATCTGCTTGATGTACTTGTCGGTCAGCTTCTGCACCTGATCCTGGCCGCGCTTGATCTGATCGTCGGTGATCGTGTGGTCCTTGCCCAGGGCCTTGACCTCGTCGATCGCCTTGTGCCGAATCGTGCGGACCGCGATCTTGTGATCTTCGGCCTTCTTTTTGATCAGCTTGACCAGGTCTTTGCGGCGCTCTTCGGAGAGCGGCGGAAAGGCGAGCCGGATCGAGGCGCCGTCGAGGTTCGGGTTGAGCCCCAAGTCGCTCGTCTCGATCGCCTTGCGGATCGCACCGACGATGCTCTTGTCGAACGCGGTCACGATCAACGAGCGCCCGTCGGGCGAGTTGACGCTGGCGACCTGCTTGAGCGGCACGCTCGAGCCGTAGGCCTCGACGTGCAGCCGGTCGAGCAACGACGGCGAGGCGCGCCCGGTGCGGATCCCGGCGAAATCGGTGCGCGTCGCCTCGAGCGCCTTGCCCATCTTCGCCTCAGTCTCTTTGTAGACGTCCTCAAGCATGGGTCACTCCTTCGGCGGCGCGCGCAGGGCTGCGCGAGACGGTCGTGCCGATCGCCTCACCGGCGACGACGCGCCGGATGTTGCCGGGCGCGTTCATGTCGAAGACGACGATCGGCAGCGCATTGTCCATGCACAGCGTGAGGGCGGTCGAGTCCATGACTTCGAGGCCCAGCTCGAGCACGCGCAGGTAGTCGAGGTGCGCGAACCGGGTCGCCGACGGATCCTTGAACGGGTCGGCGCTGTAGACGCCGTCGACCTTGGTCGCCTTGAGGATCGCCTGCGCGCCGACCTCGATCGCCCGCAGCGCGGCGGTCGTATCGGTGGTGAAGTACGGGTTGCCGGTCCCGGCCGCGAAGATCACGACCCGGCCCTTCTCGAGATGCCGCATCGCGCGGCGCCGGATGTACGGCTCCGCGATCGCGTTCATCGCGATCGCCGTCTGCACGCGGCAGGGGACGCCGATTCGCTCGAGTGCGTCCTGGAGCGCCAGCGCGTTGATGACCGTCGCCAGCATCCCCATGTAGTCGGCCGTCGCGCGGTCCATCCCGGCCGCCTCGTGGGCCTTGCCGCGCCAGATGTTTCCGCCGCCGACCACGACGGCGAGCGAGATGCCGTCGGCGTGGACCTGCGCGATCTCGCGCGCCATCGTCAGCGTCGTGTCGACGTCAACGCTTCCGCCACTCCCGGCGAACGCCTCGCCCGAGAGCTTCAGCAGGACACGGTCGTAGGCGGCGCGTTGCAGGCGCTAGTCCTCGCCCAGCCCGAACTTGGCGTAGCGGCGCACGGCGATCTTCTCGCCGAGCACGCCGGAGACGCTCTTCACGAGTTCCCCGACCGTCTGCGCGTCGTCCTTGACGAAGGGCTGCTCGAGCAGCGTGTGGTCCTCGAACCACTTGTTGAGCTTGCCTTCGAGGATCTTCTCGACCACCGCCGGCGGCTTGCCGGGCGGGACGGTCTTCTCGAGCTCGACCTTGACTTCGGCCAGCACGTCGGTCGGGACGGACTCGCGGTTGAGGTACTGCGGCGACATCGCCGCGATGTGCATCGCGACGTCGCGCACCAGTTCGCGGAAGCGCTCGTTGCGCGCGACGAAGTCGGTCTCGCAGTTGATCTCGACCAGCACGCCGATCTTCCCGCCGGAGTGGATGTACGAGCCGACGAGTCCCTCGTTGGCGGTGCGCTCGGCGGCCTTCTTCTCGGCCTTCGACTGGCCCAGCTCGCCCAGGCGCGCCTTGGCCTTCTCTTGGTTGCCCTCGGCCCACAATAACGCGTTGCGGACGTCGGACATGCCGGCGCCGGTCTCCTCGCGCAGGCGCTTGATCTCGTCGGCGGTCGGTTTGTATGCGGTGTTCACGTCGGTTCCCGTCGGTGGTGGTTCAGACGCCGGCTTCGACGGGCTCGCCCGCGACCTCGGCGTACTGTTCGTCATAGTCGGCGGCGTCGTAGGCCGATTCGGTCTCGGTCTTGCCCTCGATGATCGCGTCGGCGATCGTCGAGACCATCAGACGAACGCTGCGGATCGCGTCGTCGTTCCCCGGGACCGCGTAGTCGATCTCGTCGGGATCGCAGTTGGTGTCGATCACCGCGATGATCGGGATGTGCAGCTTGCGGGCCTCGGCGACCGCGATGCGCTCCTTCTTCGGGTCGACGATGAAGATGGCGTCGGGCAGCCGGTGCATGTCTTTGATGCCGCCGAGGAACTTCTCGAGCTTCTCGAGCTCGTCGGTGAGCCGGGCGACTTCTTTCTTGGGCAGCAGATCGAAGGTGCCTTGCTGGCGCATCCCCTCGAGCTCGCGCAGCCGCGCGATCCGCTTCTGAATCGTCGCGAAGTTGGTCAGCGTTCCGCCCAACCAGCGCTGGTTGACGAAGAACGTGCCGGCGCGCTCCGACTCCTCCCGCACGACGTCCTGGGCCTGCTTCTTCGTCCCGACGAACAGGATGACGCGACCCTCGCGCGAGAGCTGCTTCACCGCGTCGAAGACGTGGTTGAGCATCTGCAGCGTCTTGCCGAGATCGATGATGTAGATACCGTTCCGCTCTTGGAAGATGTACGGTTTCATCTTCGGATTCCAGCGGCGGGTCTGGTGTCCGAAGTGGACCCCCGCCTCCAGAAGAGCGCGCATGGTAACGCTTGATGGCATGGTGGTAGGTAGCCTTTCTGAGCCCGCGCGACCGTCCGTGGTCCCGTCGATGGGCGCATGCACCCCGGCCCTCCGGGCCGGTGAAATCGCCGCGCGCGAGCCCGGGGGCCCGGCGCAACCGGCCTAGTATAGCACGCGCGAGGGTCGGATCCAAAGGCGCGGCGGGGAACCGCCCCCGCCGCTTGGAACCGGCCGGCGATGAGCGGGCCGCACGACGCCGGCGACCTGAGCGGCCGGCTCGCCGCCGCCGCCGCGCTGGCCGAGGGCGGTCGGCTGGCGGAGGCGATCGCCTCCTATGCCGCGCTGCTACACGAGCGGCCCCACGAGCTGGAGGCGATGCTGCGGCTGGCCGGGCTGTTCGTCGCCGAAGGGAACCTCGCGTACGCACGCGCGGTGCTGCTGGAGGCGACAACCGCCCATCCGGAGCGTGCGGAGCCGCCTGGGCTGCTCGGCAACGTGCTGGTCGACCTCGGTGAGACGGCGGCGGCCGCCCGCGCCTATGCGCGCGCGGTCGAGATCGATCCCGACTATCGGCTCGCCCAGCGCGGGCTCGCCGTCCTCGCCGAGCGCGCCGGAGCGCACGCCGAGGCGGCGCGGCGCTGGCGGCTCGGCTACCCCGACGGCGTCTTGGCGACCTCGCACTATCGGGGCGCGGCGCCGCCGGTCCGGCTGCTCGTCGTCAACTCGGCGCTGGGCGGGAACGTCCCGCTGCGGCTGGTGCTCGACGAGCGGCGCTTCGTGTGGACCGAGCTGTTCGCCGAGGCGTACGCGCCGGGGATGGCGCTCCCCGCCGGCGCACTGGCGGTCAACGCGATCGGCGACGCCGACCGCTGCGCGCGCGCGCTCGACCTCGCTGAGGCGATCTTCGCGCACGCCGGCGGCGCGGTACTCAACCCGCCGGCGCGCGTGCGGGCGACGGCGCGCGCGACGAACGCCTTGCGGCTCGCCGGATTGCCCGACGTCGTGGCGCCACGCGCGCGCCTCTTCCCCCGCGGCGTGCTCGGCGCGCTGGACGCCGGCGCACGCCTGGCGGCGGAGGGCTTCGGCTGGCCGCTGCTGCTGCGCGCGCCCGGCTTCCACACCGGCGAGCACTTCGTGCGGGCCGACGCCGCGCCGGATCTCGTTGCGGCGGTAGCCGCACTCCCCGGGGACGAGATCTTAGCGCTCGACTACGCCGACACTGCCGCGGAGGACGGAACCTATCGCAAGTATCGCGTCCTGTCGATCGGCGGTGCGCTCTACCCGTTGCACTTGGCGATCTCGCGCGACTGGAAGGTCCACTACTTCAGCGCCGCGATGGCCGAGAGCGCCGCCTTCCGCTCCGAGGAACGGGCCTTTCTCGAGGATGCGCCCCGCGTGCTGGGTGCCCGTGCCTACGCCGCGCTCGAACGGATCGCCGCGCTGCTTGGGCTCGACTACGGCGGGATCGACTTCGGGCTCGACCGCGCCGGCCGGGTCATC
>JBEKLD010000059.1:0-15869 GCA_050010375.1 Vulcanimicrobiaceae bacterium
AGGTGTACGCCTCGATGACGTCCCCAGCCTTGAGGTCGCCATACTTGGCCACCTGAATCCCGCACTCGAAGTTCTCCGCCACTTCGCGGACGTCGTCCTTGAAGCGCCGCAGCGACTCGATCTCGCCATCGAAGACGACAGCCGCGTCGCGCAGGATACGAACCTTGGCGTTGCGGGTGATCTTCCCGGACTGCACGTAGCAGCCGGCGATCGTCCCGACCTTCGAGACCTTGAAGATCTCGCGAACCTCCGCCCGGCCGAGCACGATCTCGCGGAACTTCGGCGCCAGCATTCCGACCATCGCCTTCTTGAGGTCGTTCTCGACGTCGTAGATGACCTGATAGAAGCGCAGGTCGACCTGCTCCGACTCGGCCAGCCGTTTGACCGCCTCGTCGGGACGGATGTTAAAGCCGATGAGCACGGCGTTCGAAGCCGAGGCGAGGTTGACGTCGTTCTCGGTGATCCCGCCGACGCCGGCCAGGATGACGCGCACGTCGACCTCGACGTTGGAGAGCGATTCGACCCGGGCGCGCAGCGCCTCGACCGAGCCCTGGCCGTCGGCCTTGAGGATGAGGTTGAGGATCTTCCGACCGCCGTCGGCCGGCATCAGCATGAACGTCTCGAGCGAGACGCGCGCGCCGCCGGTGGTGGCGGCCATGCGCACGTCGCGGCGCTTAGTGGAGCGCTTGGCGGCGGCTTCGCGGGCCGACTTCTCGTCGGAGACGACCATCATCGTGTCGCCGGCCGAGGGGACCTCGCCCAGCCCCATGATCTCGACCGGGATCGACGGCCCGGCCTTCTTCGTCTGTTTGCCCTTGTCGTCGATCAGCGCGCGGATCTTCCCATAGGTCGGTCCGACGACGACGACGTCGCCGACGCGCAGCGTCCCGTTCTGCACCAGCACCGTCGCGACGGCGCCGCGACCGCGGTCGAGCCCCGACTCGATGACGACGCCGGCGGCGCGCCGGTGCGGGTTCGCCCGGAGTTCCTTGAGGTCGGCTTCGAGCAGCACGGTCTCGAGCAGCTTGTCGATGTTGTCGCCGGTCCGCGCGGAGACCGGGACCATCTCGATCTTGCCGCCCCACTCGACCGGCTGCAGTCCTTCGTCGGTGAGCTGCTGCTTGACCCGGTCGGGCTGCGCGTCTTCTTTGTCCATCTTGTTGATGGCGACGACGATCGGCACGCCGGCGGCCTTGATGTGCGAGATCGCTTCGCGCGTCTGCGGCATCACGCCGTCGTCGGCCGCGACGACCAGGATCGCTACGTCGGTGACCTTCGCGCCACGCGCGCGCATCGCGGTGAACGCCTCGTGACCCGGCGTGTCGATGAAGGTGATGTGGCGGCCGTTCTGCTCGACGGTGTACGCGCCGATCTTCTGCGTGATCCCGCCGGCTTCGCCCGCGGCGACACTGGCGCTACGGATCTTGTCGAGCAGCGAGGTCTTGCCGTGGTCGACGTGGCCCAGGACGGTGACGACCGGGGGCCGCGGCTGCAGCATCTCCGGCTTGTCCTCTTCCTGCTCGGCGACGACTTCCTCGCCGGCTTCCTTCACGATCGCGTTGAACCCGAACTTGCGCGCAACGGCGATCGCCTGATCCGAGCTGATGTTCTGGTTGATCGTCGCCATCGTGCCCATGCGGATGAGCTCTTTGATGACGTCCGCGGCCGGGACGATCATCGAGGTCGCCAGCTCTTGCACGGTGAGCACGTCGGGGATCTCGATCGACTCGAGCTTCTGCCCGGCCGCGCCGTCGCGGTCGAGGCGCGGACCGCCCTTGCGCTGGCGCTTCTCGAGCAGCATCTCCTGTTCGCGCTGCTTCTTGGCCTCGATGTCCTCGCGGCTTCCGCGGCGCGCGCCGGGGCGGCCACCGGGGGCGCCGGAGGATGGGCTGGGGCCCTGAGGCGCCATCGGCGCACCGGGGCGCGGCGGGCCGCCGCCGAACGGGCGCGGACCACCGGGCGCCTGCGCGCCGGGAATCGGGCGGAACGGGCCGTTGCCGACCGGGCGCCGGGCCGGGCCGGCCGGACCGGCGGCTCCGGAGACGCCGGAGACGCCCGGCGCACCTGGCGGGGCGGGCCGGGGCTGCTGGTATTGACCGGGGATCCCCTGGCCAGGGCGCGGCGCGACGCCGGGCCGACCCGGGATCTGACCGTTGCCGGCGGCGGGCGGGTTGAGTGGACGCTGCGGCGGTCGCGGCGGCCGGATCGAGGATTGGCCCGACGGCACCGGTCGCAACTGCGGGACCGACTCGGGGGCCAGCGGACGGCGGGGTGGGAGCGGCCCGGGCTTGGCGGGCAGGGTCGCGTCGCCCGGGCCGGGCTCGGCGGTGCCGGCCTCCGGCGGCTCAGGCGCTTGAGCGGCGGCGGGCAGCGGAGCGGCGACCGGGGGCTCCGCCGGCGGCGCGGCGGCCGGCGGTGTCGCGCGGCGGGGCGCGGCGACGCTGGGGACCGGGCGCAGCTGCGGGACGGGCGCGGGGGCAGCCTCTGGGGCGGTTTCGGGCACGGCGGCGGCCGGGGCTTCCGGCGGCGCGGCGGCCTTCGCCGCGGCGGTGCGAGCCGGAGCCTTCTTCGGGGCAGCGGCGGCGCGCGGCGCTGGAATAGGCGCGGCGGCGGCCGGCGCCGGAGCGGCGGCGGGGGTTGCGGCGGCGGGCGGGGGAGCGGCCGACGCGGCGGCGGCCGTCTTTGCCTTCGGGGCGGCACTCGCTCCCTTGAGCTGTGCGCGCAACAGGTCGGCGACCTTCGGTTCGACGACGCTGAGTTGATTCTTCGCCTCCAGACCCAAGCGCCCGAAGAGCGCGAGGAGGTCCTTCGACGTCATGCCGAGCTCCTTAGCGAGCTCGAAAATTCTGACCTTACCGGTTGCCATGCAATCCTTCTAGATAGGGCGCCATGCAGGCGCCGCCGCCCTTCACCGCATTTGGAAGTCTCCGTGTTCCGGAGTCACCATTGTAGCAGAGCTTCGACACTGAACCCCGGAAAACGTTTGTTCTTTGCGACTCGTTCCGCGCACGCGCGGGAGCAGAGATAGGCTCCGCGCCCCGCCGCTCGCCGGCCGCGGTCGGCGACCCAGCGGTCGTCGGCCCGCACGAACCGCCGCAGGCTCGGCTGCGGGAACGCGGTGCGGCAGCCGACGCAGGTCCGTTCGGGGACGCTCATTCGTTCGTGAACATCTCCCGCTTGAACTCTTCGAGCCGGCGCAGCAGCTCGTCCTGATCGATGCCGGCCTCGTCCTCGGCCTCGCCGGCCTCGGCCGACTCCGCCACGACCAGCTCCTCCTCGGCCTCGGGGCCCGCCACGGCCGCAGCCGCCCGCGCCTCGCGCTCGGCCTGATACCGCTCGCGGGCCTCGGCCGCTTCGGAATCGCTGGTGATGTCGAGCCGCCAGCCGCTCAGCCGGGCGGCGAGCCGGACGTTTTGGCCCTCGCGCCCGATCGCCAGCGACAGCTGGTGGTCGGGGACGACGACCAGCGCGATCCCCTCGTCCTCGTAGAGCTCGACGCCCAGCACTTTGGCCGGCGCCAGGGCGTTGGCGATGAACGTCGGCAGGTCGGGTGCCCAGCGGATGACGTCGATCTTCTCGCCGCGCAGCTCGTCCGAGACGTTGGCCACCCGCGAGGATTTCGGTCCCAGGCAAGCGCCGACCGGATCGATCTCGGGCCGGCGCGAGGTCACCGCCACCTTCGTGCGGGCGCCGGGCTCGCGCGCGATCGCCATGATCTCGACGATGTCGTCTTGGATTTCGGGGACCTGGAACTCGATCAACCGCTGCACGAGCCCTTCGGCCGCGCGCGAGAGGACGACCAACGGTCCTTTGTTGGTCTTTCGCACGTCGAGCACGTAGGCGCGGATGCGATCGTTGATCCGGTAGTTCTCGCGCGGAACCTGCTCGGAGAACGGCAGCAGCGCCTCGGTCTTGCGATCGTCGAGCAACACGTACATGTTGCGCTGCTCGTAGCGCTGGACGGTGCCCAGCACGATGTCGTGCAGCTTCGCCGAGTAGGTGTTGTAGACGGTGTCCCGCTCGGCCTCGCGGATGCGCTGCACGATGACCTGCTTGGCGGTCTGCGCGGCGATGCGGCCGAAGTCGCGCGGCGTGACGACCTCGTCGTAGAAGTCGCCCGGCTCGTAGCGCGCGCCGGCTTCGCTCTTGGCGAGCTCGAGCTTGGTGTCCGTCACCTCGCCGTCGGGGACGACGACGCGCCGGTGATAGACTTGATAGTCACCGGTCTGGCGGTCGATCGCGACGATCGCGTTGGCCTCGCCGCCGAAATTCCGCTTGTAGGCGGAGATCAGCGCGGCCTCGAGTGCCTCGAGCAAGGACTCGAAGCTGATGTTGCGTTCGTTTTCGATCTCGCGGAGGGCCGCGATCATCTCTGCGTTCATCGGTTCTTCTCTCGTTGTTTCGCGCGCTGGAGATCGGCCCGGACGTCGTACTCCAGATTGGCCGACTTGATCGCGACGAGCGGGATCGGAAGCTCCCGGTCGGCGCGCGTCAGGATCACATTCGTCCCGCGCACGCCGTCCAGGCGGCCGCGGTGGGTCTTGGCGCGTTCGATCGCCAGCGTCGTGACGATCTTCACGTCGCGGCCGACGAAGCGCTCGTAGTCCGCCGGCTTGGTCAGCGGCCGGTTGAGGCCGGCCGACTCGACTTCCAGCGTGTAGGGATCGGCGAACTCCTCGAGCGCGGCGTTGATCCGCGCAGCAATCCGTTCGCAGGTGGCGACGTCGACCCCGCCTTCGCGGTCGACCGTGACGTGCAGCGCCGTCGCGCGCCCGTGACGGCGCGCGGCGGAACCCACGATTTCGACCTGGCGGAACGCAGCCTCGTGTGGCAACGCATGCACGACCCGTTCGAAGGTCTGCATCAAAGCCCCAGGCTCCGGCGCTCGGTCCGTCACCGCTCCCATGTTCGAATCCAAAATTTCCCTGTAACAGCAGGGAAGCGCGGGCCCATGCCCACGCTTCCAGCGTTCAACTTCCGCCCGCCATCATACGACGGCGGCGCGATTCCCGCAAGGCTACGGGTGCAGCGGGACGGGGGTCGTCAGGGAACCCGGCGTCACCCGCACCAGGTGCGGGTCGTCGCAGCGGACGTCGACCTGGTAGATCTCCGGTGGCCGCTCCACGTCGCGCGCCGGGTAGCTGAACGGGTGGCTGGGGTCTGGGCGCGGCGGCGGGGTGGGGAGCGGCTGGTCGATGATCCGGTACCCGGCGCAGACCGTCTGCCCGAAGAGATTCTTGTGCGGCTGGCCGTAGACGTAGGTCAGCGAGTCGGGGCGCATCAGCGTGCGCAGCTCCCGCAGCAGGGCGAAGGTCTTGCGCAGGATGTCCGCGGGGACCGGGATCAGGACCACGGCGTCGTCGCGGCCGAGCCCGGTCCCGCCGTAGCCGCGCATCGTGTCGACCGGGCCGGTGGGGAGCAAGGCGTGCAGCCGGGCGTTGAGGCGCGCCAGCGCGTCGTCGGCGGCCGGTGCGGGCGTTGTGGGAGCAGCCACCAGGCCGGCGGAGCCGTTGGCGGGTGGACGGCTCGCGGCCGGCGCCGGTCCCGCTGCGTGGGTCGCCCGTGGCCCCGGTGAGGCGCCACCCGGACCGGGGCTCGGTCCCGGCCGCGGCCCGGCCGGACGAGGGCTGCCGGTCGCAGGCGCCGCCGGCTCGCGCGGCGGCCCGCTGGCCTCCGGCTTCGGCGTCCCCGGCGCGGGGCTGGTCGGGACGGGCTGACGCGCGACGGTCGCCGGGGCGCGGCTCGGTTCGGCGCTCGCGGCCGGGCTCGCCGGCGCCGGGCGTGCCGTTGCAGCCGGCACCGCGGTCGGCGGGATCGGCCGGGGTGGGGTGGTCGCCGCAACGGTCGGTCGCGCGGTCGCGGGCTCCGCGGTCGGAACCGGCGATGGGGCGCGGGTCGGCGCGGCACTCGGCGCCGGCCGGGCAGTCGGAGCCGCGGTCGGCTCGGCGGTGGGCGCGGGCGTCGCGGTCGGCGCGACGGTCGGTCGGCGGGTGGGCGCCGGCGTCGCAGTCGGCGCGACGGTCGGTTCAGGCGTCGCGGTCGGCGGGACCGTCGGCACCCGCGTCGGCACCGGCGTCGGCGCCTCGGTCGCCAGCGCGACCGTGGCCGCGGTCGGCGCGCTGGACGGGACCCGCGGCGGCTCCGGGGTCGGCGTCGTCGGCGGGATCGTCGGCGGATTCGTCGGCTGCGGTGGAGCCGAGGGGCGCTGCATCGCCAGCTCCCGATGGCGGACCGGCGGCGGGGTCGGTCGCACCGGCAAGCGCCGCGGTCGCACGACGGCGACCGGCCGTACCGGCTGCGGCCGCGGCGGCGCCGGGACGACCCGCGGGAGCGTCGTCGGCGGAACGGCGACCGGCGCGGCCGCAACGGCCGGCGGTGGACTCGGCAAGGGCAGCGCCGCCTGCTCTTCGACGATGACGTCGGCCGGGACGTTGTTCTCGGAGACCGTCGATCCGCCGTATTGCCAGACCGCCATCAGGATGGCCACGAGCAGCACGACGGCGTGAATGACGATCGAGAGGCCGAGCGCCAGCACGTCGCGACGCCGCGACGGACGTTCGATATGGGCGTCGGCCCCCGAGCGAGCTTCCGACACGGCGGTTGCTACGTTCCCGGAGCCGCCGCGGACACCATTCTGTTGGTGCAAACCCGTGCCGCGGCGCACGCCGACGGTGGTGCTTTGTCCCAGCGCGCAGGACCACCGCCGGGGTCGCGGAAGTCCGCGCGCCGATGCAGCCGCCTCCGAAACGCACGAAGATCGTCGCGACGCTCGGTCCGGCGTCGCGCGAACCGGCGATGCTGCGCTCGCTATTCTCAGCCGGCGTCAACGTCGCCCGGCTCAATTTCTCGCACGGCACGCACGACGAGCACGCCGAGACGATCGCCGACGTCCGGCGGATCGCCAAAGAGCTCGGCCTGCACGTCGCGATCCTCCAGGATCTCCCCGGGCCGAAGGTTCGCACCGGGACCTTCGCCGACGGCGTGAGCTCGGTGAGGCTGGCGCAAGGCGCGCCGTTCCTGCTCTCGACTGAGCCGGTCGCCGGCGGCGCGGAGCAAATCTCCGTCAGCTACCCGGGCCTGGCGCGCGACGTCGAGGTCGGCAAACGCATCTACCTCGCCGACGGGTCGATCGCGCTGCGCGTGCAAGCGATCGACGGACCGCACGTCCACACGATCGTCGAGACCGGTGGCGAGCTGCGCGAGAAGCAGGGGATCAACTATCCCGACGGGACGCTCGAACTCGAGGCGGTCACCGACCGCGATCTCGAGCACCTCGACTTCGGGATCGCGCAGGGCGTCGATTGGGTCGCGGTCTCGTTCGTGCGAACGGCGCAAGACGTGTGGCGCGTCAAGAACCACATCGGCCAGCAGGGCTTGGCGATCCCCGTCATGGCCAAGATCGAGAAGCACGAGGCGCTCGAGCACATCGACGACATCCTGAGCGTCGCCGACGGCATCATGGTCGCGCGCGGGGACTTGGGCATCGAGGTTCCGCTCGAAGAGGTTCCGATGATCCAGAAGGACCTCATCGCGCGCGCCAACCGCGCCTCGAAGCCGGTCGTCACCGCGACGCAGATGCTCGAGTCGATGATCTCCTCCGCGCGCCCGACGCGGGCCGAGGTCACCGACGTCGCCAACGCAATCCTCGACGGCACCGACGCCGTCATGCTCTCGGGCGAGAGCGCGCGCGGCGCCTACCCGCTCGAGGCGGTTCGGACGATGGCGACGATCGCGCTTCAAGTCGAGTTGCGCTACCCGTTCCGCGAGCTGCGCGAGCGGCGTTCCGCCGAGGGCGGGAAGATCGAGACCGACGACGACATCGGGATGTCGATCGCCGAGGCCGCGGTCCGCTCCGCCGACGCGCTGGGCCTGCGACTGGTCGTCACCGGGACGACGACCGGCAACACCGCCCGCCACATCTCCTCGTTCCGCCCGCGCGCGAAGATCGTCGCGCTGACGCCGCTCGAGGACGTCGCGCGCAGGATGGCCGTCGTCTGGGGCGTCGACGCGGTCGTCGTGCAGACCTATCGCTTCATCGAGACGCTGATCGAGATCGCCGAAGTGCGCGTCGTCGCCGAGGGCTGGGCGGCCCCCGGCGAGACGATCGCGATCACCAGCGGGATGCCGGTCGGCGCGGGCGGGACGAACGTCCTCAAGATCCACCGCCTCCCGGCCAACTGAGGAGACTCCGCGAAGCCGAGCCGCCGCGTTATGGAGTGGTGTCGACGGCGCGCACGTCGAGCGTGCCGACGGTGACGGTGCTCTCGCGCGGCGTCCCCGGCCCGCCGCTCGCGCTGACGACCAGGTCGAACGGCACGAAGGTCACTTGCAGCTTGGTTGGATCGAAGCCCGGACGCCGCGCGATGCGGCTGATGTCGAACAGCTCGCCCAGGCCGGCGGGCATCGGCATCGCCATCCCTTCCGAGCCCAGACCGAAGAACGTCAGCGTCCCGACGTGATACGGTCCCTCACGGTCGGGCGCCGTCCCGGGCGGCAGGTCGACGTAGACGTCGTACGCGACGGACGGCGGCGCGGTGAAGGTGATCCCGCCGACCTCCAA
Organism: Vulcanimicrobiaceae bacterium; assembly: GCA_050010375.1. Lineage (GTDB taxonomy): Bacteria > Vulcanimicrobiota > Vulcanimicrobiia > Vulcanimicrobiales > Vulcanimicrobiaceae > Vulcanimicrobium. The sequence continues at coordinate 8,561 of JBEKLD010000059.1, forward strand.
GATGAGCTTGCGCGGCGAGCTGGCGGCGAACGTCGCCGCGCTGTTCTGCGCGCCGAGTAGCCGCGGCGTCGCGAGCGGGACGGTCCGCGAGACGGGCGCGCTCGCCGAGAGATGCACGCCGCTGCTCGAGCCGAGCCGCACTGCGCGCGGACTGGCGAAGCGTTGCAGGATGTTCACCGGATGCTCCACCGCGCGCGGTGCGGGCAGCGGCGTGCAGGTCGGTTTCTGATCGTCATAGCGCACGTTGAGGATCGCGTTGTCGACGTAGTACCGGCGCGGATTGTTCTGGACCTGCCCGTCGGCATCGTGGAAGAACCAGGGTTTGGCGTCGAACCAGCTGACCTGATACGGCCCCCAGTTCACCTGGCCGACGCAGTCCCACGACGTGAAGAGGTGATCGATCTCGGTGTGATGGGGCCAGAAGATCGGATCGAATGCGGCGGTGGGCACGGAACCCATCCAGCCGGTCGCCCCGCCGACGCCGCCGTGCACCGTGTCGTGGGGCACGCGCTCGATCGCGCCCTTGTTGCCCGGCTCGCTGCCGATCGCGATCAAGCCGCCGAAGACCTCCACGCCGCTCGTCGTCCCGAAGAACAGTTTCTTGGTGAGAGCGTCGAGCGAGACGGCCGCCGGGCTCAGCTGGCCGGTTCCGGCGTTCATCGCGGCCACGCGTTGGGTGATGTACAGCGAATTCGCCGAGCTCGCTGGAAGCCGGTAGATCGCGGGTAGGTTCCGCTGCGCAGCGAGGGGGTAGTTCCAGTACGGGAGACTCAGCACCGGATTCCCCGACGCCTTGCGCAGGATCCCCTCGAAGTAGTGCAGATACGCGCGGTGCCAGAGCAAGAAGTCCGCTGAACCGAAGCGCGAGCTGTGCGGGCACTGGTTCCAGAACTTCGCCTGGTCGACTTTGTTGACGTCCGGGTCGATCTTCGCCGCATCGGCGATCCAGTCGGCGCGAACTGCGTGAATGGCGCCCTGGAAAAACCAGCTATCGGGAAGTGAGGGCTTGCGCGCCTTCATCACCTCGACGCCCTTGCGCAAATCGGCGACCCGTTGCGGGTCCTTGACGAACTCTTCGAGCGACATCCGCGGCATCACCGGGACCGCCGCGCGCGCCGGCAGGGTCGAGGTGACGGTGGGGAGCGAGCCGCCCAACAGCGCGACGGCAGAGAGTCCCGTGCGCACGAAGCGCCGACGATCGATCGACATACACACCCTCCAAAATGACGTTAGCGCTCGCTTCACCGCTCGACCAGGGCAAGCCTGCATCGGGCGGTACGGGCGGTCAGCCGCCGACGAGCGTCTTGGGGCGCGGGACGATCCGCCAGACGGCGTCGGCGAAGGCGTGGACGTCCTCGACGCTCGTGTCCCACGAGGTCATCCAGCGCACGATCCCGCGCTCGGCGTCCCAGACGTAGAAGCGACGCACGGCCTGCAACGGCGCGATCGTGTCGGGCGGGAGGAACGGGAACAGGCCGTTGGCCTCGACCGGGTAGGCGAAGGTCACCACGTCGTCGAGGTCGCGCAGCCGCTCGGCGAGCAGCCGCGCCATCGCGTTGGCGTGCGCGGCGTTGCGCAGCCACAACCCGCCGTGCAAGAGCGCGCTGAACTGCGCGCCGATGAAACGCATCTTCGAGGACAGCTGCAACCCTTGCTTGCGGGTGAAGGGCAGGTTCGCGATCGCGGCGTGCGGCCGCGGAAAGACGACCGCCTCGCCGAAGACCAGACCGTTCTTCGTCCCGCCGAAGGTGCACGCGTCGACCCCGGTCTCGACCAGCATCGCAGCCAGGTCGCAGCCGAGCGCCGCCACGGCGTTGGCGATGCGCGCGCCGTCGAGGTGAAAGAACAGGCCGTGCGCGCGGCAGAGCTCGCCCAGCGCTCGCAGCTCGTCGAGCGTGTAGACCGTCCCGACCTCGGTCGTCTGCGAGATCGAGATCGCCGCCGGCTGGACGTGGTGCTGATCGCCGATTCCGTGGAGTTGGCGCAACACGTCGTCGGGGGTGAGCTTGCCATTCTCGACCGGAACGTCGATCAGCTTGCCGCCGACGAAGCGCTCGAAGGCACCGCACTCGTCGACCGCGATGTGCGCGCCGGCCGGACAGATCACCGCCTGCCACGGCCGCAGCGCGGCGGCCAGCGTCACGACGTTCGCGCCGCTCCCGTTGAAGGCGAAGAAGACGCGGGCCTGATCGCCGAGCAGCGCGCGGAAAGCCGCCTCGGCGCCGGCGGTGTACGGATCGTCGCCGTACGCGACGACGTGCCCGTCGTTGGCCGCCGCCAGCGCGGCGAGGATCTCGGGGTGGGCGCCCGCGTTGTTGTCGCTGGCGAAGTGCCGTTCGGCCATGAGCGTGAGACTACGCCCGGCGCGGGCGCGAGGCCTCGTCAGCGCCGGCGCGCGGCCAGCAGCTCGGCGGCGTGCTCGAGCGCGACGCCTTGCTCGGCGCCCGAGAGCATCCGCGCGATCTCCGAGCGGCGCGACGCGTCGTCGAGCGCGGCGGCCTCGATCGTCGTCGTCGTGCCGACGACCCGTTTGCGCAGCACGGCGTGCTGCGCGCCGAACGAGGCGATTTGAGCCAGGTGCGTGACGCAGACGACCTGTCCGGTCTGGGCCAGCCGCGCGAGCCGCTCGCCGACGGCGGAGGCGGTCGCGCCGCCGATCCCGGCGTCGATCTCGTCGAAGATCAGCGCGGTGCGTTCGCGCCGCTCGGCCAGCACGACGATCAACGCCAGCAGGACGCGCGAGAGCTCCCCGCCCGAGGCGACCCGGCCCAGTGGTCGCTCGGGCTCGCCGGGATTCGCCGCGAAGCGCAGCTCGGCGCGCTCGGCGCCGCTCGGCCCGATCGACGGCAGCGCTTCGAGCGCGATGCGCAGCCGCGCAGCCGGCATCGCCAGCGCCGCCAGCTCGGCGTCGACGGCGTCTCCGATCGCCTCGGCCGCACTGCGGCGCAGCGCGCCCAGTTCGGTCGCGCGGTCGGCCAGCTCGCGCGCGAGCGCCGCGACCTCACCCTCGGCGGCGCCGACGCGCGCGTCGCGCTCGTCGACGTCGGCGATCTCGGCGGCGAAGGCCTCGCGCTGCGCGCGCACCGCGGCCAGCGTCCCGCCGTACTTCTTCTTCAGCCGGTCGAGCGCATCGAGCCGCGCGCCGACCGTCTCCAGTTCGGCCGGGTCGAGCTCGACCGCGTCGCGCTCGCGCGCCAGCCGCGCGGCCAGCTCGTTGGCCTCCGCCTGCAACGCCGACGCGGCGCCGGCAAGCTCGGCGAAGCGTGGGCTCAGGCGGCCCAGCCCCGCCAGCGCGGTCCCGGTCGCGCCGAGCGCGTCGGTCGCGCCGCCGTCGTCCTCGAGCGCGCCGCTCGCAATCGCCAGCGCCGCGAGGATCCGTTCCGCGTTGGCCAACAGATCGCGCCGCTCGCGCAACCGCTCGTCCTCGTCATCCTCGAGGCGCGCGGCGTCGATCTCGGCCAGCGCGAAGCGCGCGAACTCGGCGCGCGCCAGCGCGCGGCCGTCCGCGTCGCGCAGCGCGGCGAGCCGCGCCTCCGCCGCGCGCAGCTCGGCATGCAGCCGCGCGACCTGGGCGCGCAGCGCCAACGCGTCGTCGCCCGCGCCGCGATCGAGCAGGTCCAGCGCATAGGTGGGCGCGAGCAGCCGCTGCGCCTCGTGCTGCGAGACGACGTCGACCAGCGCACCGACCAGCTCGCGCAGTTGGCTGGCAGAGGCGGGCACGCCGTTGATCCGGCCCTGCGAACGGCCGGCGGCCAGGACTTCGCGCTGCACGATCAGGTCGTCGTCGTCGGCCAGGCTGAAGCCGGCCTCGGCGAGCCGTTCGCGCAGCGACGGGTCGGGTGCGATCTCGAGCGTCGCCCGCGCACGTTCGGCGCCGGTGCGCACGACCTCGCTCTCGGCCCGCTCCCCGAGCGCCAGGCGCAGGCCGTCGAGCAGCATCGTCTTCCCCGAGCCGGTCTCGCCGGTGATGACCGTCAGCCCGGCGTCGAGGTCGAGCTCGGCGCGCGCGATCAGCCCGACGTTCTCGAGCGTCAGGCGCAGCAGCGTGCTCACGACGCGCTCAGCGCGATTTGATCGGGACGCCCCATTGCAGCTTCCGTTCCAGCCGTTCGAAGAACGCGCCGGAGCGCACGCGCGCGAAGCGGACCGGGATCGCCGCGCGCCGGATCAGGACGCGATCGCCGGCGCGCAGGTCGCCGGCAACCAGACCGTCGGTCTCGAGGTTCGCGCTGCTCAGCTCGCCGTCGCAAGTGATCTCGATCGTCGCCTCGCTCGGCACCAGCAACGGCCGCGCGAAGAGCGTGTGCGGCAGCAGTGCCGCGACGCCGAGCGCGTCGACCGCCGGATGGATGATCGGGCCGCCGACGCTGAGCCAGTACGCGGTCGAGCCGGTCGGCGTCGCCACCATCACACCGTCGGAGGGGAGCTGCGCGATCAGCTCGCCGTCGAGGACGAGCCCGTAGGGCGCCAGCCGCGCCTTCGCCGTACGCCGGACGACGACTTCGTTGAGCGCGAAGTGCATCTCGTGCTGGCCGGCGATCTGCGCATGCAGCGCGACCCGCTCGTCGTAGGCGACGTCCCCGTCGAGGACGCGCGCCAGCGCGGCGAAGCCCTCGTCGTTGGCCTCGACCTCGGTCAGGAAACCCAGCCGGCCGGTGTTGACGCCCAAGATCGGGATCCCGCGCTCGTGGACCAGCCGCGCCCCGCGCAGCAGCGTCCCGTCGCCGCCGACCGTGATCAGCAGGTCGGCGTGGTCGAGGTCGCAGTCGGAACCGACGAAGTCGAGCCCGTCGCCCTCGGCCCCGCACAACCCGATCGCGATGCCGTGTTCGCGCACGATCTCGACCACCCGCCGCGCGAACTCGCGCGCCTGCGGCCGCTCCGTGTCCACGTAGAGTGCAACGGATTTCATTTCAACGGCGCTCCGCCCCAGGCTGCGCGCCCCCCACGCAATGCGTGGGCCCCCCCGTCCGACCTCGTAACAGACACGACACCCTGGCGCGATTCCACGGCGCTCGGTCCATCACCGTCATCGATGAGCCTCGGAGACGAGGTCGTCGAGGCGGGCGTCGTCGATTTCGTCGCCGTCGCGGCGCAGATCGTAGAAGAACTCGACGTTGCCGGACGGGCCGCGCAGCGGTGAGAGCATCGCGGCGACGACCCGCAGGCCGAGCGTGCGCAACCCGTCGCGCACCTCGCGCAGCACCGCTGCGTGCACGAGCGGGTCGCGTACGACGCCGCCCCGGCTGAGCCGTGCGCGACCGGCCTCGAACTGCGGCTTCACCAGCGCGACGATTCGGCCGCCCGGACGTAGGTAGGCGACGGCACGCGCGGCGATCGTCCGCAGCGAGATGAACGACGCGTCGACCACGATCAGGTCGAAGCCGCCGGGGAACGCGTCGTCGGGGAGCGTGCGAAAATTCGTCCGCTCGATGACGGTCACGCGCGGATCTCCGCGCAGCGACCAGGCAAACTGCCCGTAGCCGACGTCGACCGCGGTGACGTGCCGCGCGCCGTGCTGCAAGAGCGCGTCGGTGAACCCGCCGGTCGAGGCGCCGACGTCGAGCGCTTCGAGCCCGGTCGGATCGACCACGAACGCCGCCAGCGCGCCGGCCAGCTTCTCACCGCCGCGGCTGACGAACGGCGGGAGCGCCTCGACCGCGACCTGTGCGCCCGCCCGGACGCTGGCGCCCGGCTTCGTCACCGGCGTCTCGTCGACGCGCACGCGCCCGGCCAGGATCAGGCCGCGGGCTTGGGCGCGGGTCAAACCGGTCGTCGCGGCGACGACGGCGTCGAGCCGGCGCGCCTCCGCAGGACGCTCACGCGCCACGATCACGCGGACTCCCGCGAGCGGCAAGGCTGGGGCATGCCGCCGAGCGTTTCGGCCTGCCCGGAAGGACCGCCTCGTGCGCCGGGCCAAGGCGCGGGGAATGACACTCTCCCGCGCGCGGTTACTCGCCGGCGGTGCCGCGGCCGGCACGTTCGCCTCGATCGGGATCCTGCGCTGGCCCGGTGAGGCGGCGCAGTTCAACTACAAGCTCGGCAACGACCAGACGCCGACGCATCCGATGAACCCGCCGACGGCCGATGCGATCAAGCGCATCCAGGCGGCGTCGAACGGTCAGATCGAGATCGCCCTGCAGCCGAACAGCGCTCTGGGTGGCGACACCGCGATGCTCTCGCAGCTGCGCAGCGGGGCACTCGAGCTGATGCAGATCGGCAACAACATCCTGGGCGCGGTGATTCCGGCCTCCTCGCTGCTGAGCATCCCGTTCGCCTTCCACTCGGCCGAGCAGTTCCTCGGCGCCGCCGACGGCGCGCTGGGTGACCACATCGGCGCGGCCGGCGCGGCGATCGGGCTGCGCAAGTTCAACCACGCGTTCTACGGCGGCTTCTTCGAGGTGCAGAACCGGGTACGGCCGATCGATCGGCCGGCCGATCTCGTCGGCCTGAAGATTCGCGTCCCGGCCGGTCCGATCGACGTCGGGACGTTCAGCGCCCTGGGCGCCGCGCCGACCGTCATCACGCTCTCGGAGGTCTACACCTCGCTGCAAGCGCATCTGGTCGACGGGATCGAGGTCCCGCTGCCGACCGTGCGCAACTTCAAATTCTACGAGCAAGTGAAGTACTGCTCGATGACTAACCACAGCGGCTTGGCGTACATGCTGTTCGCCAACGGTGACGCCTGGCAGCGGCTCCCCAAGAACCTCCAAGATCTGCTCGACCACGAGTTCGGCCTCGCCGCGCAAGCCGGCTCGAAGGCGATGCAGGCGCAAGAGGTCAGCATCGCGACCGAACTGACTGCCAACGACGGGATGATCTTCAACCGCCCCGCTCCCGAGCCGTTCGCGCAGACGATCCGGTCCGCCGGCCTCTACCGCAAATGGCACGACGACCTGAACGACCCCAAGGGCTGGGACGAGCTCGAGAAGACGACCGGAAAGCTCCTGTAGATCAACGCGACAAAGGCGAGGACAGGCCGCTGCCGGGGACGAGTACGACCCGCCAGCCATCGGGATCTGCGAACGTCACGGCACCCTGTTCACGCCAGTACGGATTTTCCGGCGCAACGGGCTCGTAACCAAGGCCACGCAGCCGGCTCGCAGCCGCGGTGAACTCGTCAATGGCAGGGAGATAGAACACGAGCAGGTTGTCGCGCGTGGGCGCAGGACAGGGGCTCCCCTCGCGGAGAGACGTGAATTCGAGATGGTCGCCTCGATTCGGCAGCGCGAGCATCACTCCATCATAACCAGCGTGGTCCGCGAACGTTCCAATGACGTCGAGGCCCAAGCCGTCGCGATAGAAGTGT
>JBEKLD010000060.1:0-15836 GCA_050010375.1 Vulcanimicrobiaceae bacterium
ACTTGCCCGGGAGCCGCTTGGCTCCTGCGGCTCCTGGGGGCACGTGCTGGGGCGGCTGGATTCGAACCAGCGCATGGCGGATTCAAAGCCCGCTGCCGTACCGCTTGGCTACGCCCCAAAGTCGCGCCCAGCGACGCTTTCGCGCGGGGCCCCCCGATGTCCTCAGCCGCGGTAGCGGAAGAGGCGGTCGGCGATCGGGGTGACGAGGGGGATCGTGAAGAGTTCGCCGCGGCGGGCGCGGGCGCGGTAAGTGAGGGCGAGGGCCAGCAGGACGAAGGCGCCGACGACGTCGGCGAGTAGGCCCAGTGCGTAGAGCCAGACGACGGCGGTCAGGCCGATCGCGGGGACGGCGATGACGACCAGCAGTGGCAGGGCCAGCAGCAGCAGGTACGCCAGCGAGGCGATGATGCCGAAGACGAACGCTTGGCGGACGTGGACGCGCGACCAGTCGGTCGCGTCGGGCCGCGCGCGTGCGACGTCGAGCACGGCCAGCGGCCAGACCAGGTAGGTGCTGGCCGCTCGTTCGCGCAGGTCAGAAGCTCCGCCGTCGATCATCTCGACGGCGGGTCTTCTACTCGACGATCCGCTTGGCCCCGAGGTAGCGTGCCGCCCAGTAGGCGTCGTGCAGGCTCGAGACCGTCACGCCGTGGCTCGACGAGGCGTGCACGAAGCGGTCGCCGCCCAGCGAGATGCCGACGTGCGACGCTCCGGCCGCGTACGTCTGGAAGAACACCAGGTCGCCCGGCTTCGGCGTGCCGTGGATGCGGTGGGCGACGTCGAACTGCGCGTCGGCCGTTCGCGGCAGATGCTTGCCGATCAGCGCGAAGACGTGCTGAACGTAGCCCGAGCAGTCGAACCCGTTCGCGGTCGTGCCGCCGAACGAATACGGGACGCCGAGGAAGCGCATCGCGTTGCGCGTCAGCGCCGAGGCCATCGCGGCTCCGCGAGCGGCGATCCCGCTGGCGAACTTCTGAATGTGCAGCAGACGCGACAAGTGCGGCGACGCGCCGTCGGACGCATCGCTCGAAGGGACGGCATTCCACATCGCGAGATCGGCGCCGGCGGTTGGGACCGCGACGTCGGCGGCGCTCGATACGGCCGTGCTAGCGGCCGTGGCGCCCGAGACACCCGTCTCCGCGGCACCCGCGACGGCCGGAGCGGCCGAGAGGATGCACACGAACAACCCGGTCAGAATGGAACGTAGCAACAACTGCTCTTCCTTCCACACGTACGGGGTTAGTTGACGGGTTCGGGCGGAAGAATCGCCCGCGCGCCGACCGGCGCGTTCACCCCTGCCAGGGAAGTCCCCCGCTCCGATGCCTTGCGAGCACCGGACTCCGTGATTACGTTAGCAGGATATGCGCGAACCCGGCGGAGCGTTAGACGCTCCACGGGCCGGTGACCCCCACGGGTCACGTTGGTGGGGATAGGCGCTCGGGCGTCCCTTCTCCTCCCACCCCCGGGCGGTCATCGTAAAGAATCCCTGGGAGGGGGCCGGCCGCGGCACGAATCGTTCGGGCGAGGGACGCTGCGACCGCTTGCGTCCGTGCATCGTCGCGGCTCTCGACCATCACCCGAACCAATGGTTCGGTCCCCGAGGCCCGCACCAAAACGCGGCCCTGGCCGGCTAATTCGTGCTCGGCGGAGGCGACGGCGGCGCGCACCACCGGATCCTCGGTAACCCCCTTGTCGGCGACCCGAATGTTGACCAGCACCTGCGGGTAGACTTCGAGCCCCGCGGCCAGAGCGTGGAGCGGCGTGCGGGTGCGAGCCGCGACAGCGAGCAGCGCGACGGCGGTCATCGGGCCGTCGCCGGTCGTCCCGCGGGCCAGGTCGATCACGTGGCCGGACTGCTCGCCGCCAAAACGGTAACCGCCCGCGCGCAGCGCCTCGAGGACGTAGCGATCGCCGACCGCGGCGCGCAGCAGCGCGATCCCCGCCTGCGCGAGCGCGACCTCGAAGCCCATGTTCGCCATCACCGTGCCGACGACGGTGTCGCCGGTCAGCTCGCCGCGCGCGTGCAAGTCGCGGGCGAGGATCAACATCGCGCGATCGCCGTCGAGGATCTCGCCGCGCTCGTCGACGAACAGCGCGCGGTCGGCATCGCCGTCGAAGGCGACGCCGATGACCGGCCCCGTGGTGCGCGCGATCTCCTCGCGCACGCGATTCTGCAGCGCGCGCAGATCGGTCGCGCCACAGTCGACGTTGATGCGACTACCGTCATCCTCCGCGTGCAGCGCGATGACGCGCGCGCCCAGCCGCTCGAAGATCTTCGGGCCGACCAGATACGCCGCGCCGAACGCCGCGTCGACGACGACGGTCGTCCCTTGCAAGTCCGCACCCGCCGCGACGAGCTTGGCGAACCAGTTGTCGATCAGCCCGCGCGTCTGGGTGACGATCCCGATGTCGAGACCCGTTGGGCGCGGCAGCGCCGGCGCGTCGAGCAGCGCTTCGATCTCGCTCTCGACCGCATCCGAGAGCTTGAAGCCGTCGGCGCCGAAGAACTTGATCCCATTGTCCTCGATCGGGTTGTGCGAGGCCGAGATCACGACCCCGGCCGCCGCCTCGATGCTGGCGGTGATCGACGCGACCGCCGGCGTCGGCACGATCCCCAATTGGATGACGTTACGCCCGGTCGAGGTGATCCCGGCGACGATCGCCCCCTCGAGCATCGGCCCCGACAAGCGCGTGTCGCGGCCGACGACGATCGGTTTGTCGAGCGACTGCGCGTGCCCGATCACCGCCGCGCCGGCCCGCCCGATCGCGAACGCCAACTCCGGCGTCAGATCGCCGTTGGCGACCCCGCGCACTCCATCCGTACCGAAATATTTCCCCATTTACAAGGCGCTCCGCCCCAGGCTGCGCGCCCCCCATCGCTGCGCGACGGGGCCCCCAGTCCGACCTCGCAACAACATTGTCGCACGGTCACCACACCACTGCGCTCGGTCCATCGCTATCACCGTTAGTGCCCGGCCTGCTGCGCGTTCACGAAGCGCGCGCGGATCCGCACCAGGTTGGGCGAGATCTGCACGCCGGGGACTTCGTGACCGTCGGCGTCGGTCGGGGTCGGACCGATCATCTCGTCGAGCTCCTGCGGCTTGCGGGGGATCGAGATCTCGACCCGCACGCCCGCCACGTGGTCGAGCGCGTTGGCGACGCCGCGCAGCGTCGTCGCGGTGGGATTCACCGACGCCGACTCGACGACGATCCCGCGCTGCTCGCCGAGATACTCGAGGTCCACCGGGACGACGCGTTCCTCCAGCCGGTCCAGCGCGACGATCACCGAGGCCGGCGAGAGCGAATGGAGCGCGACGTCGGAGGGGACGATGCGGACCTGGACGTTGTGGAAACCCGGATCGACCAGGTCGCCGACGTCGACGACCGCCCGGAACTGATCGGGGCGGAACGCCTCGCCGTTGCGCGGCACCTCGATCACGACCGTCGCGCTCTTCTCGGCGCAGCTCGCCTGGTAGCCGGGCCGCACGCCCATCACGACGATCGGCACCGTCAGCGTCTGGTCGAAGCGGGCGGTCGTGCCGGGCGCCGCGCCGAGATGAAAATACGCCCACGCGGCGACGGCCAGCGTGACCGAGAGGAGCTTAAGTCCGAAGTTGTTCCTGAGGCGGTTGAGCACGCGCGATCCGAGTCAGCAGATTGGCCAGCAAGCCGCCCTCGGCCTGGCGCCGCCGCGAGGGGCGTACGCAGGCGGTCAGGACGCGCCGCAGCCGCTCCTCGTCGTCGATCGGCACCGACAGGCGGCCGGCGCGGGCGACCGAGACCGAGCCGTTCTCCTCGCTGACGACGACGACGACCGCGTCGGTCTGCTCGGTCAGCCCGACCGCGGCGCGATGGCGGGTCCCGACGTGCCGGTCGAGCGCGATCGCGCTGTCGCTCAGCGGGAGAAAGCACGAGGCACCCTCGACGATCAGGTCGCGCACGATCGCCGCACCGTCGTGCAGCGGCGAGGCCTTGGTGAAGATCGCCAACAGCAGGTCGAGCGAGAGCCGCGCGTCGAGGGCGATCCCGCTCTCGACGTACTCGCGCAGCCCGGTCTGCTGCTCGATGACGATCAGCGCGCCGATCCGCTCGCGCGCCAGCGCGTAGCCGGCTTGCGCGACGATGCGAATCTGTTCGGCGGCGACCTCGTCCTCGGCCACCCGGTCGCGCACGAACAGCCGGCCTCGGCCGAGCTGCTCGAGCGCGCGTCGCAACTCCGGCTGGAAGATGATCGGCAGCGTGACGGCCGTCCCCAGCAGCAGGTACTGCATGACCGTGGCCAGGACGAGCAGGTGCAAAAGGTTCGAGACGGCGAGAATCACGACCAACGCGAAGAGGCCGAGCATGATCTGGACGGCCCGCGTCCCGCGGATCAGGAGCAGCAAGTAATAGACCAGCAGCGAGGTCGCCAGGATGTCGATCGCGTCGGTCGCCCAATGGAGCGCGCCGCTGGGCCAGCTCATCGCGCCCTCGCGCGCAGCGCGGCCTCGACGCTGCGCGTGGCGTCGAGCTCCGGATCGCCCAGGCCGGCGGCCGCGATCGCAGCGGCCGCATCCTCGGTCATTTCCTCGGTCGTCCGCGCCGGGACCAAGACCGACTCGATCGCGATCAGGTCGTCGACCAGTTCGGGGGCGGTAATCGCGTCATCGAAGCGCACCGTCAGCTCGGCACCGTCTTCGACGACCTCGAGGACACCCACCGGACCGCCCGGTCCGCGCAGGGCCTCGACGACGTTTGCGCGGGCAAGCGGGTCGAGCAAGGAGACGATGCGGCTGACGATCACGACCGCGACGAGGTTCGCGTGAGCGAGGACGGACTCCGCCGGGCACGCGTGATCGCCGTCGGACGCAACGCGGCTTGGATCGTCGCCGACGACGAGCACGAACCGCGGCTCGCCTCGCTGCGCAAGGGCGCGCGCCGCGAGATGGTCGTCCCGGGCGACCTCGTCGCCGTCAGCCAGATCGCCGAGGACCGGGTCGTCGTCGACGAGGTCCTCCCGCGCGGCTTCGTCCTGATCCGCCGCACCAGCGCCGGCCGGGTCAAGACGATGGCGGCCAACGTCGACACGCTGGGCATCGTCGCGGCCCTGGTCGATCCTCCACTGCACCTGACGATGATCGACCGCCTGGTCGCGTTCGCGGTCCAGCACGAGGTCGCGCCGCTGCTCCTGCTGACGAAGGTCGACCTCGCCGGCGAAGGCGCGGCCGAGCGCGTCGCGACCCTCTACCGCGGCCTCGACGTCCCGACGCTGGTCCTCAACCCGAAGACCGGTCGCGGGATCGACGAGCTCCGCACCCAGCTCGCCGCTCGCCACGCCCTGCTGGTTGGGAACTCGGGGGTCGGCAAGTCGACCATCTTCCGGGCGCTGGGCGGGATCGCCGTCGTCGGCGAGCTCTCGCGGGCCGGCCAGGGGCGGCAGACGACGACCTCGGCCCGGTTGGCTCGCCTGGGCGAGGGGTTCCTGATCGACAGCCCGGGGATCGGCGAGTTCAGCCTCGACCCGATGCCGGCGACCGAGCTGGCCCATCTCTTCGTCGAGCTGCGCGAGCCGGCGACCCGCTGCCGCTTCGCCGATTGCCGCCACCTCAGCGAGCCGGGCTGCGCGGTGCGGGCGGCGGTCGACGCCGGCCAGATCGCCGCCAGCCGCTACGCCTCCTACCGCGAGCTCGCGCTGACCGACTCCGGCTGAGTGGACTCCGGGGGCCCCGGCGTGGTATTCTCCTCCTCGTGCCCAACATCAAAGCCGCCGAGAAATGGGTCCGGCAGAGCGAGCGCCGCACGCTGCGGAACCTCGCCACCAAGACCAAGCTCAAGACGCTCTTCAAGAAGGCCAAGGCGGCCGGCGACGCAACCGTCACCTCCGCGGTCGAAGCGCAGTTCGACAAGGCCGCCCAGAAGGGGATCATCCACCCCAACAAGGCCGCCCGCAAAAAGTCGCGCCTCGCGCGCGGCCAGGCCAAGCCAGCCAAGTAAGCCGCCCCCGGGCGGCTTCTTCTTTGCTATCCGTCGACCGCGACGGCGATCCGCACGCCGGCCACCTGGACGGCGGGGACGAGGATCCGCTGGCGGATCGCATCGCGCAGCGCCTCGGGCTCTTTGGTCCGCACGGCGAGCCGGTAACGCCACTCGTGGTTGACCCGCGCGATCGGATACGGCGCGGGCCCTAACACCTCGAAGCGCGGGTCAGAGCGCAAGATCGCAGCCCAGCCGGCGATCGTGTCCTCGACCGCACCCTGCGAGCGACCGATCGCGCCCAACTGCGCGACGCGCACGAACGGCGGCCAGTGCTGATCGCGCCGGTCCGCCAATTCCTGGCGCGCGAAGCCGTCGTAATCGTGCCGCGCCGCGAACACGATCGCCGGGTGTTCGGGCGCGTAGGTTTGGATGATCGCCTCGCCGGGCTGGGCGCGGCCGCTGCGCCCGGCGACTTGCGTCAGCAGCGCGAAGGTCCGTTCCGCCGCGCGGTAGTCGGCGACGTGCAGGTCGAGGTCGGCGGCGAGCGCGCCGACCAGCGTCACCTGCGGGAAGTCGAGGCCTTTGGCAACCATCTGCGTCCCGACCAAGATGTCGCCGCGCTCGACGAAGCGTTCGAGCAGCCGCGCGTGATCGCCGACGCGAGTCGTCGTGTCCGAGTCCATCCGCACCACGACCGCCGCCGGAAAGAGCCGCGCCAGCTCTTCGACGACCCGCTCCGTCCCCGCGCCGAACGCGCGGATCGACGGGTCGCCACAGTGCGGGCAGACCAGCGGCAGCGGTTGGCGGAAGTCGCACCAATGACAGCGCAGCAAGTCTTCGCCCCGGTGAACGGTCAGCGAGGTGGAGCAGCGCGGGCACTCGGGGACATGACCGCAAGCGCGGCAGAGTACGAAGCGCGCGCTGCCGCGCCGGTTGATGAACAGCACGCTCTTCTCGCGCAGCGCCAGCCGCTCGTCGATCGCCTGCGTCAGCGCGGTCGAGAACAAACGCCGGTTCCCGCCGGCGAACTCGCTTCCCATGTCGACGATCCGCACCACCGGCAGCGGCTGCGCCGTCGCGCGCTGCGTCAGCCGCACGAGCGGGATCCGCCCGGCCATCGCGCGCGCGTAATCTTCCAGCGCCGGCGTCGCGCTGCCCAACACGACGACGCCGCCGGCGCGCCGCATCCGTTCGCGCGCGACCGCGACCGCGTCGTAGCGCGGGACGCTGTCCTGCCGGTACGACCCTTCGTGCGCTTCGTCGACGACGATCAAGCGAACGCCGTCGAGCGGGGCGAAGACGGCGCTGCGCGCGCCGACGACGACGTCGATCTCGCCGCGCGCGGCGGCCTGCCAGGCGTCGAAGCGCTCGCGCTCGGAGAGCGCCGAGTGCAGCACGGCGACCCGGTCGCCGAAGGCGGCCTCGAAACGCGCGGCCGTCTGCGGCGTCAACGCGATCTCGGGGACGAGCACGATCGCGCGCCCGCCGGCGGCGAGGACCTGCGCGATCGCGTGCAGGTACACCAGCGTCTTCCCGCTCCCGGTCACGCCGTAGAGCAGCGTTTGCGCGAAGCTCCCGCCGTCGAGCAGCGCCGCGAGCCGCGCGATCGCCTCGCGCTGTTCGTCGGTCGGCGTCAGCGCCGGCAGCGCGACCCGCGCGCCGCGCGCATGCCGCACCTCGCGCAGCTCTTCGCGCAGCGCCCTGGCCTGCAGCGCGCGCCGGATGACGGCGTCGGAGAAGCCCGCCAGCACCGCGTCGCTGCGCCGCAGCTCACCCTGCGCCGCGACGTGCGCGACTAGCGCCGCCGCCTTCTTCCCGCGGATCGGCTGCTCGCCGGGACGCAGTACCCGGACCCGCGCCGCCCCCATCCGTGCCGCGGCCAGCGTGCGCCGCCGGCTCAGCGCCCCGGCCCGGACCAACGCGTCGACGGCGCGGACCAGCGTCGCCCGGTCGCCGGCGCGGCGCGCCTCGGGATGGCGCAGCAGGGCGTCGGGCGCAACGCCCTCGCGAAAGTCGCTCCACAAGAGGCGGATCAGCCGCTCGGGGACGCTGGTGAACCGGTCGGGCATCGGTGGGTCGCCCTGCGGCACGAGCCGCTCGACCGCCCGCGGGATCGCCGCCGCCAACACCAGCGCGCCCAGCGCTTCGCGCAGGGAGCAGACGTACCGCTCGGCGATCCACTGCGCCAGCGCGAGGCCGGTCTCGTCGAAGGCGCGCGGCCCGTCGACGCGGGCCGCGACCTCGCGCAGGCCGGTCTCGTCAACGCGAGCGTACGGCGCGCCGACGACGTATCCGTAGACCTCGCGCGAGCCGAGCGGGACGCGCACGACCTCGCCGACGGCCAGTTCCAAGCCGTCGGCGACGCGGTAGGTCAGCGCGCGATCGAAGCGCGCCGTGCGCAGGTGCGGCAGGACGTCCACGACGAGCGCGCTGGGCGAGCAGGACCTCAGGGGCGCGGACGCGAGGACCATCGGGTGGCGCTTCGCGATCCGGACGCCGCTCTCCGCGACCTCGCTTGGCAAGGAGTACGATGAGCTCGTTGACCGCCCCGCTGCGCACCACCGTCGTGGGCAGTTATCCACAGCCCGACTGGCTGGTCGACCGCGACCTCCTCGGCGCGCGGCTCCCGCCACGCGTCCGCGCGCGCGAGATCTGGCGTGTTCCCGAGACGTGGCTCGAGGCGGCCCAGGACGACGCGACGCTGATCGCGATTCGCGACATGGAGCGGGCCGGCATCGACATCATCAGCGACGGCGAGATCCGGCGCGAGAGTTACTCCAACCGCTTTGCGACGGCACTCGCGGGGATCGACCTCGACCGCCCTGGGACCGCGCTCGATCGCACCGGCCACCCCAACCCCGTCCCGCGCATCGCCGGTCCGATCCGCCGCCGCCACCCCGTCCTCGTGCGCGACGTCGAGTTTCTGCGCGCCAACACCGACCGGCCGATCAAGATCACCGTCCCGGGACCGTTCACGATGTCGCAGCAGGCGCAGAACGACTACTACCCCGATCTCGGCGCCGCCGCGCTCGACTTCGCCGCCGCCGTCAACGACGAGCTGCGCGATCTGCTGGCGGCCGGCGCCGACGTCGTGCAGATCGACGAACCGTACCTGCAAGCGCGCTCCGAAGCGGCGGGTGACTACGCGCTGCCCGCCATTGCCCGCGCGCTCGAAGGGATCGGCGGCGTGACCGCGCTGCACACCTGCTTCGGCTACGCGCACGTCGTGCACGCGCGGCCCGAGGGCTACCCGTTCCTCGAGGAGCTCGACGGCGTCCCCGCGCAGCAGATCGCCATCGAGTCCATGCAGCAGCACGTCGACCTGCGCGCGCTCGAGTCGCTGCCGCACAAGACCGTGATCCTCGGCGTGCTCAACCTCGACGACGCCGCCGCGGTCGAGACGCCCGAACAGGTCGCCGCGCAGATCCGCGCCGCGCTGCAGCACATCACGCCGGCGCGCCTGATGCTCGCCCCCGACTGCGGGATGAAGTACCTGCCGCGCCCGACCGCCTTCGCCAAGCTGCAGGCTCTCGTCGCCGGCACGAAGCTCGTCCGCCGCGAGTTGGGGATCGCCGACTAGCGCAACCGCACCAGCCGGCCGTCGACGCTGTGGTAGGAGACCGCGTCGCGGCCGGTCTGCTTGCTGTGGTACATGGCGGCGTCGGCGCGCTCGAGCAGCGCGCTCGCGCCGTCCGCGTCGGCGGGGTAGGCCGCGACGCCGATCGAGGCGGTGATCCGCACCGCGGCGTGCGCTTGTGGTGGCCGTAGGTGGGCCAGGTCGAGCTGCACGATCCGCGCGCGCAGCTCCTCGGCGCGCTCGATCGCGACGGCCTTGTCGGTCTCGGTGAAGACCAGGCAGAACTCGTCGCCGCCGTTGCGCGCGACCAGGTCCGCCGCGCAGCGCGCCGCCCCGCGCAGGACGCGGGCGATCTCGCGCAGCAGCGCGTCGCCGGCCGCGTGGCCGTAGCTGTCGTTCCAGGCCTTGAAGCGATCGGTGTCGAGGAAGAGCAGCCCCAACCGCGCCAGCGGCGCATGGCGGGCGGCGTCGATCAGACCGCCGAGCCGCTGGCGGAAGGCGCGCGGGCCGAGCAACCCGGTCAGCCCATCGTACTCGGCCCGGTGGCGGTCGATCGCGCGCTCGAGCGCGATCAGATACGCCGGCGAGGCATGATCGGCCAGCGCGGCGATGCGGTCGACGGCGTCGGCGTCGAGCGCGGCGCGAGCCGCCGCGACCAAGACGCAGCTGCGGCCGGCGTCGAGGCTCAGCGGGACGCCGACGGCCGCCGCGTCGGCGGGGTGCAGCGCGCGGACCCCCGCGTCGGCGAGGGTCACGCGATGTCCGGCCGCGACGGCCCGCGCCGGCAGCGCCGCCGGATCGTCGCGCGCGATCCGCGCGCCGGCGAAGTACGCGGTGCGTTCGCCGGCTGCGAAGACGCAGGTCAAGGCTCCATCGCGCTCTTCGAAGAGCAGCACGGCGTCGATCGCCGGGGCGAGGTGGCGGGCGGCGCGCGCGATCTCGGCCTGGACGTCCTCGACGCAGCCGCGCGCCGCATCGGCCAGCCGCCGCGACGCTTCGACGAAGCTGGCCTCGCGCTCGCGCGCCAGGCGCAAGGCCAGCCGATCGGCGCGCGCGCCGGCGCGCGTACGCAGCGCCGCGAGCGTCCCCGCGATCCCCACGCCGCACGAGGCGGCGACGAACGCGAGCTCGACGGCCGCGGCCGGCGTCATGCCCCGCGCGGTGCCCGCCCGCTCGGCGCGGCAGTTAGGGGATCAGCGCCTTGAGCTTCTCCGGCTCGGTGACGACGACGTGCGCGGTGCGCATGTCGACCAGCCGGTCGTCCCAGAACCGGTTCAAGGTGCGATTGACCGTCTCGCGCGTCGTCCCGATCATGTTCGCCATCTCTTGGTTGGTCAGGCGCAACGTGATCCGGGTCCCGTTGTCGACGTGCTCGCCGAACTGCTCGGCCAAGTTGAGGAGCAGTGAAGCCAACCGCGCGCGGATGTCCTGCGAGGTCGTGGCGGCGATCAGGGCGTTGGCGGCGCGCAGCCGCTCGGAGAGCTCGATGACCAGGAGTTTCCCGATCTGCGGGTTCTTGTCGATCAACCCCAGGAAGTCGTCCCGGCGGACCGCCCCGACCTCGACGTCGGTCAGCGTCTTGATCGACGCCGAGCGCAGCGACGAGTCGAACATCGACATCTCGCCGAAGAAGTCGCCTTCCTTGAGGATCGAGAGGATCGTCTCACGCCCGTCGGGGCCGATCCGGCAGACCGCGACCGAGCCGGCCGCGATCACGAAGAAGGTGTCGCCCGGCTCGCCCTCTCGCACGACGAACTGATGCTTGGGAAACCGTCGCTCGGCGACGGTGGCCAGCACCTGCCCCAGCTGCTCGTCGGTAAACTCCCGGAACAGCGGGATCCGACGGAGAGTGGCGAGGTCGATCATCGCCTTTCCCCATTGGTGAGCCCGGGCGGCACGCCCTCTCAGCGCCTCACTTGACCTTGACCCGGAAGCAGATCGTCCCCTGATACGTCCCGGTCACCCCGCTCGGGACCAGCTTCCCGGTTGCGCCGCCGACCGTCACGGCGAACGACTTCGAGCCGACCGTCGCGGTGGTGAACGTCGAGCCTGTGCTCGTGTCGCCGTACGAGGTCCCCGAACAGGTCGCGCCGGCGACGAGGGCCTCGTTCAGCCCGTTTGAGTTGACCCCCCAGGTCGTCGTCCCGTTCTCGGTGATCGCCAGCGACCCGGCGGTCATGGTGGGGAAGGCCCCCGTCACCGTGCTCTCCGAGGTCCCGCCGGCGATGATGTTGCGGTAATCGATCGTGTAGAGCACGATCCCACCCGGGCAGACGGTCCCGGCCGGCGGGCTGCCGCTGCACCCGCTGCTCTGAATCGTCTCGGTCTTCGTCAGGACGACGTAGCCGGGATAGAGTTCGTCGTGCGTGTAGTTGATGTTCGTGCCGTCGCTCGCTGCGATCACCGCGTCGTAGCGCGTGAACGCCGTCAGGCCGGCCGGCGCGCTGTAGACGGCGTACACCGTGATCTCTTTGGCCGTATGCTTCGCGACGCTGTAGGTCGCGGCGGAGGTCGAACCGGCCGTTCCGTTGGTGAAGTTGGCGACGGTGGTACAGGTCGTCCCGGTTACCCCGCCGCACAGCTGGACGGTCCAACCCGCCGGCGTCGTCGGCGCCGTCGCAGAGAGCGCGACATTGACCGTCGCGTTCGACGTGTTGTCGTAATACAGGTCATTCTGGGCGACGAACGCCGTCGGCCCCTGCGCGATCGTGCTGCCGATCCACGAGCCGGGCGTCGTCCCGCTGTTCGTCAGCGTCGCGCCGGTCGGGAAGAAGCCGACGGCGGTGAAGTCGTTGTTGTTCGTCGTCGCGACGCTGCCGTCATAGCTGCCGGTGGCGTTGTAGTTGCCGGTACCCGCCGGCCCGATGTAGGGCACCGTGCCGGTCGAACCGGTGCTGTAGCACTCCGCGCCGGAGGCGACGCCCGGGATTTGCGACGCGCTGACGAGCTGCGTCAGCCCGGCCGTCCCCGGCGTGGCGCCGTACGAGGTCGCGTAGCTGGTCGTCGTCCCGTTCGCGCCGCCGGCCGTGGTCGTGGTGGCCGAGCTGCTGGTCAGCACCACGCCGCCGCCACCGCCGCCGCCGGGACCGTGCTGGATCGCGTAGGTCGTATCGCTGGTCGTCGAGGCCGCTGTCGTCCCAGCCGCACCGTCGGCGTGGATGGTGATCCCGGTGAACGTGTCGGGCGAGGTGATCTCGACCGTCCCGCCCGCGCCGCCGCCGCCGCCGCCGTCGTTGTCGGGGGCGAGACCGGTCGTCCCGTCGGCGTAGACCGTCGCCGCCGCACCGCTGGTATCCGCGATGCGCATCATCACGATTCCGCCGCCGACGCCACCCGAGCTGCCGTACGCGTTGGCGGTGTTGTTGTTCGAGCCGTTGTTGTTCGTCCCGGCGCCGGCGCCGCCGCCCAAGAACAGCCGCGTCACCGACGGCGTCAGCGCCGACGCGCCGCGTCCACCAATGTCGCCGGTATTGGTCGTGCTGTAGTTCGCGGCAGCGTTCAGCCCGGGCGAGGTCTGCGAGTACTCGGAGGTATTCCCGCTGTAGTTCGGCGTCCACGGGTACCCGCCGTTGCCGCCAGCGCCGCCGTTGCCGCCGCCGCCGCCGCCGGTGTTCTGGTCGTTCGCCACCGGATCCATGTCGCTGCCGCCGCCGCCGGCGTTGCCCGGCGCGCCTTTGCCCATGTCGCCGCCGGGATAGCCGTCGGCGGTGCCGTTGGTGACCGTCGGCGTCGCCGGCGTCGACGGCGTCGTGAAGACCGTGTAGTAAAAGAGGTAATCCGGCGTCCCGTTGATCCCTTCGCCTTTGCTGCCGAAACCCGGCGCGCCGGTCCCGTTCATCGTCGCCGAGTCGACCCAGTCGCTGTTCAGGACGGTGGTCGGCGCGGTGGACGCGATGCTCACGCCGCCGCCGCGGAAGCCGTTGCCGGTCGCGTAGATCGATGCGCCGCCCAGGTTGAGTGTCGTCGCGATGTCGAGCGCGGCGACGCCGCCGGTCTTGCCGTCCCAATAGGCGGCGTGGAACGTGCTGCCCAGCGTCGCGCTGATGTATTGCGGGACGCGGACGATCTGATACGTCTGCTGCCCTTGCGTCGACGTCGCCGCGCCTCGCACGTAGCTGTTGATCAGCCCGCTGCCGCTGCCCGCGCCGATGACCGTCGCGCTGCCGCCCGCGACGCTCTGCACGCCGACGTACTCGTAGAGCCCGGCTTGCCCGAGCGTCGTATATCCACTCCCGCTGCCGTTCCCGTACGCGCTCGAGTTGCTGCGGCTAAACGTGCCATCCTGCATCTGGATGATCAGCAACAGATCGCCGGCCGCGACGGCGGTGCTTGCGCCGCCGCCACCGGTGTCGATGGTGCCCAGCGGGATGACCGTCGTGCCGGCGCCGAGCGTCCCCGTCGGCGGCTGATAATAGGTGTTGTAGACGCCCGCCAACGTCCCGGCCGCGCCGTCCTTGCCGGCCGTCGAGGCGCACAGCGGTGCGGCAAGGGCCGGCCGCGCGACGAAGACCGCCGGCGCCAGCACGATCAGTTGCACGAGCGCGACGAGAAATGCGACCAGACGGCGCGTGAGCACGAGGCCCATTGTACGTCCCAGCCGCTGGGCACGTCTCGCCGCTTGGGGAACTTTTAGCATTCGGCGCCGGGCACCGCGCTCGGTGTGGACGACGAACCGAAACTTTACGCTCTCTTTCTCGCCCCACCGGTCGCCCGGCCCGGTGAGACCGTGCGCTTGCTCTTCCGCGCCCGAAACTTGAGCTCGTCGCCGCTCGACGATGCACACGTCCGCTTCGTCCTCCCCGCGGGTCTCGAGCCGCTCGGCGACGTCGACGTCGCCCTGTGGCCGGTCGCGCCCGACGCCGAGCTGAGCGCCACGCTCGAGGCGCGGGTCACGGTTCACCCACCGGGCGCGATCGACGCCGTCTTCGCCGTCCTCGAGTTCGGCGACCGCCGCTTGGCGAGCAACCGCTGCTCGCTCACCGTTCGCGGGCGGGCGATCCTCGATGGACCAGCGAGCGCCGTGCGTATCGTCGCGCGCGACGCCCAGACCGTTCGCATCGACGCGATCGTCACCAACGAAGGCGACGGCGCGGCGCGCGATCTGCGGCTGGTCGTCCCGGCGCCGCCCGGCACGCGCGTCCTCGACGACACGCCGACGACGCGCGAGGTCGCGCTGCTCGAACCCGGCGCCGCCGTCGAGCTCGGCTTCGACGCGCGCATCGTCGCGCCGCTGGGCACGCTGCGCGCCGACGACGCGTTCGTGCTGCTGGCCGACGGGACGCGCTACGCCTTGCGCTCCGAGGGCGCGGTGCAGGTGCAGCCGCTGCTCGCCGCGCCGAGCGTCGCCTTACAGCTGGCGCGGCACAACCTCGAGCTCGCCGTCGAGCTGCGCAACGAGGGCTGGGCCGACGTCGACGATCTCGCGTTGAGCGTTCGTTTGCCGGCGGGGGTGCGCGAGATCCCGGGGACACTGCGGATCGACGACGCGGAGCCGGTGCGGCGCGCGCGGGGCGAACCGATCGCGCTGCGGCGCATCCCGGCGCGCGGCAGCGTTCGCGTCACTTTGCGCGCCAGCGTCCCACCCGGAACCGCGGCCGGCACGATCGAGGTGCGCGCCGGCGAACACGCCGTCACGGTCCCCTTTGCGCGGCAGGTCGTCGACGATCTGCGGCTCCGCTTCGTCGCGCTGCCGGCGACCGCGACCCCGGGCGAACCGCTCCGCACCGAGGTCGAGCTGCACAACGCGGGCGATCTCGCGGTCCGGCCCGAGCTCGCCGTCGAGCCTCCGTGGCGGATCGTCGAATGCGACCTCGCGCCACGACCGCTCGCCGGCGGCGCGCTGGCGCGCGCGGTGCTCACGCTACAGCTCGACGCTCCGTCCGCCGACGGCACCGCCGTCGGGCTGGCCGTCGTCGCGGCGCACGGCGCGACGGTCCCGGCGCGAGCCGATGCAACGCTGATCGTGCGCGAGCGCCCGTGGCTCGCGCTCGACGATCTCCCGGAGCGCGACGGCGACTCGGCGCGCTACGTCGTGCGCCACGTCGGCACCACCCCGGCGCGCGCCGTCTGCGCGCAGCTGGACGATCAGATGCACGACCTGGGCACGCTGCTGCCCGGCGAGCGCACCGCGATCGTCGTCGCGCAGCAGGCCGCGCGCTGCGGTGGCGTCGTCCGCATCGGCGAACGCGTCGCGCTCGTCCTCCCACCGCTCGACGGACGCCCGCCGGCCCGCGTCGACCTCGTGCTGGACGCGCCGCGCGAGGTCGTCGCCGGCGCACCCTTCGGCTTCGAGGCGTGCTGCACGCTC
>JBEKLD010000061.1:0-15767 GCA_050010375.1 Vulcanimicrobiaceae bacterium
TCGACGGCCGGCGTAGGCGTTGCACCGCGCCGGCGACGCCACCGGGGACGAACAGGACCAGCACGATGAACAGCGTGCCGAGCAAGAAGAGCGGCTGGGAGAGCGGGACGCGCAGGAGCGCGGGGACCGATTGCAGCGTCGCGTCGTTCGAGAGCGCGACGAGGCGGAAATCCAAGTACTCGTAGACGATCCCACCGAGGACGGCGCCCCAGAGCGTGCCGACGCCACCTAACACGACCATGACCAGCAGCGCGAGGGTGAAGCTCGAGGTCGTGACCTCGGGGTTCGCGGCTCCCTGCAGCAAGAGATAGACGACGCCGACCCCGGACGCCAGGAAGCCGGAGAGCACGAACGCGCCGAGCTTGTAGAGATACGGGTTGAGACCGAGCACGCCGACGCGCCGTTCGTTCTCGCGGATCGCCTGCCAGACGTGGCCGGCCGGCGAGTTGACCGACAACCACGCGACTGCGTAGGTGACGGCGAGCGCCGCCAGCGCGATCCAATACAGGTTGTGCGTGTTCGCGACGCCGACCAATCCTGCCGGCAGCACGTCGGGGCCGAGCGCGAGCCCATCCTCGCCCCCGGTCAGGCCGCCGGGGTTCTGCATGACCAAGATCGAGCCGGCCTCGGCGAAGGCGAGGGTGACCATCGCGAACGGGATGTCACGGATCCGCAAACAGATCGCGCCCAAGACGAGGGGCAACAGCAGCGCGACGACGGCCGTCACGGCGATCGCACCGCCCAAAGGCAGGTGCAGCCGGTTCAACGCGATCGCCGTCACGTAGACACCGACCGTGAAGTACAGCGCGTGGCCGAACGAGAGCAACCCGACATAGCCGAAGACCAGATCGTACGTCAGCGCCAGCGCTCCGAAGACGAAGCACAAGCCGATCAGGTTCAGCGTCCCCGGCGAGCCCAGCGGCGCGTCGAACAACCCCGGGATGGTGATCTGCAACCACGGTAGCGCGAGCAAGACGGCGCCGGCCACGGCCAGGACCGCGATGCGCAGCCCGCGCCTCACGTCGCCGCTCCGGCGAAGCCGCTCGGCCGCACCAGCAAGACGCCGGCCAACAGCAGCACGACCGCGAAGTCACCGATGCCGGCGGCGCCGTAGAAGTTGAGGAACTGCTGCAGGAGGCCGACGACGACGGCGGCGACCGCCGAACCGACGACCGAGCCCAGACCGCCGATCACGACGACGATGAAGGCGAAGATCAGCATCGCACTCCCGCGCGCCGGGTCGATCGTTCCGTAGTAGTCGCCGGCCAGCGCGCCGGCCAGACCCGCGGCCATCCCGCCGATCGCGAAGACGAGCGTGAACGCACGCTGCACGTCGATCCCGAGCGCCTCGACCATCCCGCGGTTCTCGACGCCGGCGCGCACGATCAATCCGTAGCGGGTCCGCCGCAAGAAGAACAGCAACAGTCCCAACACGAGCACGGCCGCGGCGATCGTGATCCAGCGCGTGTTCGGGATGTCGGCGCCCAGGACGGGCGTCGTCTGCGACATCCAGTCGGGCAGCACGAGCTGCTTGGGATCGTTGCCGAAACCACCCTGCACGAGCGCGACCGTCGCCAGCGCGAGGCCGACGGTGACCAGCACCTGACCGACGGGGCGCGCGTAGAGCGGACGGATCAGGACGATCTCGGTCAGCGTCGCGAACAGCCCACCTGCGACGACGGCCACCACCAGGGCGACGAACCATTGCAACCAGGGCGAGCCGTGGACGGCGCTGCCGGCGACCCAGCCGGCGTAGGCTGCGACGGTGAAGAACGCGCCGTGGGCGAAGTTGAGCACGCGCATCAGCCCCCAGATCAGCGAGAGGCCGGCGGCGATGAGAAAGTACAGCGCCCCCAAGCCAAGGCCCGTGATGGCGAGCAACGCGATCGTACTCACGTGGTCAGTGGCTCCCCGCCGTCGCGAGACCCAAGTAGCGGCGCGCCAGCGCCGGATCGTCCATCAGTTGATCGACCTGACCGGTGAACGAAACGCGGCCTTGGTCGAGCACGACGACGTCTCCGACGAGCGTGTGCGCGACGCTGAGATTCTGCTCGACCAGCAAGATCGTCGCGACCTGCGCGGCGCGGCGCAGTGCCTCGACGACGTTGCGCACGACCAGCGGTGCGAGCCCTTTCGTCGGCTCGTCGATCAGCAGCAGCCGGTTCTGCGCGTTGAGCAGCGCCCGCGCGAGCGAGACCATCTGCTGCTGTCCGCCCGAGAGCGTCCCGGCCCGCTGTCCGGCGCGAACCTTGAGTTCGGGGAAAAGTTCGTAGACGAGGTCGTAGCGCAGCGGCGAACCGGTACGCTCGGCCAGCCGCAGGTTCTCTTCGACCGTCAGGCCGGCGAAGACGTCGCGGTCCTCGGGGACGTACCCGACGCCGCGCCGCACGATGTCGTGCGTGCGCAGCCCGACGATCTCCGCGCTGTCCAGCGTCACGCTGCCGGTGCGGGGCACCATCCCGAGGATCCCGCGCAGCGTCGTCGTCTTACCGACCCCGTTGCGGCCGAGCAGTCCGGTGACACCACCCTCGCGCACCTCGAACGAGACGCCTTGCAAGATGTGCGACTCGCCCAGGTAGACGTGCAGATCGCGCACGCCGAGCAGCGTCGCGCGCACGGTCGCGTTCACAGTGGATCGCCCAGGTAGGCCGACTGCACCGTCTCGTTGGCGACGATCCGCTCCGGCGTGTCGAGCGCGAGCAGCGCGCCGTGGTGCATCACCGCCATCCGGTCGGCTAGGCCCATGATCAGATCCATGCGGTGCTCGACCATCAAGACGGTCTTGTGCTCGGCGTGGTGGATGCGGCCGATCAACTCCATCATCTCGGGGACGTCCTCGACCGCCATCCCAGCCGTCGGCTCGTCGAGCAGCACGACGCGCGGCTCGCCGCACAGCAGGATCGCCAGATCCAGCTTGCGCTTCTCGCCGTGCGAGAGCGAGGCGGCGTGGACGTGTTCGCGCTCGCTCAAGCCGACCTTCGCCAGCGCCTCGCGAGCGCGGGCCAGCGGTGCGCGCTCGCGGTCGGCGAGCCGCAGCAGCGACGCGCTGCCGCCCAAGTACGCCTGCGCGGCGAGCCGCACGTTCTCGAGCGTCGAGAGGCCGGCGAAGATGGTCGAGGTCTGGAAGGTGCGACCCATCCCCAAGCGCGCGTGCACGTAGGTCGGTGCGTCGGTGATGTCGCGGCCGGCGAACTCGACCCGCCCGGCCGTCGGCCGCGTGACGCCGGAGAGCAGGTTGAACAAGGTCGTCTTGCCGGCGCCGTTGGGACCGATGATGACCAGGAACTCACCCTCGCGCACCGCCAGCGAGACGTCGTCGACGATGGTGACCCCGCCGATGCGTAGGCCGAGCCCGTCGGTCCGCAGGACCGGCAGGCTCCCCCCGTCGTCCAACCCGCTACTTGAAGGGACGCACCGGCGGCGCGACAGCCTCGCGCGGGATCGTGCGCAGCAGTTTCGGCTCCCAGCCGCTCCCGGCCGGTTCCAGCTTGGCGACGAACATCGGCTGCAACAGCGCGTGATCGGCCGCCCGCACGACCTCTTCACCCTTGGGGGCCGAGAACGACCAGCCTTCGAGCGCCGGCACCGTCTTGGCCGGATCGTCGCCGTCGGCTGCTTCGATCGCGTGCACGATCATCTGCGCCGCGACGAACCCGTCGGGATCGAACAGGTCGGGGACCTTCCCTTGCTTCGCCAGCGCCGCCACCAGCGCGTCGTTCACTCGGTTATGCGGCGCTCGATAGAAGTAATGCGAGAGGAAGGTGATCTTACCGGCGACCGGACCGAAGATCGGGTAGGAGGCGCGCAGATCGAGACCCGTCACCACGCGGGTCGTGTCGAACACGTGCTGATCGTCGAGGCTCTTCCACATCGCTCCGGCCGTTGCGCCGGCCCAGGCGATGAACAGCAGATCCGGGTGCGCGTCCTTGACCTTCTGCGCGAACGGCGAGAAGTCGTTGGTCGTGAGCGGCGCCAGCACGCTCTGCACCGAGGCGCCCTCGCTGCCCAGCACGGTGCGCACCGCGCTCACGTTGGCTTGACCGAAGGCGAAGTCTTGCGCGAATACCAAGACCTGCTTGCCGCGCAGGTTCGTCCCGACGATCGTTCCAGCCGTCAGCACGTCCTGCATGGTCTGGCGACCCGAGCGGAACGTGTAGCGGTTGAGCCCCGTGATCGCGTCGGTCGCGGCGGCCCCGGAGATGAAGAGCACTTTGTTCGCGTTGGCCAACGCCGCCATCTGCAGGGCCACGCCCGAGGAGGTCGAGCCGGCCAGGATGTGCACGCCCTGCCCGATGAGGTCCTTGCCGGCCGCGACCGCCTTGGACGGATCGGTGGCGTCGTCGCGCTCCTCGACCACGATCTTGTGCCCGCCGGCGAGGCCGGTGCCGTGGGTCGCGTAGTCCAGACCGACCTGGAACCCCTCGGCGTACTCGGCGCCGTAGCTCGCCAAGAGACCGGTTTTCGAGTAGATCAACCCGACCGTGACCGGCGCGCTCCCGGCCGCCGTCGCCGGCGCCAGGCCCGCACCCGAGGCGAGCGCGAGGATCAACGTCGACGCGGTCAGGCGCGCGAGGGCAAAACGTCGTGGCATGGGGCTCCTCCACATGGCGAGATGGATACGGCGCGAGACGCTATGTCGCACGAATTCAGTTCGGCCTACGCCGTCGCCGGAAGAATCCCCCTCCGGGACCGCGCCGACGGCGGCACGAACGTTCGGCGGCATGGAACGCCGTTTTGTTATCAACGACGTTGTCGATCTGCGTTCGCTCGCGATGCCGCCGTACGCACCGGCGCGCTCGCTGCCGCCCGGCGCCGAGGGCCTCTTCGGTCCGCTCGCGCCGATCGGCTCGCCGGCCTATGCAGCCGCCGATGCCCGCGCGATCGCGCCGCCCTCGCTGCAGCCGCCGCCCGACCCCATCCCCGGCTGGCGCGCGAGCGGCTCGCTCCGGCCCGACGAGCGCTTCAGCGTGCGCGTCCCGCGGCGCTGGAACGGCCGGCTGGTCGTCGCCGGGACGCCGGCGCAGCGTTCGGAGTTCGCCTGCGACCTGCTCTTCGCCGATCCGCTGCTGGCGCGCGGGTACGCGTACGCCAGCGGCAACAAGGGCGTCGGTGACGGCGGCGTCCTGCTCGCCCCGGGCGCAACGTTCGCGATCGATGGGGTCGCGTTGCCGCGCTTTCCGCTCCCCGACGGCCGCGCGCTCGCGTTCTGGCAGCACGCTCCCGGCCAGCGCATCGAGCGCTGGACCGATGATCTGCTGGCGGTGACCGAGACGGCGCTCGAGATCGTCACGGGAGTCTGCGGTCGCGCACCCGAGGTGACGTACGCGGTCGGCCTCTCCAACGGCGGCTACCAAGTGCGGCGGGCGATCGAGCGCAGCGATCGCTTCGCCGGCGCGCTGACCTGGAACGCCGTGCTGTGGACGCCTGCGCACAACTTGCTGCGCCAACTCCCGCCGGCGCTCACCGCGATGGAGGCGGGCGAACCGGACCGGCTGGTCGCGCTCGGTTTCCCGCCCGACGTCCCCGGCCTGCACGGCGGTTCGCTCTACCTCAAGAACTTGATCGCGTACTGGTATCTGACCGCCTGGCTGCACGCGACGCAACTCGATCCGCAGACCTCGCTCGCCTACGGTGACGTCACCGATCCGGCGCCGGCCGAGGAGTGGGCGGCGCAGATCAGCGCCTGGCGCCTCGACCGCTCGCCGCGCGTCGCCGAGCGCATCGCCGGCTTCGCCAACAGCGGAGCGATCCGGTGCAAGCTGATCGACCTCGCCTCGGGGTTCGATCATCTGATCCCACCGGCCGAACACTTCGTCCCCTACGGCGCGCTCGTGCGCGCGGCGGGACAGGCGGCGCGCTATCGGACCGAGATCTTGCCCGACGCGCAACACGTCGACGCCTGGTCCGAGGATCCCGACTACCCGCATCTGCGTCCCGGTTGGTCGCGCGTCATGGCCGCCTTCGACGAACTCGTCCGCTGGGTCGAATAGCGCGCGGAGTCCGTTACTCCGCTGCGCGCGGGAGAGGCAAACGCGGACCGCGTGCCTGCGCGAGACCGATGACGAGCGCGGCCGCGATCAGCGCGACGACGATCGCGTCGGCCGGGACGACGCCGGCCAAGCCCAACACGCCGGTCACCAGCGGCGGCATCAGGAAACCGGCCAGGCTGTCGAGCCCGGAGAGGACGCCGAGCACCGTTCCGCGCCGGTCTTCGGCGGCGACCTCCGAGGCGAGCGCGGGGAAGGCCGCGTTCTCGAGGCTCATGCCGACGCCGAACAGCACCAGCATCGGCACCGCGAGGTATAGGTTGGTCGCGAACGGGACGAGCGCGAAAGCGACGACGAGCAACGCGAAGCCGCGGTTGGTCGCGGCGCGGTTGCCGCTGCGCTCGACGCTGGCGCCGACCGCGAAGATCTGCAACGCGACCTGGAACAGGCCGAAGATCACGAACAGCGACGAGAGCTGACCGACGCCCCAGCCGAGCTGCTGGTTGAGGATCAGCGCCATGGCGCCGAACCAGCCGTACATCCCGCAGGTGTAGACCAGCCGCAGCCACAGCACCGGCGCGACGCGCTGGTCGGCGAAGGCGGCGAGGATCGCGTTGGGGGTCGGCGCGTTCTTCGCCTCGTCGGTCGCACCGCGGCGCGACCCCGGGAGCAGCGCGATCGTGAGCACCAGGGTCAGCGCCTGCAAGCCGGCCGCGACGAAGAACGGGGCCGAGAAACCGTAACTGGTCGCGAGCCAGCCGGCCAGCGCCGGGCCGAAGACGAAGCCCAGACTGAACGCCGCACCGAGCCAGGCGAAGGCGCGCCCGCGCTGTTCGGGCGCGACCAGATCGCTGACGTAGGCTTGCGTGACGCCCAGGTTTCCGCCGCTGAGCCCTTCGAGCGCGCGAGCCCCGATCACCCAAGCCAGCGTCGGCGCGAAGCCGAGCATCGTCCAGCCGATCGTCGCACCGACTTGCGAGACGATCAGCACCGCCTTGCGGCCGATCCGGTCGCTCAGGTTCCCCCAGAGCGGGCCGGCGAAGAGCTGCGCCAGCGAGTACGTCGACGCGACGACGCCGACCGCGATGTCCGGCGCGCCGAAGTGTTTGACGAAGAACGGCAGCAACGGGAGCAGCATGCTGAACCCAAAGATGTCGATGAAGGTGATCCCGAGGATCGGCAGCAGCCGAAGGATCACGAACCGAGACGGCGCATCGCGGCCCGCAGCAACCGGTCGCGGGGACGGTCGGGGACGACCGCCCGCAGCAACAGGCGCATCCGCGCATCGGTGCCGACGACGTAGCGCGTGCGCGGCCGGCGCGCGACCAGCGCGCGCACGATCACGTCGGCGACCCGTTCGGCGGGGATCCCGCGCGCGTCCATCGCGCGCGAGAGCTTGATCATCATCGTGACGTCGTCGGCGTAGCGGGCCCGGGTGAGCGGATCGAAGCCGTCGGCCAGCGCGGCGCCGGCCTGCGCGCCGCGTTCCCAGATCGCCGTCTTCACCGCGCCGGGCTCGACCAGGATCACGTCGACCCCGCTAGGCAGCAGCTCCGCTCGCAGCGAATCGGAGAGCGCCTCGAGCGCGTGCTTCGAGGCGGCGTAGGGGCCGACGAAGGGCAGCGCGATGCGGCCACCGACCGAGGAGATCATCACGATCCGGCCCAGCGAACGCCGCAGCAGCGGGAGCATCGCTTGCACCAGCGCGACCGGCGCGACGACGTTGACCTCGAACTGCAGGCGTAACTGCTCGAGTGGGATCGCCTCGAGCGGGCCGCCGATCGCGATCCCGGCGTTGTTGACCAAACCGTAGAGGCCGCCGTCGGCGCCGATGCGTTCGGCGGCCGCCGCGATCTGCGCCGCGTTCGTCACATCGAGCACAAGCGGCGTACATCGCTCGCCGAGCGCGCGCAGCCGCTCGGCGGCGGCTTCGTCGCGGACGCCGGCCCAGACGCGAAAGTCGCGCGCCAGCAGAGCCTGCACGGCGGCGGCGCCGATCCCGCTCGACGCGCCGGTCACCAGCACCGGCGCGCGCATCAGCGCGGAGCCACCGGGTGGAGTGCTGGTTCGAAGTCGCTGACGGCCGGCTCGCGCGGCGGGCTCAGGTCGGCGTTCTCGCGCAGGAACGCGCGCAGCCGCCGAACCGGCTCGCTCTCGCGCTCGGCGACGGCCAGCAGCGCGCGAACGGCGCGCGCGACCTGCCCCCAGCGCCGCTCGCGCTCGAGCGGCGGCGCGGCGAGCGCACCGCGCAGCCGCCGCCCGACCTCGAGCACGGCCGCGCGCCGGCCCGGCGCGCAGTCACGCACGTCGTCCAGGAATCGTTCGTAGAAGAGCGTTTCGTCCATCATGTGCCGGGCCCGTCGTCCTCCGCTTCCTCCACGAACCGCACGAAAGCGCGGTTGGTGACGGTTGCCGTAGGGGTCGTGACGAAAGCTCGCGGAGGAGGCGAACCGGTATGGACGACGCACGGCGGTTGGCGGGGGCACTCAACGCGCTGGCCAAGGGGCCGCAATTCTCGTACGTGAAGGCGCGGGCCGCGGCGCGCGGGGAGCCGGCGGTCGATTGGCCGGCAACCAAGGCGCTCAACGGCGAGTTCAACGCCGAGGTCGACGGCTGCGAGTCGTTCGTCATGCGCGACGGCAGCGTCTGTGCCTGGATGCCTGGCCAGTTCCGCTACGCGGTGCGGCCCCGATGACCCGCCCAACGGCGCTCGTGACCGGAGCCTCGTCGGGGATCGGCGCGGTCTTCGCCCGCGCGCTCGCCGCCCGCGGCGCGGATCTGGTCCTGGTCGCGCGCTCGGTCGCGAAGCTCGAGGCGCTCGCCGAGGAGCTGGAGGCGCGGCACGGCGGCCGGGCCTTGGCGCTCCCGGCCGACCTCTCGCGCAGCGAGGAGGTCGACCGCCTGCTCGGCGAGCTGGCAAGCCGCGGCATCGCCGTCGAGACGCTGGTCAACAACGCCGGCTTCGGGACGCACGGCCGGCTGATCGACCTCGACCCGGCCCGCGAGCGCGAGGAGATCGCGCTCAACGTCGGCGCGCTGGTCGCTCTGACGCGCGCGCTGCTGCCGGGGATGGTCGCGCGCGGACGCGGTGCAGTCGTCAACGTCGCCTCGATCGTGGCCTTTCAACCGGTCCCCTACATGGCGACCTACGCCGCGACCAAAGCCTTCGTGCTCTCGTTCACTGAGGCGGTCGCCGAGGAACTGCGCGGCACCGGCGTACGCGCGCTCGCGCTCTGCCCGGGGCAAACGGAGACCGCGTTCTTCGACCAGATCGAAGAGGCGCGGGTCGGCGCCGCGCGCACCTCGGAGCAGGTCGTCGCGACGGCCTTGCGCGCGCTCGACCACGGCCGCGTCGTCGTCGTCGACGGGCTACCGAACGCGCTGATGACGTTCGCCGTCCGCTTCGCCCCGCGCAGCCTCGTCCGCCGGATGGCCGCCGCGCTCGAACGGCCGAAGCACTTGCGCGGCTGATTTCAGACCGCCGCGAGCTCAGCCGTCAGCGGTTTGAGGGCGAACTTCTCGAGCACGAGGTCGGCGGTCTGCAAGGCGCCTTCGACCCAGCCCTGCGCATCCGAATAGGCCTCGCCGCAGATGTACAGCGGCCGATCTTCGATCGGCTGCACGATGCTGTGCTTGACCTCCGGACTGCGCACACCGATGTTCCAGCTGTTCCAGCCGCCTCCGAACGGGTCGTCGCCCCAATCGCGAAAGGCGGCGTTGCGCACCGCCGGCGTGAACGGCAGACCGTGGATCCGGCCGAGCTGCCGATTGACCTCATCGACCATCGCTTGCGACGCCTCGTACCGCGCCCACCCGTCGGCGGCGCCGTGATCCTGCGACGCGTACGGCTGCTCGGGCGCCGGGACTTCCAGGCCGTGTTCCCACGCCTGATGGCGCCGCGCGCGCAAGCCGTCCCAGTAGCCGATGTTCGCGCCATCGTCGTAGCTCGCCATGAGCATGGCCGGTCCACTCGTCGCGGGTTTGCCGTCGTCGCGCGGCCAGTAGTACGTCTGGCGGACGGGCAGGTCGGTCACGGTCCGGCCGGCCTCGACCGGAACGAACTCCTTGCGCGCATTGGTGTAGCCGGCGGCGCGCCACCAGGGATTGTCGTACGTCGTGAAGATCTTGAAGAGTGGCCGCGGCGTCACGCTCGCAATCAGCTCCTGAATCCGGTTCGGCTGCAGCGGCGGGCTGGCAGGCGCGAGCAGCTCCAGCGAACGCCGCGGCATCGCTAAGATGAGCGCGCCGGCGTCGAGCTCGCCGTCGCTGAGGCGCAGTCGCGCGCGCCCGTCGTCGCTCCACGCGAAGCCGAGCAGCTTCGTGCTCAACCGAATCTCGCCACCGTCGCGACGGAACAGCTCGGCGAGCGTCTTGGGAACGTGCTGGAAGCCACGCTTGAAGCCGAGATACTTCGGTTCGATGCCGAAGTCGGAGAGATACCACGGGATGGCGTCGGCCGCGTTCCAATTGCTCAACGTCGAGCTGTAGCCGCCGGCATCGACGCCGAGCTGGTACGCCTCGCCGCTGATGATGCGGGCGAGCACGTTCCAGAAACCTTGCTGGTAGAGCGGTCGTCCGGCGAAGTGGGCCGCCTGGCACATCGCCCGCCGCCGCTCCTCGTTGGGTTCCGTGGTGATGCCGGGAACGATCTGCTCGATCGCGCCGACCATGATCATCCCGGGCGTGTTTCCCGCTTCGAGGAACGGCAGGTGGTACGGGACTTTGCTGGGATCGCGGAAGTCCGCCAGACGCAACCACGAGCCGCGTAGATACGCGATGTTCTGGTCCTCGTCGACCGGGAACTCGTACGTTTCTATCCTCTGGTCCCGCGGCAGCAGCCCGTTGAGGACACCGATCAAGGCGTTGATCAGCGGCTGCACCGCCGGCAAGATGCGCATGCCGCCGAGCTCGGCCACCATGTAGTCGATCTCTGGCGGTTGCACCGAGAGCAGCCTCCCGCCGACGTGGTCGGTACCCTCGACCAGGACGATCGTCTTGGCGGGGTCGGCTTGGCGAAGACGCCAGGCGCAGTACGCACCCGACACGCCCCCACCGACGATGGCGACATCGACCTTTGCAGACACGCGATACCTCCCCGGCAAGGCAATGCACAAGCCCCCGCAGCGATGCGGGCTGCCAGCCTTCGCGCCGAACGAGAAGACGCCTGCTCAGCTTACTCTGGCGGGCGGGCCTCGGCCGGGATGATCGTGCGGGTCATCCGTTCGTGGCGGCGCAGCAGCGTCACGGTCGTCGCCGCGTCGACGTGCCTATCGGTCAACAGTTTGTGCAGACCGTCGACGCTGGTGATCGCGGCGTCGCCGAGTGCGACTAGTACGTCGCCTTCCTCGACACCCGCACGCGAAGCCGGGCTGTGCTCCTCGATGCCGTGGACGAGCACGCCACGGGTTTGCTCGAGGTCGTGCAGCCGCTGCAGATAGCGCGGGACCTCGACGTCGGCGCCGGCGATCCCGAGGTAGGCGCGCGTGATCTTGCCGTCGCGGATCAGCAGCCCCGCCAAACGGGTCGCGGTGTTCGAGGCGATCGCGAAGCAGATCCCCTGACCGCCGGCGACGATCGCCGTGTTGATCCCGATGACACGACCGTGTCCGTCGACCAACGGGCCGCCGCTGTTGCCGGGGTTGAGTGCGGCATCGGTCTGGATGACGTTGTCGATCAGCCGGCCCGACTGCGCGCGCAGCGTACGGCCCAGCGCCGAGACGACACCGGCCGTCACCGCGCACTGCAGGCCGAACGGGTTGCCCAGCGCGATTGCGAGCTGGCCGACTTTGACCTCAGACGAATCGGCGATCTCGGCCGGGACCAGATCGGGCGCGGCGATGCGTACCACGGCGAGATCGCTATCGGGATCGTCGCCGATGAGCATCGCGCGATAGCGGTGCCCGTCGAGCAGCGCGACCTCGATCTCGCGCGCGCCGTGGACGACGTGGGAGTTGGTGAAGATGAAGCCGTCGGGGGTGGCGACGAAGCCGGAGCCGCTGCCGGCCCGGCGGCCGTTGACGCGGACTTCGATCGCGACGACCGCCGGCGCGACCTTCTCGACGACTGCCGTGACGGTCGCCGAGTAGCCGTCGGCGGGGGTGGGCTCGGCGGTGATAGGGATGACCTTGGACATGGTGCATCGCTGTGACCGGAGTCGGCGCCTGGCGAGTTTCAGGGGCGTACCATCGGCAGGTGAGCCAGCGGCTACTGGGCACCCTCGCGGCGCTGTTCTACATCTTCCTGTGGGCCTCGGCGTACGTGCCCAGCAAGATCGGCGTGCTCGATTCCTCGCCCCTGTGGTTCCTGGTCGTCCGGTTCACGGTGGCCGGGAGCCTCGCCGTCGCGCTGGCGCTGGCCTTCGGGGTCCGCCTCCCGCGCACGCGCCGCGACTGGCTGGCGGTCGTCGTCCTGGGGGTGCTCGGAAATGCGCTCTACCTGGGCTGCACCTACGAGGCGCTGCGACACCTGGCTTCCGGCTTGGGCGCGATC
This sequence comes from Vulcanimicrobiaceae bacterium, assembly GCA_050010375.1. Classification (GTDB taxonomy): domain Bacteria; phylum Vulcanimicrobiota; class Vulcanimicrobiia; order Vulcanimicrobiales; family Vulcanimicrobiaceae; genus Vulcanimicrobium. The sequence continues at coordinate 12,477 of JBEKLD010000061.1, forward strand.
GTCGCCGCGACGAACCCGCTGGTGTTGGCCCTGGTGGCGCCCTGGGCGCTGCGCGAGCCGCTCTCGTTCGCCAAGGTCGTCGGGCTGGTGCTCGGGTTCGGCGGCGTGCTCGGGATCGTCGCGGTCCGAACCGGCAGCGCCGCGGCCGCGCCGCGCGACGTCGCGATCGCCTTCGCCGGCGTGCTGGCCAGCGTCGCGGCGACGATCGTCTTCAAGCGCTGGTGCGCCGGGCTCGATCTGCGCGGGGTGACCGGGCTGCAACTGCTCGCCGCCGGCGTCGTGCTGATTCCGTTCGCCGCACTGACCGAGGGGATGCCGCACGCGCATTGGTCGTGGGAGTTGGTCGCCTCGTTCGTCTACGTCGTCCTGGTGATGTCGATCGGTGCCTCGCTGCTGTGGTTCTGGCTGCTCACCCACGGCGAGGCGTCACGGGTCAGCGCGTACTACTTCCTCACGCCGGTCTTCGGCTTGGCGATTGCGGCGGTGTTGCTGCACGAGCCGGTCTACCTGCGTGACCTCGGTGGCCTGGCCGCGATCGCGCTGGGGATCACGCTGGTGCAGCGCAACGGCCGGACGCCGGTCGCGCGCGGCGAACCCCTTCCCTCGGAGGCAGCCTGATGGAAGAGCGCGATCCCCTGACCGCGGCACGCAGCTGGTGCGATGCGTGGAACCGCCGCGACCTCGACGCGGTGGTGCTCCAGTACACCGAGGACGTCGTCCTCACGTCGCCCAACGTCGTCCTGCGCTGGGGGATCGCCGACGGAACGCTGCGCGGCCGCACGCGGCTGCGCGAGCACTTCGCGCGCGGGATGGAGGCGCCGAACTTGCGTCTCACGTTGGAGAACGTCCTGCGCACCGTCGGCGGAGCGACGGTGCTCTATCGGCGCGAGACCGGCAGGCAGGTCGCCGACGCCAACACCTACGACGCCGACGGGCGCATCCGGCGCACGGTCGCCTCGTACGGACCGGCCGATCCGAGCGCGACGATGGCGAGTGGGATCGACCACCTCGTCCTCAACTGTAGCGACGTCGAGCGCACGATCGCGTTCTACGTCGACGCGCTCGGCGCGGAGTTGGTCCACTTCGGCGAAGGCCGGCGCGCGTTGCGCTTCGGTCCGCAGAAGCTCAACCTGCATCAGCTCGGCGCGCCGTGGTCGCCGCTGGCCGCCGTCCCGACCGCGGGCTCGGCTGACTTCTGCTTGGTCGCCGCCGTCGATCCCGACACCGTCCGTGCTCGGCTGCAAACCGCCGGCGTCCCGATCGAACTCGGCCCGGTCCCGAAGACCGGCGCGCGCGGCCCGATCGTCTCGCACTACGTCCGCGACCCCGACGGCAACCTGGTCGAGCTCGGCGCCTACGGCTAGCGCCCCGCAGGGCTCCCTCTCCCGGGCACGGAACCGGGTTCGGTCCGCGCCCAGGTGGCGGAATTGGTAGACGCGCTAGTTTCAGGTATTAGTGGCCGCAAGGCCGTGGGGGTTCGAGTCCCTTCCTGGGCACCAACGAAGAACGCCGGTCGACCTACGCTCGTGCGCAGCGAGCGGCGCGTGCGAGAAGCAGGTCGCGGTCCCGCGTGTTATGTGCGAGGGCCGCGGCGCGTTCGAACTCGGCGCGCGCTTCGCCGAAGCGCTGCAGCTTTTCGAGCAGGTCGCCTCGCACGCTCGGCAAGAGATGATAGGAGCGCAGCGCGGGCTCGGCGAGGAGCGCATCGACGAGCTCGAGCCCACTCGCGGGTCCGAAGGCCATGCCGACGGCAACGGCACGGTTCAGCCGGACGACTGCCGTGGGATGCAGCTCGGCGAGCGCATCGTAGAGTGCGGCGACGCGGGCCCAATCGGTTTCCTCCGCCCGACGCGCTCGTGCGTGGCAGGCGGCGATTGCCGCTTGTAGAGCATAGGGGCCGAGTGGTTGGCCCAAACGTTCGGTACGTCCGAGCGCGGCAAGGCCGCGCCGGATCAGTATCTGGTCCCAGCGTGCTCGATCCTGTTCGAGCAGAAGGACGTGCTCGCCCGAGGGTCCGACGCGCGCTCGCGCTCGCGATGACTGCAGCTCCATCAACGCGACGAGCCCATGCACCTCGCTCTCCTGCGGCGCGAGTTCGGCAAGCACGCGCCCTAGCCGCAAGGCCTCTTGCGAGAGCCCGGGGCGAAGGATGTCGTCGCCGCTCGAGGCCGAGTAGCCCTCGTTGAAGATGAGATAGATGACCTCGAGGACCGAGGTGAGGCGTTGCATCCGCTGCGCCGCATCGGGAACCTCGAACGGCACGTGAGCCTCGGCGAGCGTGCGCTTTGCCCGAACGATGCGCTGCGCGATCGTCGGCTCCGATGAGAGAAACGCTCGCGCGATTTCGGTCGTCGAGAGGCCTCCCAGCAGACGAAGCGTCAAGGCAACGCGGGCTTCGACCGACAGCACCGGGTGGCACGCGACAAACATCAGGCGCAGCAGGTCGTCGGCGATGTAATCCTCGTCGAGAGCGGCGAAGATCGCTTCCTCCGATTCCTCGGCTTGCGTCTCATGACCGAGGAGGCGGTACTTGTCTTCGGCCGTCGCTGCTCGCCGAAAGTAGTCGATCGCGCGCCGCTTCGCAACCGACATCAACCACGCTCCCGGATTGCGCGGAATCCCCTCGCTCGGCCATTGCGAGAGAGCCGAGACGAAGGCATCCTGCGCGAAGTCCTCAGCCAAACCGACGTCGCGAACGACGCGGGTGAGCGCGGCGATGAGTCTGGGGGATTCGATCCCCCAGACGGCTTCAATTGCGCGAACCGACTCCGAGCTCGTCACGGCCTCGCGTTCGGAGTCTCCGAGCCTTTATGCGCGAACTTCAGCTCGATCCCAGGAAAGTCTTCGGCCTCGAAGAGCTGCCGGATCTCGATCGATTCTCCGCGCTCGAACGGACAGCGCAGGTAGCGCTCGATGAGTTCTTCTTTCGTACGCGCTTGGACGAGCCAGAACCCGGCGACGAGTTCCTTGGTCTCGGTGAACGGACCGTCGGTGACCACCGGGCGCGGACCCGCGTAGCTGATCCGCGCGCCTTTGGAGGTAGGTTGCAGTCCCTCGGCGGCGAGCATGACGCCGTCCCGCGCCAGCGTGTCGTTAAACGCCCCCATCGCGGCGGCGGGGGCCTCGCCGTCCCACTCTTTGGTTGCCTTGACCATGACGAGAAATCGCATCGGGCTCTCCTTGTCGGGTGTGCTTCTACCTTCCCGTCGAACGAAGGAGGTCGAAATCGACACCGGCCCTTGCGGCGGGCCTGGCTATACGGTAGAGTTCGCACTATCGTGCGGATCATCG
>JBEKLD010000062.1:0-15741 GCA_050010375.1 Vulcanimicrobiaceae bacterium
CCGCCGCCAGTGCGGCGTCGAGGCGCTCGATCTCGGCGACCAGCGCCTGCAGTTGCGTGCGCACGTCGCGCAGCGCGAGCTCGGCCACGCCGGCCACCTGCGTCGCCTCCTCGCGCTCGGCCGCCGCGGCGGCGAGCGCGGCCTGCGCCGCCGCACCGTCGTGCACGACGGCGTCGAGCTGCGCGCGCAGTTGCGGGATCTGTTCCTTGAGCGTCTCGGCTTGCGCGCGCCGGGCCAAGAGCGAACGCTCCTTGCGGAAGCGGCCACCGGTGATCGCGCCGCCGCCCTGGATCTGGTCGCCCTCGAGGGTGACGATCGAGTCGCGGAAGCCCTCGCCGCGGACCAGGCGGATCCCGGTGCTCAATTCGTCGACCACCAGCACCCGACCGACCAGGTAGGCGACGATCCCGCGATAGCGCGCTTCGGCGCGAACCAGCGTGTGGGCGTAGCCGATCACGCCCTCGCGGCCGGCCAGCGCGCCGAGCTGACGGCCCTCGCGCTGCTCGAGCGTGTCGAGCGGGAGGAAGGTCGCGCGACCGGACTCGCGCTCGCGCAGGAAGGCGACGGCCGCCTCGGCGTCCTCGGAGCGCTCGGCGACGATGTTCGAGAGCCCGGCGCCGAAAGCGACGTCGAGGGCGCGCGCATACCGCTCGTCGGTCGAGATCAAGTTGGACACGACGCCGTGCAGTCCGTGCAATTGCCCGCGCTGCGCCGCCTCGACCACGGCGCGCGTCCCGTGGGCGTGCCCTTCGAGCGTCGCTTCGAGCTCCTCGATCGTGTGCAGCCGCGACTCGGCGCCGGCCAGCTCGGCGGCCAGCTCGCGGCGCCGGCCCTCGGCGGCGGCGACCTGCGCCGCGGCCGACTCGCCGCGCTCGCGCGCGACGCGCGCGCGCTCGTGCCCGGCGGCGGCTTCTGCCTCATACCGGGCGATCAGCACCTCGCGCTCGCCGTGGCGCTTGCGCGCCTCCGCCGCCGCGCGCGCGTGCGCGTCGCGCTCGGCCAGCGCCGCGACCCGCTCGCGTTCGAGGCGCTCGATCTCACTGCGCGCGCTCTGGATTTGGGCGCGCCGCTCGGCGGCGCTCGCCGCACGCTCGGCGGCCAGCGCCTCGACCGCCCGCAGCTCCTGATAGATCCCGTCGAGCGCACCGCGCGCCTCGGCGACGGCGGCCGCCGCTTCCAGCTCGCGCTGGTGGGTGCCGTCGGTTTGGGCGCTCAGCGGCGCCAGCCGCAGCTCCAGCCCGGCGATCTGCTCGCGCAGCGACTCGCGCTCGGACTCGACCCGGTCGCGGTCGGCGATCGAGGCCGACGACTGACCTTCGAGGCCGTCGCGGCGCGCGACGGCGGCGGCCAGCTCGGCCTCGAGCCGTGCCAGCTCGGCCCGCGCACCCTGCGCGGCGGCGCGGTGACCGTCGAGCTCGAGCTCGAGCGTGTAGAGCGCCTCGCGCAGCGCCGCGGCCTGCGCGCCGAACTGGGCCGCCCGGGCGGCCGCCGCGGCGCGCGCGTCCTCGTGGCCGGCCAGCTCGGCCGCGACCCGTTCGCGCTCCGCCCGGCGCGACGCGGCGGCGCGCAAGAAGGCCAGGATCTCGAGGTCGCGCAGGCGCGCGGTGACTCGGCGGAAGCGTTTGGCGCGCCGCACCTGCGTGTCGAGCTCGGGTGCGCGGCGTTCCAGCTCGGCGATCAGATCGTTGACCCGAATCGCGTTCTGCTCGGTCGCCTCGAGCCGCCGCAGCGCCTCGTGCTTGCGCGCCAAAAACTTGCCGATCCCGGCCGTCTCCTCAAACAGCGCGCGCCGTTCGGTCGGCTTCGAGGAGAGGATCGCGTCGATCTGGCCCTGCGAAACGATCGCGTACGAGCCCGGCCCCAGGCCCGTCCCCATCAACAGCTCGTGGACGTCGCGCAGCCGAACCGGCTCGCGATTGATGTAGAACTCCGACTCGCCGACCCGGTAGGCGCGGCGGGTGATCTGGACTTCGTTGTAGTCCAACGGCAGCCGGCGCTCGCGGTTGTCGAAGGTCAGCGAGACCTCGACCATCCCCAGCGGCTTGCGCACGTTGTTGCCGGCGAAGATGACGTCTTCCATCTTCTGCGAGCGCAGCGAACGGGTCGACTGCTCGCCGAGCACCCAGCGGATCGCGTCGACCAAGTTCGACTTGCCCGAACCGTTGGGGCCGACGACGGCGATCGGCCCGTCGGCGAAGTCGAGCGTGGTGGCCTCGGCGAACGTCTTGAAGCCGAAAACTCTGAGGGATTCCAGGCGCATGCGCTAGATCGGCGCTCCGCGGTCGGGCGTACGAGGAGAACGAGGCCGCCGCCGCTTGTCGAGCGCGATGACCCGGCCGTCGTCTTTCGACGCCGTCGGCGCCGAAGCCTCAGGCTGCCGCGCGCGCAGGGTGCCCAGCGCCATCGCCGCCGCGCTCTGCTGCGCGCTCTTCTTCGAGGGTCCGATCCCTTCGCCCAGGATCTCGTCGCCCACGCGAACCTGCGAGGTGAAGCGACGGTCGTTGGGCGGCCCTTCGGCGCGCTCGAAGTAGAGCGGCGTCGAGCGCAGCACGGCCTGGGTGTACTCTTGCAGGTCGGTCTTCGCGTCGCGCTCGTCGACGTGATTGCGATCGATCGGGCCCAGGTGCTCCTTCTCGAGGAAGCGGGTCGTGACGTCGAGATCGGTGACCTTGTAGAGCGCCGCCAGGAACGCTTCGAAGGTGTCGGCCAGGATCGTCTCGTTGGCGCCGGTGCGCTCCATCCCGGTGCCCAGCACGACCAGCTCGCCGAAACCCAGCCGGCGCGCCGTCTCGGCGCAGGCCACCCCACTGACCAGCGTCGCCTTGCGCCGCGTCAGGGCTCCCTCGCTGGCGTCGGGATACTTCGCCATCAGCCAGCGCGAGGTGACGAAGCCGAGGATCGCATCGCCGAAGAACTCCAACCGCTCGTTCGAAACCAGCGACCGTTCCTTGGCCGCGCTGGAATGCACGAACGCCGCCTCGATCGCCGCCGCGTTCGCCTCGCTCACCCCCACGCTCTTGAGCACCGTCCGCAACCGCGCCCGCCTTTTTTCTCCCGGCATGCTAGCTATGTTTCGCAAACACGACGCTGGCGTTGTGGCCGCCGAAGCCGAAGCCGTTGGACATCGCGACCCGCAGGTCGGGGGCGCGGCGGGCGACGTTGGGGACGTAGTCGAGGCGGCAGAGCGGGTCGGGCGTCTCGTAGTTGATCGTCGGCGGGATGATCCCGCTCTGCAGCGCGAGCACGGTCGCGATCCCTTCGATCGCGCCGGCGGCGCCGAGCAGATGGCCGTGCATCGACTTGGTCGACGAGACGGCTAGGCCGTTGAGCGCGTGATCGCCGAAGACGCGTTCGATCGCCTGCGATTCGGCGGCGTCGCCGAGCGGGGTTGAGGTGCCGTGGGCGTTGACGTAGCCGACCTCGTCGGGCGCGACGCCGCTGCGCAGCAGCGCGCGCTCCATCGCCAAGATCACGCCCTGCGACTCGGGATCGGGTTGCGCGATGTGGTACGCGTCGGCGGACTGTCCGTAGCCGAGCAGCTCGGCGTAGATGTGCGCCCCACGCTCGAGCGCGAAGTCGCGGTCCTCGAGCACCAGAACACCGGCACCCTCGCCGAGCACGAACCCGTCGCGGTCGGCGTCGAACGGCCGCGACGCACGCTGCGGCTCGTCGTTGCGCGTCGACATCGCCTTCATCGTGCAGAAGCCGCCCATCGCGGTCGGGATCACCGTCGCCTCGCTGCCGCCGGTGACGACCGCGATCGCCTCGCCGAGGACGATCTTGTCGTAGGCGACGGCGAACGCGTCGTTGCCGCTGGCGCACGCGCTGGCGATGGCGAAGACCGGGCCGCGCAGTCCGAAGGTCATCGAGACCTGCGCCGAGGCGGCGTTGGCCATCAGCATCGGGACGAAGAACGGCGAGATGCGGTCCCACTTCTCTTCGGGGGCGACGGCGCGGACGGTGTCCTCGACGGTGATGATCCCACCGATCCCGGTCGCGATGATCGAGCCGGTCCGCGCGCGCACGTCCGGGTCTTCCGGGAAATGCGCGTCGGCCATCGCCTCCCGGGCGGCGACCAGCGCGAACTGGGTGTAACGGTCCATGCGGCGCGCGTCGCGGCGGCCGAACAGCGTGTCGGGGTCGAAATCGCGCACCTCGGCCGCCACCCGCGTCGGCAGCATGTGCGCGTCGAAGCGGGTGATCGGGCCGGCTCCACTGCGCGCCGCGACCAAGGCCTCCCAGAAGGCTGGGTACGAGTTGCCGAGCGGCGTCACCGCGCCCAGCCCCGTGATGACGACGCGGCGTTTCTCCAAAACACAAGCCGGTTCGCAGGTCGCGACCGCGCCCCTCCCCGGCGAGCGGGCCAAGCGGTCGGCGTCACTCGGCCGACCGGTTGCGGTATGCTGGGGAGGCGATGACCAACCCGACCGACGCCGCCGTCCCGCCCGGGCCCTCGATGCTCTACGCGCTCTCGCAGCTGGGGACGCTGCGGGGTGACCTCGGGCGCGTTCCGGCGTTCCTCGAGCACGCCAGCCGGGAGTACGGACCGATCAGCTCCTGGCGGATGCCGCGCGCGCGCTGGTGGTTGTTCGACGACGCCCTCGCGGTCGAGCAGATCTTGACCGCCAACAGCAACGAGGTCGCCAAAGGCCGCGGCATCCAACGGATGCGCCGCCTGCTCGGCGAGGGGCTGCTGACCAGCACCGAGCCGCTCCACCTGCACCAACGGCGCCTCGTGCAGCCGGCCTTCCATCGCGAGCGGATCGCCGGCTACGCGGCGACGATGATCTCCGCGACTCGGGCGCTGGCCGACCAGCTGCACGACGGCGAGACGGTCGCGGTCGACGGGCTGATGAACCGGCTGACCTTGCGGATCGCCGCGGCGACACTCTTCTCGGTCGACGTCGACGACGACGCCGACACGATCGGCCACGCGCTGACCGAGGTCCTCGAACTCTTCCCGACCTCGCTCTCGGCCTTCGGCGAGCTGCTCGACCACCTGACCTGGCACCCCGCTACTCGGCGCTTCCGGGCGGCCCGGGCCGAGTTGGACGCGGTGATCGCCAAGGTGATCGCCCAACGGCGGGCCGAGAACGTCGACCGGGGCGACCTGCTCTCGATCCTGTTGACCTCCGAGGACGAGCACGGGCAGCGCATGCCCGACAACCTGGTCCGGGACGAGGCGCTCACGCTGCTGCTGGCGGGCCACGAGACGACCGCCAACGCGCTGACCTGGGCCTGGGACGCGCTGGCTCGCGCGCCGGAGGTCGAGGCCCGGCTGCATGCCGAGCTCGACCAGGTCCTGGGCGACCGCGACCCGGTCCCCGCCGACGTCCCGCAGCTGCGCTTCGCCCACGACGTCATCGCCGAGTCGATGCGGCTGCGCCCGCCGGCCTGGCTGATCGGCCGGCGCGCGCTGCGGCCGCTGCAGATCGGCGGCTGGGAGGTCCCGCCGGGCTCGGTCCTCTTCGTCTCGCCGTTCATCACCCACCGCAACCCGCGCTATTGGAAGGAACCCGAGGCGTTCCGGCCCGAGCGCTGGTCGAACGGCGAGACGGCCAACCTGCCGCGCTACGCCTACTTCCCGTTCGGCGGCGGGACCCGGATCTGCATCGGCGAGGGCTTTGCCTGGACCGAAGGGGTCTTGCTCTTGGCGACCCTTGCCCGCCGCTTCCGCTTCGCCGCGACCGACCTCAGCCCGGTCCCGCTCGACCCGCTGGTCACCCTGCGCCCCGGCCGCCCGATCGAGATGCTCGTCCAGACCCGCCGGGCGGCCGTCTCCGTTTGACCGGCCCCCCGGCACTCTGGTATGATTCCGCGGCTATGTTCCGGTTCGATCTCCAGCTGTTCGCCTCCAAGAAGGGCGGCGGCTCCACGCGCAACGGCCGCGACTCCAACGCCCAGCGACTGGGCGTCAAGCGTTTCGGCGGCGAGCGGGTGATCCCGGGGAACATCCTCGTCCGCCAGCGCGGCACGAAGTTCTACCCCGGCGCCGGGACGATGATCGGCACGGACCACACGATCTTCGCCGTCGTCGAGGGCCAGGTGACGTTCACCAGCTCGCGCAATCGCAAGCTCATAAACGTCGTTGAGTTCAACGGCGCTACGCCCTAGGCTCCGCGCCCCCCACGGCTTCGCCGCGGGGCCCCCACGCGCGACCTCGCAACGAGATGGTCGGTACCAGTAAGATTCTACGGCGCTCGGTCCATGACCGGCGCCGTGTTTCGTAGATGCAGTTCATCGACGAGGCGACGATCGGGGTCGCCGCCGGGAAAGGTGGCGACGGTGTCGTCGCGTGGCGGCGCGAGAAGTACGTCCCCAAGGGCGGACCGGCCGGCGGCGACGGCGGCCGCGGCGGCGACGTCGTGTTGCTGGCCGATCCGGAGTTGGGGACGCTGGTCGACTTTCGTTTCAAGAAGCAGTTCGCGGCCGAGTCGGGCAAGGCGGGCTCGACTTCGAATAAATCGGGCAAAGCCGGCGAGGAGCTGGTGATCCGCGTCCCGGTCGGCACGCTGGTCACGCGCACCGAGCTCGACGCCGACGGCGCGCGCGGCCACGGACGGCTGATGGCCGATCTGAGCGAACCGTATCGGCGCGTGCGCGTCGCCAAAGGCGGCCGCGGCGGCTTGGGCAATCAGCACTTCGCGACCGCCGCGCGCCAAGCGCCGCGCTTCGCCTACAACGGCGAGCCGGGCGAACGCTGCGAGCTCAAGCTCGAGCTCAAGCTGCTGGCCGACGCCGGAGTGATCGGGCTGCCCAACGCCGGCAAGTCGACGCTGCTCTCGGTCGTCAGCGCCGCGCGCCCGAAGATCGCCGACTATCCGTTCACGACGCTCGAACCGCAACTCGGGGTCGTGCGCGTCGCCGAGTTCGAGTCGTTCGTCATGGTCGACGTGCCGGGGCTGATCGAAGGCGCGCACGCCGGTGCGGGTCTGGGCGATCGTTTCTTGCGCCACGTCGAGCGCACGCGCGTCTTGGTGCACTTGATGGACGGCGCCAAGCCGATCGACGACGTGCTCAGCGAGAAGGCGACGATCGAAGCTGAGTTGCGCGCCTGGAATCCGGCGCTCCTCGACCGCTCGATCGTCCCGGTGATCACCAAGCTCGACCTTCCCGACGCACAGGCTGCGTTCGAGACGCTGCGCGAGCAGATCCCCGGCCTGCGCGGCATCTCCGCCGCGACCGGCGAGGGCGTGCGCGAGCTGATCTACGCGGTCTGGGAGACGATCCGCGCGACGCCGACGCCGCCGATCGCGCGCCTAGAGCCCGCGCAGATCGAACTCGCGGCCGACGAACCGTTCGAGATCCGCGTCGAGAACGGCATCTACGTCGTGAGCGGCGAGCGGGTCGAGCGCTTGGCGAGCATGACCGATTTCGATTCCGACGAAGCGTTGGCGCGCTTCGAACAGATCCTCGCCAAGATGGGCGTCGACAAGAAGTTGCGCGAGCTCGGCGTCCACGAAGGCGACACCGTCCGCATCGCCGGCGTCGAGTTCGACTATAGTTAGCAGTATGTTGGCAGACCGAGCGCAGGACTATCGCGCATCGTTCGCATGCTCGATGCGAGGTCGCGTCTGGGGGCCCCATGCGAAGCATGGGGGGCGCGGAGCCTGGGGCGAAGCGCCGTGAAACTGAAGCTGGGCATCTTCGGGGGGTCGTTCGATCCGGTTCACAACGGGCATCTGTTCGTCGCGGAGGCGGTGCGTGAGGCGGCTGGGCTCGATCGCGTGCTGTTCGTGCCGACCCGCGAGGGGAAGCATTATCGCAACGGCGCGATGAGCGCCTCGGAGACCGAACGCACCACGATGATCCGCCTGGCGATCGCGGCCAACGTCGACTTCGCGCTCGACGAGAGCGACCTCGATCCGACGGCGAGCGGCTACACCGCCGACCTTTTGCCGCGGCTGCAGGCGCGCTATCCGGACGCCGTCCTGACCTTCGTCGTCGGCGGTGATTCGCTGGTGCGCTCGCGCTGGCAGCGGCTCGACGAGGTCGTCGACGCGGTCGAAGCGTTCGTCGTCGCGCCGCGCGGCGAGCTGACCGAAGCCGACCTCGACCGCGCGCTGGACCAGCTCGACGCGGCGCGGCGCGCGAAGATTCGGATGCTCGACCTCCCGCTGGTCGCCGAGTCGGCGACATTGATTCGCAATCGTCTCGCCGAAGGGAAGAGCGTGCGCTATCTGGTCCCCGAGCCCGTCTTCCGCTACATCGCCGAACACGGGCTCTACCGGCCGTGACCGACGAGCAGCTGGCGGTCGACGGCCGCCTCGGCGGCGTCCCCGCGCGCGAGCTGGCCGCGACCTACGGCACGCCGCTGTTCGTCATCGACCTCGACGTCCTCGACCTGGACATCGCCCGGCTGCTCGAGGCGTTCGCGCCGGTCGGGATCGCGCTGGGCTACGCCGCCAAGGCGTTCTTCTGCACGGCGCTCGCCGAACGGTTGGCCGAAACGCCGCTGCGGCTGGACGTCTGTTCGCTGGGCGAGCTGGTGACCGCCGAGCGCGGGGGCTTCCCGGCCGGGCGCATCTACTTCCACGGCTGCGGCAAGACCGACGACGAGCTGCGCGCGATCGTCGAGGGGCGCGTCGCCTTCGACGTGATCGACAACGTCGAGGAGCTCGAACGGCTGGCCGCGCTGGCGGCCGGGGCGGCCGCGCCGGTCGAGGTCATGCTGCGGCTCAACACCGGGATCGAGGCGCACACGCACGCCTTCATCCGGACCGGCGGCGAGAACACCAAGTTCGGGATCGCGCTGATCGCGCTGCCGGCCGTGCTGGCGCGGTTAGCCGAGCTGCCGCAGCTTCGGTTGGTCGGGCTGCACGGGCACCTCGGCTCGCAGATCGCCGAGATCGCGCCGTTCGTGGCCAACCTCGACGAGCTGATGGGCGCGGCCGATCTGGCGCGCTCGCTGGGCTTCCCGGTCGCCGAGTTGATCGCCAGCGGCGGGATCGCCGTCGAGGAAGGGCCGGACGACCCCCGCCCGGTCGACGCCACGGCGCTCGCCGCCGCACTCGCCGCGCGCGCCGCCGGCCGGGGCTACCGGCTCGCGGTCGAGCCCGGCCGGGCGGTGATCGCGCGGGCCGGGACCTCGCTCTATCGTGTGATGGCCGTCAAAGTTCAGGGCCGCCGGCGCTTCGTCATCGTCGACGGCGGGATGACCGACAACCCGCGGCCGGCGCTCTACGGCGCGCGGCATCTGCCGGCCGTCCTGACCGCCCGGGCGCTCGGTCCCGACGAGCCGGCGACGCTGGTCGGCCGCTCCTGCGAGAACGACGAGATGGGCGACTACGTCCTGCCGCGCGATCTCGCGGCCGGGGACTTGCTCGCGCTGCGGATCACCGGCGCCTACACCTACAGCATGGCCAGCAACTACAACCGCTTCGGGCGGCCGCCCGTCGTCTTCGTTCGCGACGGTCATCATCGGCGCGTCGTGCGCGGCGAATCGGCCGACGACGTCGTCCGACTCGACCTCGTCTAAGCGATTCGCGCAGCGCTCCGCGGAGCGATCCGCCTCGTATTTTGCAGGTGTTTTCGCCGAACATGTTGTGCTCGTGCGCGCCGCAACGTACACTCGTTGCATCGGATCCGCACAACGCCTCGACGCCGTCGCTCTGGCGAGCGCGTCGCCCCGCCGCCGCCATCTTCTCGAGTCGCTCGGACTGCGCGTCCACGTCGTGCCGAGCGCTTACCTCGAGTTGCCCGAGCGCGACCTCGCGCCGCGCGAACTCGCGTTGCGGCACGCGCGGGGCAAGGCCACCGGAGCCGCTCCGTCGACCGACCTGATCGTCGCGGCCGATACCGTCGTCGATCTCGACGGCGATGCGCTCGGCAAGCCCAGCGATCCAGCCGAGGCGCGCGCGATGCTCCGGCGGTTGTCGGGCCGCTGGCACGTGGTGCACACGGCGTTCGCGCTGCGCGACACGACGAACGCTTTGCTGGTCGAGGTACTGTCGACCAGCGTCCGTTTCGCCGATATCAAGGAGGAAACGCTCGCGGCATACGTGGCGAGCGGTGACGGAGCCGACAAGGCCGGGGCCTACGGAATCCAAGGTTTCGCAGCGACTCTGGTCGAGCGGATCGACGGCGACTACTTCACGGTCGTCGGCTTCCCGCTCGCAGCATTCGCCGCCGCCCTGCCTCGGATCGGCTACTCCCTTCACCCTCCCGCCGCGCAGCTTACTCACTCAGGGGTCCACGCATGAATCTGGCTGGGACGTTCCGGGCGACCTTCAGCCCCGACATCGGGATCGACCTCGGGACCGCGAACACGGTCGTCTACTCCCACGACGAGGGGATTCTCGTCAGCGAGCCCTCCGTGGTCGCTTACCGCACCTCCGACGACGCGATCATCGCGATCGGCGCCGCCGCCAAGGAGCTCGAGGGGCGCGCCCCCGGGCGCGTCCGGGTCGTTCGCCCGCTGCGCGGCGGGACGATCTCCGACTTCCGCGGCGCGCATGCCCTGGTCAAGACGTTGGTCGACCGGGCCTTGGCCAACCGCTCGCGGTTGGCGCCGCGGGTCATCGCCTGCGTGCCGGGCTGCGCGACCGACATCGAGTGCAAGGCGGTCGAGGAAGCGATCCGCGCCGCCGGGCCGCGCACGACGGCCTTCATCCCGCAGGCCGTCGCGGCCGCGGTCGGCGCCGGCTTGGACATCACCGGGACCCGCCCCTCGATGGTCATCGACATCGGCGGCGGGACGACCGAGATCGCCGTCCTCACCCTGAGCGGCGTCGTCGCGCTGCACTCGATCAAGGTCGGCGGCGACACGCTCGACGCCGCGATCACCGCGCGGCTGCGTCACGAATACTTCGGGATCGGCGCGCTGACGGCGGAGCGGCTCAAGATCGAGCGCGGCTACGCCGGCCGGCCCCCCGGCCGCGAGGCGGCGATCGTCGCCGGCACCGACTTAGCCCAGCTACGGCCCGGTCGCCGACTGGTCGAGGAGACGCTCGTCGCCGAGGCGATGCGCGACGGGATCGACAAGATCGCACGCGCCGCCTGGTCGATCTTGGAAGCGACGCCACCGGACTTGGCCGGTGAGCTGATGGAGGTCGGAATCGTGCTCACCGGCGGTGGCGCGCTGATCCCCGGGCTCGCAGGCGAGATGAGCGCCCGCACGAACGTGCCGACGACGGTCGCGGACGATCCGCTCGGCTGCGTCGCCCGCGGAGCCGGCGAGATCCTCGCGTCGCCCGGTCTGCTCGAGCGGTTGCGGCCGCACGCCGATCGGTTGACGAGGTGGTATCAATCTTTACGTATCGGGATGAGAGAAAGCTATTCGCGGTAATCGGAACGGTCATCGTCGCCGCTCTGATCGCTCTGCTGCAACTCGACTTCGCGCGCGCCGGACGTCCGTCGCCGCTCACGCTCACCGTCACCTCGGTCAGCACGTATCTCCAACTCGCGGTCGCGACCGTCGTCGACGGCGTGCGTAGCGGCTGGCAGACAGCAGCGCGCACGCCCGCGCTGGCCGCCGACAACGCGCGCTTGCGCGCCGCGAACGACGCGCTGCTCGCGCGCAACGACGAGTTGCTCGAGGACCTTTCGCGCGCTCCGGGCGTGCGCGATCTCGCCGCCGCCCAACTCACGCACCCCGAGGGGATCGCCGCGACCGTGATCGGCTACGACCCCGAGGCGACGTTGCACGTGCTCACCATCGATCGCGGGGCGAAGGACGGCCTGCAACGCGACGACGGCGTCGTGACCGGGGCGGGCGTCGTCGGCCGCATCGTCGAGGTCGACCCGCTCTCGTCGAAGGTCTTGCTCGTCACCGATCCGACCTCGAAGCTGCCGGCCGTCGTCCAGCACGGTCGCTGGTGGTCGATTGCCGTCGGCACGACCACGCACGTCAAGCTGCTGTACGTCTCGCAGGACGCCAAGCTCCACCTCGGCGACCGGGTCGTGACCGGCGAGGGACGCTCGTTCCACGCCGGCGTCTTGATCGGCCGCATCCGCGAGCTCGAACCGGTCTCGGCCGGTGCGCTCGACCAGTCCGCCATCGTCCAACCCGCCGTCGACCTCTCGGCTCTCTCTCATGTCCTCGTACTCCCGCGCCAAGTATCGCAGCGTTGAGATCGCCGTCGGCCCGGCCTACTGGCCGGCGCTGGGGTGGACGGCGCTGCTCGTGTTCGTCCAGACGACGCTCGTCCCGCTCTTCGTGTTCCGCAATGCGGTGCCGTCGCTGGTTACCATCGCCGTCGTGCTCTACGCCGTCCGGGCCGGCGCGCGCCGCGGCGCGCTGCTCGCGCTCCCGGCCGGGTTGCTCGAAGACATCTTCGGCGGTACCGGCGGCGCCTGGACGATCTCCACGACGCTGGTCGCCCTGCTCGTCGGCGGACTCTCGCGCCGCATGTTCGCCGACGGCGCCGTCGCGCCGGCGATCCTGTGCGGCGCGGCGTCGCTGGTGCGCGACCTGGCCTGCTGGACCGTGCTGCGCGGCACGGGCTACCCCTCGGGATACGGCGTCGAGCACCTGCACGCCGCACTCTGGCGCGCCGCGTTGACGGCGCTGGTCGCGTTCGTCTGGCTGGCCTTGCGTGGCCGCCTCGTCGCCGACAAGACGAAGATCGAGCGCTACTCGTGACCGTCTCGGCCGGCGACCGGCCGTTTCTGCGCGTCGTCGTCTTCGCGCTGGTCCTCGTCCTCGCGATCTGTGCGCTGATCGCGCGCCTGGTGCAGATGCAGATCGTGCAAGGCGACGCGTTCGCCGCCAAGGCGCGCGCCAATCAAGTCGAAGTGATCCCGGTCGCAGCGCCGCGCGGTCTGATCGTCGATCGTACCGGTCGCGTGCTGGTGCGCTCGCGCCCCTCGTTCGTCTGCGCGCTGATCCCCTCGGAGATCACCGACGTCGATGGGACGTTGCGCGCTCTCGCCACGATCTTGGGCGTCCCCCAGGCGACACTGCGCCACCGTCTCTTCCATCATCACGATCAGAACTACGCGACCTTCGACGAGATCGTGGTCGCCGAGCCGAACGGTCCGGTGCTGCTGGCCGACGACCTCACCCCGGCCCAGACCGCGCGCCTGGCCGAGGCGCAGAACGATCTTCCCGGCGTCGAGATGGAAGAGCAGCCCGTCCGCAACTATCCGTACGGCAAAGAGGGCGCGCACCTGTTCGGCTACGTCGGCGCGATCGACGAAGAAGAGTACGCGCAGCGCAAGCGCGACGGCTACTCCCCCAACGACGTCGTCGGCCAAGACGGGCTCGAGCGCGCCTACGACACCTGGCTGCACGGCCGCGCCGGCGGCGGGCAGATCGAGGTCAACGCCTCGGGCGCGCTCGTCCGTCGTCTCACGCCGCTCGATCCGGTCCCGGGCGACACGCTGGTCACCACGATCGACTGGCGGCTGCAGACGCTGGTCGAGCAGAACCTGCGCGCGCAGCTCGCCAAATGGGGCGGAGCGCGCCACGAGCGCTTAGCCGGCGCGGTCGTCGTCCTCGACCCGTACACCGGCGGCGTCCTCGCGCTCGCCTCGATGCCCGAGTTCGACCCCAACGCCTTCGCGCTGCCGATCGAGCCCGAGCGCTACGCCGCGCTGTTGCGCGACAAGCTCAACCCGCTCTACGATCGCGCGATCGGCGCCGCCTCACCGACCGGCTCGACCTTCAAGATGGTGACCGGGACCGCCGCGATCAGCAGCGGCGTCATCCAGCCCCACCAGATCCTCTACGACTCCGGCGAATGGAACTGCTACGGGAATCTCTTCCGCGACATCGCTTCGCGCGGTCTGGGTTTGGTCGGCTTCGAGAAGGCGTTGGCGGCGTCGTCGGACGGCTACTTCTACCAGCTCGGCTATCGCCTCGGCAACGACCGTCTGCGTTACTATGCCACCCAGTACGGTCTGGGCTCGCGCCTGGGGATCGACGTCCCCGGTGAATACCCCGGCAACTGGCCGACCGAAGCCTGGACGCAGGCGACGTTCGGCAAGGGCTACCATCTCGAGAAGAGCGACGCGTGCCAGCTCGCGATCGGCCAAGGCGCGATGCAGGCGACGCCGTTGCAGATCGCCGACGTCGCCGCGACCGTCATCAACGGTGGGACGCTCTTCCGCCCGCACATCGTCGAAGAGATCCGCTCGCCGCGCGGACGCGTGCTGCGCACCTTCGAGCACGAGATCATCCGCCGCGTCCCGGTCACGCAAGAATCGATCCGCGAAGTCCGTGCCGGGATGGCGGCGGTGACGCAACCGTGGGGCACGGCAGCGGGGCTGGCGATCCCCGGTCTGCCGTTCTCGGGGAAAACCGGGACGGCGGAGACCGAAGGCGGGCACGGCGCCAATACGACGTGGTTCATCGCTTGGGCGCCGAGCGATCATCCGAAGTTCGTCATGGCGGTGTATATGGAGAAATCCGGCGGGTACGGGGCCAGCGTCGCGGCGCCGATCGCGCAGCATGTCATTGCGGAGTATTTTGGCAAGAAGATTGCGCCGTTGTGAGGCGGTTGAGGGGATCGTGGCTGCGGTTGGCGCGCAGCGTCGCAGCGGGGACGCTCCCTGCGCGGATCCTGCGCTTCGGTCGCTCCGCGCTCCGCGGCTTCCGCCCTCCGGGCTCACGCCGCTCCGCGAGGCCCCGCTGCGGCGTTGCGCGCCAACCGCTGCGGGGTTGTTCGCTTAGCGCTTAGGCGGTGATCTCCGCGTCGATCTTTACTACTAGGGCGGCTACGTCGTCTTGGAGGCGTTCGCCGGCGTATTCGTAGGCGTATCGGGTGATGGCTTCGGCTTGTTGTTCGGCTTCCGATGTGCGGTGGCGTTCGATGACGTCGAGGAGCGCGGTCGCGCCGAGAAAGGTGAGGGCCTCGTCCCGGGCTTCGGTGAAGCCGTCGGTGACGGCGGCGAAGATGTCACCGCCGTCGAGGGGGACGGTCGCCTGGTTGAAGGCGGCGTCGTCGTCCATCAGGCCGACGATCGGTCCGGTCGCGTTGAGCATCTGGGGGCCGTCGGAGGCGACGACGTAGGCCGCTTCGTGGCCGGCGGAGACGTACTGCATCGTCGTTCGGTTGGCGTCGACGATGCCGAAGAAGACCGTGGCGAAGAACTCGTATTCGGCTTCGAATTCGCTGTTCTCGATGCACAGGCGGTTGAGGGCACGGACGGATTCGACGGCGTCGAGGCCGCGTGACGCGTAGGCGCGCAGCGCATATTTTGCGAGGCCCGCGTAGCGGGCGGCGCGGATTCCGTGGCCGGAGATGTCGACGACGGCTAGCGACGTGGCGCCGTTGCCGTATTGAAAGACGTCGACCATGTCGCCGCCGTAGCGAAAGTCCTTGGTGGCGGCCCAGTAGGCGCGACCGACGTCGAGACCGGGTAGGTGTCGCACCGAGGGGCCGTAGATGCTCTCGACGATGCGGCGCATCTCGGTTTGCAAGAGCGACCCGCCGCGGGCGAGGTTCAGCGTGCCCGCGACGACTCGGCTGCGGGGCGGCAACACTGCCCTCATCCTAACAGCGACGTGGCGAACGTCGCTTTGCACGCCTGGTAGCACTCGCACGCGATGTCTTCCAAAACGGCGCGGTCGACGATCGACACCGCGCCGCGCCGGTATTCGATGGCGCCGAGCTGATGGAGCGTGTCGGCGGCTTCGGAGACGCCGGCCCGGCGGACGCCGAGCATGATCGCGAGGAATTCGTGGGTCAGGGTAAACTGCGGGCGGCCGACGCGATCGGCGGTCATCGCTAACCAGCGGGCGCAGCGTTGGAGCACCGTGTGCTTGATGTTGCACGCCACGAACTGTTGGGTGGTGAA
>JBEKLD010000063.1:0-15580 GCA_050010375.1 Vulcanimicrobiaceae bacterium
CCTCAACACGAAGATGCGGCTGGCCGGCATCTCGCTCGAAGACATCTACTACAACGCCTTCCCGCTCGACGCGGTCGTCGGCGCGACGTTCCCCGTGCTGTGGGCGCCGAGTGTCTCACCGGGCGCCGAGAAGCTCGCCGCGCGGCTGCGGCGCGGGATCCCCGGCCCGATCGGCGGGCGGCACTACCTCGGCTACATGGCCGCCACCTCGCTGTTCGCGCGGATCGAGGCCGCCGGCACGACCGACGCGCAGAAACTCGCCGCGGCCTTCGCCGACTATCGCTTCGACGCGGCGAAGAACACGCCGTCGGTCTATCACGGGTGCGACCACGAGTGCGCGCAGGACGTCTACGGCGGCGCGACCGTTTCGCGGCGCCAGTTCGAGCGGACGCAGTTCATGTACGACGTCGTCGCGACGGTGCCGGCGGTGGAGTCGGACGGGACCTGCGACTCGCCATGGGCGAAGGCCGCGACGGCGGCGATGGCCGGTCAGACGCCGGGGACGCGCGAGGGCTACACGCCCAAGACGGTCTGAGGTCGAGGGGGCCTTACGATCCCGGGGTCGGAGGCGGCGGCGTCGGCGGGACCATCGGCCGAAAGGCGATGCCGTCGATCTTCCCGCTCGCGTCGAACGAGATGTACATCGCGAGCGGCGGCGGCGTGCCGCCGACGACCTTGTAGATGTAGTAGGCCGAGCCGCTATTCTCGGCACCGCGCTGGAGTTGGCTGAACGAGGCGATCGGCCCGAGCGTGCGCAGGGCGCTCGCCATCTCCGCCACGTTGCCGTCGCTGATTTTGGCGTTCAGCGCGGCGTCGTAGTGCGAGCGGTCGATCGCGCCGCTGCGCCAGGCGTCGAACTCGGCGCGTGCGCGAGCCGTCTGGGCCGGGTCGATCGTCGCCGTCGGCCCGGGCGACGCGGCGGCCGGGAGCGCGCTAGCCGCCGCCGGCGGCGGGCTCTGCGCCTCCGCCGGAGCGGTCGCCAGCCCAGCGACCAAGGGGAAGAGAAGAAGCAGGCGCTGCGGGTTCATCGCAGCGCCTTTCTCCGGCTCAGCCGTGGGGCCCGTTTGCTTTCACGGATGTGTCATGTTGGCGGGCACGACGTACTTCTCGAAGTCGGCGTCGCTCACGTAGCCCAGACCCAGCGCCGCCGCCTTGAGGGTCGTCCCGTCGTGGTGCGCCTTCTTGGCGATCTCGGCCGCCTTGTCGTAGCCGATGTGCGGCGCCAGCGCGGTGACGGTCATCAGCGATTGCGCGAGGTAGCCCGCGATGACCGGCTCGTTGGCTTGCAGTCCCTCGATCGCGTGCTCGCGGAACATCGTGCACGCGTCGCGCAACAGGCGGCACGAGTGCAGGAAGTTGTAGATCATGACCGGGTTGAAGACGTTCAGCTCGAAGTTGCCCTGCGAGGCGCCGAACGAGATCGCCAGGTCGTTGCCGTAGACTTGGACGACGACCATCGTCATCGCCTCGGACTGCGTCGGGTTGACCTTGCCCGGCATGATCGAACTGCCCGGTTCGTTCTCCGGCAGGACTAGCTCGCCGATCCCGGCGCGCGGCCCCGAGGCCAGCCAGCGGATGTCGTTGGCGATCTTCATCAACGCGGCGCCAAGCTGTTTGAGCGCGCCCGAAGCGAAGACGAACTCGTCGTGCGAGGCCAGCGCGGCGAACTTGTTGGGGTGCGAGCGGAACGGGAGCCCGGTCAACTCGGTGATCTTCGCGGCGGCGCGCACGGCGAATTCGGGGTGGGCGTTCAGGCCGGTGCCGACCGCGGTTCCACCGATCGCCAGATCGTAGAGCCGGTCGAGCGCGAACTCGATGTCGACGATCGCGCGGTCGAGCTGCGCGACGTAGCCGGAGAACTCCTGACCCAGCGTCAGCGGGGTCGCATCCTGCAAGTGCGTGCGGCCGACCTTGACGATCCCTTCCCACTGCTTGGCCTTCACGTCGAGCGCGTCGCGCAGCTGCCGGACGGCCGGGAGCATGTCGATGATCGCCTGCGCCGCGGCGATGTGCATCGCGGTCGGGAAGGTGTCGTTCGAGGACTGCGACATGTTGACGTGGTCGTTGGGGTGGATCGGCTTCTTCGAGCCCATCACGCCGCCGGCCAACTCGATCGCGCGGT
This sequence comes from Vulcanimicrobiaceae bacterium, assembly GCA_050010375.1. GTDB lineage: Bacteria > Vulcanimicrobiota > Vulcanimicrobiia > Vulcanimicrobiales > Vulcanimicrobiaceae > Vulcanimicrobium. The sequence continues at coordinate 2,123 of JBEKLD010000063.1, forward strand.
TCGAGATGACCTCGTTGACGTTCATGTTCGTCTGCGTCCCGGAGCCGGTCTGCCAGACCCGCAGCGGGAAGTGGTCGTTCAGCTTCCCGGCGATCACCTCGTCGGCAGCGCGCACGATCAGCGCCGTCTTCTCGGCGTCCAGCTTGCCCAGATCCGCATTGACCAGCGCGGCGGCTTTCTTGAGGATGCCCATCGCGCGGATGACCTCGCGCGGCATGACGTCGCGCGGCGTCTGGTCGTCGCCGATGTCGAAGTGGATCAGCGAGCGCGCGGACTGCGCGCCGTAATACTTGTCGGCGGGGACGTCGATCGCGCCCATCGAGTCGGTCTCGACGCGCGTCTGCCCGACCGAGCCGTTCGTCTGCGTGGTGGCCATAGCAGGGAGGGACTTCGGCGGGCGCACGGGCCGGCACTCCGCGAGAAAGGTCGCATCCCTGGCGTGCGCCGGGCCCCTCGCCGGGAGGGCCCCGGGCGCGGTATACTCGGGACTACGTCGGTCTCCGCTACCAAAGGAGGGGCCGGTCATGCGCCTGTTGCGAACCCTGGTCGCCCTGCTCGTCTTCGTTGCCGTCACGGCCGCGCCGGCTCGGCCTCAGACGACGCCCGCGGCTCCCGCCGCCGACGGCTCGACCTACGTCGACGCCGCCCGGGCCAAACTCGTGGCCGGGGACTTGCAAGGCGCGCTGGAGATCCTCGTCCCCTACGTCGCGCAGCACCCGCGGGACGTCACCGCCGGGCGGCTCCTGGGCGACGTCTACTTCCGGATCCCCGACTACCGTCGAGCGGAGCAAGCGTGGCGCGCGGTCGTCGACGCCGACCCGACCGACAAGCCGACCCACAACCGCCTGGGGGCGCTCTACGCGGCCGAGGACCGCATCCCCGACGCGATCGCCGAATTCCAGAAGAGCCTGCCGAGTGAGGCCGGCTATGCCGGGCTGGTCAGCGCGCACCAGCGCGCGGGCGACCTGCAGATCTGGATCGGCGGGCTCGAGGACACCGTCGCCCGCAACCCGCTCAACGCCGACGCCTGGTCGCTGCTCGGCCACGTGCGGGAGGACCTCCATCAACCCGATCGGGCCTTGATCGCGTACAAGCACGCCTCGGGACTCCAGCCGGAGTCGTGCGGCTCGCGGGTCGACCTGGCCAACGCGTTGGTCGCGCTCGAGCAGGTCGACGCCTCGATGGACGAGTTGCGCGTCTGTCTGGCCCACCAACCGACCTACTATCCAGCCGTGGTCGACATGGGCGAAGCGTACCTCGAGAAGAACGACCTCACCCGCGGGTCGAGCTACCTCGCGCAGGCCCTCGAGCTGCGTCCCAACGGCTTCGAGGCGCTGGTCGACACCGGCTACGTGCTCGACGCCCACGGCGACTGGAAGGCGGCGATCTCCTACTATAATCGCGCGCTCGCCGCCGACCCGATGCGTCCGGAAGCGTACATCAACCTCGGCTACGACTACGCCGGGCAGCGGCTGTTCACGCTGGCCGAGGCGGCCTACCTCAAAGGGCTCAGCATCGCCGCCGACAACGGTCGGCTTCACTACCTGCTCGCCGTCACCTACGACGAGCAAGGGAAGCTCGGCCTGGCGCGCGAGCAATACCGTGCTGCGGTAAACTCCTCCGAGCAGCGCGTCGCGCGTGCCGCGCAAGACGAGCTCCACTTGCTGCCGCCGCCGTAAGCAACAACCAGTAACTTTACGTCTGCGCGTTGGAGAGCGCGCAGACGAGCGATTCGTAAGCTGCGCGTCAACGCGCGGTTTTCTTTTCGCGCGATCGACCGTATTCGGCTTCTCGTGAGGCTACCGTCCTGTTAGTATCCCCAACGGCCGCTGCGCGAAAGTAGTAACAGCGGCGCTTCCGCACGTTACGAGGAGTTGACATTGCGTAGCTTCGCGGCGTCGTCGCTAGTATTGGTCCTCGCGCTCTCCCTACCCGGGATCGCGCTTGCCAAGCCGAGCGTCACGCTCAAATTGACCGGGTCCATCGTGACCGTGGCCGCCGACGGTCACACGACACTGACCCCAGTCGACAAAACCGAACTCAAGCCTGGCGATCTGGTCCGGTGGGACGTCGTCGAGCGCAACGGGGGTGACTCCGCGGCGATGCGACTGGTCACCGTCGAGAAGATCCAGCCTGGCACCGTCTACGTCGACGGGTCGGCGGGGGCGCCCAAGGCGCACGCGGAGTTCTCGCTCGACGGGGGCAAGACGTGGTCGGCGAGCCCGACGGTGACCGTCAAGGACGCCGACGGCAAGCTGGTCGTCAAGAAGGCCGATCCGTCGCTGTACACGGCGATCCGGTTCGTCGCCGACGGCGCGCTCGGCCCGCAGGCGACGGTCGCGTACGCCTATGAGGTCCGCATCAAGTGAGGCGGACCCTTTCGATTTTGACCGCGCTGGTCGGCCTGGGCATCGCCCTGGCCGCGCCGCGCGTCGCGGCGTTCGCCACCGGCACGACGGCCGGGACGACGATCTCCAACACGGCGACCGCGACCTACTCCGACGGCACCAACACCTACAACTCGCAGTCGAACACCGTCACGACGACCGTTCAGAACGCTCCGGCGCTGACGATCGCCCCGCCGCAGACCACGCCCGGCGCGAACACGGTCAGCCCCGGCGGCTCGATGACCGATACCTACACGCTGACCAACACCGGTAACAACGCGGGTTACTTCCAAGTGACCGGGACGCAAAGCACCAACGACGGCGTCACGGCCGGTCAGGCAGCCTTCGTCCAGTACGTCGTCAACGCCAGCGGCTCGCCGCAGACGTTCGCCACGATCGCGGCCGTCAACACCTACCTCTCGACCGGCAACGCCGGCGGTCCGTTCCTGACCGCGGTCAGCGGAACGATCACGATCGGCGTCCAGTACACGGCCAACGTCGGCGCGAGCGGGACGATCACCACGCTGCTCACCCCCGACATCGTCTATCCGGCCGGCAGCGGCACGACCCTGCAGACTTCCTCGACGGTCATCGGGCAGTACAGCGATCCGGTCCAGTCCGACGCCCGCGTCGACGTCCAGAAGATCGCCGCGGTCGGTGGCACGGTCGTCGCACCGACCGTCACCTACACGGTGCGCTTCGCCGACGGCGGCTCGCGTAACCTCGCGGCCGTCTTCAAGAACGCGCTGCCGGGCGGTAACGCCGCCACCTACGACAGCAGCTGCACCAACAGCACCGCCTGCGGTGTCGTCTTCACCGACAAGATCCCGTCCTACAACAGCACGCAACTCACGCTGAACGGGACGCCCTCGATCAGCGGTGCGACCGGGACGGTCATCTACTCGGTCGACGGTACGACCTGGACGACGACCGCGACCGGCGCCGTCTACGTCGGCGTGTTCCTCCCGGCGACGTCGATAACCGGCGTCAGCCTGGTGACCTTCGCTCCCAACAACAACGTGACCAGTCAAGGCAACGTCCCCTCGGCCAACGCCGCGCTGACGCTGACCTTCACGATCAACGGCTCGACGGCGACCGGCGCGGCCAACGCGACCGCGATCACCAACGTCGCCAACTCGATCTTCGCCGACCAGAGCGGCTACATCGAGGGCCCGGGGATCACGTACCAGAGCGTCTCCAACGGGAGCAGCGCGACCACGACCAACACGGCGCCGGCGGTAGCGAACACCACCGGTACCCTGGCCGGCTCGGGTCAGGCGCAGTCGGCGGCCTCGCCGACGAACGCGGCCCTCCTCAACGGAACCTACAACGTCGGGACGAGCACGGCGTACCCCGGGGCGACCGGCCCCGACGGCACGACCGCGACCGACTTCACCGCGCTCAGCTACACCAACGGTGCGACGCTGCTCAACGCGGTCAACGGCGCGAACGTCACGGTGCCGGCCAGCGCAGCGGCGCTCAGCTTCACCAACTCGTTGCAGAACAACGGCAACAAGGACGACACGCTCACCCTGACGGCCGCGACGGGGACTGGGCTCACCGCCCTGCCGACCGGCTGGACGGTGACCTTCCAGAGCACCGGCCAGACCGCCACCGGAACCTGCGCGGCAGTGACCGCCGGTACGGTCATCACCTCGGTCTGCGTCACCTCGGGCGCGACCGCAACCTACAAGGTTGTGTTCACCCCGCCGGCCAGCGTGACAACGTTCACCGCCTACACCGGCTACGGTGACGCGATCACGGCGACCTCGACCAACAACAACACGATCACCAACGTCACAACCGACGAGATGTTCGTGGGCGGGTTCGTCAAGCTGAGCAAGACGCTCGGCGACGCGGCGGGCCAGCCGTGCTCGACGGCGACGGTGTTCACCACCGGCGCGCCCAACGTCAACCCGGGTGACTGCGTCCAGTTCACGGTCACCTACGCCAACGTCGCGCCGGGCCAAGGCAGCGGCGCGAACAACCAAACGCTGAACGCGAGCAACGTCGTCGTCACCGAGAACGGCACCGCGTCCGGCGGAACCCAGGTCGCCTACACGAATAACTGGGCGACCTACACCAACGGCCTGTACGCGGCGCCGGCCGACTCCAACGGTGGCACGCTGGCCGGCTACAACCCGGGTCCGGGTGCGGCCGGGTCGAGTGCCTTCAGCGATACGGTGAGCTCACTGCCGGCCGGCACGAGCGGATCCGTCGCGTTCAAGGTGCAGGTGAAATAAGTCCACGCCATGTCGGTCGACGCGTTCGTGCGCATCGCGCGTACGATCGTCCTCGCCGCCTCGTTCGTCGCTCTGGCGGCGCGCGGCGGTGAGGCCGCGTCGCCGGCGGGCGTGATCATCACCAACACGGCGACTGCGCAGTACGCGGACCCCAAGGGGCAGCTGTACGGAGTGCAGTCCAACACCGTGCAGGTCGCCATCGCGGCGGTCTCCGCGATCGTGGTCAGCCCGAAGGAGAAGGCGGTGAATCCCGCCACCGAGGGCTACCCGGTCGGCACGGCGATCACGCGGACGTTCACCATCACCAACGCCGGGAACGTGCCCGACGCCTACACGATCACCGCGGTGACGGTCGGCGGCGGGACGGTCTCGTCGATCGCCTTCGTCACGGCGCAGGGAAACCTGCCCGTGACGATCGGCAGCACGGTCTCGCCGACGCTGCCGGCGGGCGGGTCGCTCACCGTCCAGGTCGTCCTCGCGACCAAGGGGGTTACGGTCGGAACTACTTTTCCGATCGGCTTGAGCGCCCGCTCGACCAACACCTCGGCCGGCAACGGCCTCGTCTCCGACAGCGGCCAGGAGTGGGCCGTCACCCAAGCGATCGCATCGCTCGCCGGGACCTCCGGTCCGGGGACGCTGGTCACCAAGCTCGTCAACGCGACGCGGGCCACTACCGCGAATCCAGGAGCGACCATCACCTACTCGATCGCCTTTGAAAACTACGGTGGCTCCGCCGCGACCAACGTCGTCTTGAGCGACGAGATTCCGGTCGGCATCACCGCGCAGCCGCAGACGCTCACCCTGAACGGTACGAGCGACGCCGCGGCGGCGGCGCTGAGCGGACAGCTGCTCACCGTGAAGGTCGGGACGCTCGCCCCCGGCGCGAGCGACGTGGTGACGTTTACGGCGACGGTCATGAACGCCGAGACGGCCGGCGCGAGCTTCGTCAACATCGCCTCGCTCGCGGCCGACGGACTGGCGCCCGTGGCGACCTCGCCGGCGAGCGTGTTGGTCGGCTTGGCCAACGTCGTCTACGACGGCTATGCCGGCGGGGGCACGCCGATCGCCGGCGCGACGATCACGCTGCGCGACGCGCTGACCCACGCCGTCATCGCGCTGCCGCCCAACCCCGGCGGCGCGGCGACCGCCGGTCTGCGTGGCCCGCAGGAGGGTCTGCTGGGCATCCCCGTCGGCGGCTTGGCGCCCAACAACGTCAACACGAACCCGTTTACGACGGGCGCAACCGGTACCTACAGTTTCGTCTTCACGACGGCGCAGCTCGGCACGGTGGCGCAGCCGGCGCAGTACGAGCTCGACATCACCGCGCCCAATTACACGGCGCGCCGGATCGCGGTCACGATCCACCCCGATGCCTCAGGGATGCTCTACGACGCGACCCTGCGCGATCTCGACGACCAGCAGCTGGCCGCACCGGGCGCGTTCACGTTGGTCAGCACCACCGTCTCGCTGTCCGACATCTTCGGACTCCTGGGAAATCTGCCCATGTTCACGCCCCATCCGTTGACGGTCTCGAAGACCGTCGACCGCGACGTCGCCGCGGGCGGCGATCGTCTGGTCTACACCCTGGCGTTCGGGACCGCCGGCGCGCAGTTCGGCACGACCCGCGTCGTCGACACGCTGCCGGCCGGCGTCGTCTACGCGCCGGGGACCGCGCGCCTCGACGGCGTCCCGGCCGAGCCGGTGCGCAACGGGCGCATCCTGACCTGGACCTTGCCGAGCCTGACCGCGCAGCACACGATCGTCTACGCCTGCGTCGTCATGCCGTACGCCGCCGAAGGTTCGACGCTGGTCAACCTGGTCGACGTCGACGCGCTCGCGCCGAGCGGCGCGCAGGTCCAAGGGACGGCCACCGCCGACACGCGGGTCGTCTCGGGGGCGCTCGGCACGCGCAGCGTCATCACCGGACGCGTCTTCGTCGACGTCGCACAGACCGGGCGCTTCCGCCCGGGCGATCGTGGCGTCGGCGGCGTGCGGATCTACCTCGAAGACGGCGAGTCGGTGACGACGGATCCCGCGGGCCGCTTCACCTTCCCGTCCGTCCGACCCGGGCAGCACGTCCTGCGCGTCGATACGACAACGCTCCCGCCGTCGGTCCGTCCCTTCGATGACCGGCGCTACGACAGCACCCGCAGCCTGCAACGGCTGCTGCACGGCATCTACGACGCCGGCCTGATGCAAGACGTCGAGTTCGCGCTCGAGCCGGTAGCATGAGACGCGCCGCGGGGCACGCCTTCCCGTGAGCTTGCGTCGTCGCGTTCGGCGGAGCGGGGTTGCCTTTCTGATCGCGGGGTTCGTCGTCACGACGCTCCACGTCGACCCGGCGGCGCATATCCCCGCGGCCTTCGCCGAACCGGCGACCGCGCTCGTTGCAAGCCCCGCGCCCGATGCCAGCTCCGATCCGGAGGCCAGTCCTGATCCCGCTGCCAGCCCCGATCCCGATGGCAGTGCGCCGCCGAAGGGACCGCGCGGCGGCGACCTGACCCACTTGACGTTCACCGCGACCGGCGCGCTCAGCGCCGCGCTGGTCGACCCCATCGACGACGGCGTCGCCGCGAGCAACGCGGCCGCGATCGCGGTGCAGACAGTGCTCGGTGCCGGCGTCGAGGTGAAAGTCGGCGGCGAGGTCGTGCCGTTCGCGCGCATCGGCAAGCGCACCGTCGACGTGAAGACCGGCGTGACCACGTTCACCTACTACGGCGTGACGCTGCCGCCCGGTCCGAACGAGATCGCGCTCACGCCGCTCGGCGCCGCCGGGCTGCGCGGTGCGACGACCATTCACCGTATCTACGGCCCCGGTCGTCCGATCGCGCTGACGCTGGTCGCCAGCGGCCCGCTGCGCGCCGACGGGCGCAGCATCGACCAGCTGCGCGTCGAGGGCCGGGATGCCTGGGGCCACCACGCCGCCGCCGGCGAAGTCGTGCAGGTCACGCTCGTCTCCGGCGATGCGCGACTCGAGCGCACGGCGAACGCGACGCCCGCGCCGCTGCAGACGCCCGTGCCGATGAGCTCGACGTCACCCGGGCCGAACGGCGCCCAGCCGACCCGGCAGACGGTCGGGATCGCGCTCGGTGCCGACGGCAGCGCGATCCTGCGGCTGATCCCGGGCTTGACCCCGGGCGAGATCGTGCTGCAGGCCATCGGCGGCGATGCGAGCTGCGAAGCGCGCGTCTTCCTCGCCCCCAACCCCCGCAAGCCCTTCGTGAACGGGCTGATCACCGCCGGCGCGGGCGCGGTCCCGGGGATCCCCGACGAACCCGACGACGTGGCGGACGGCACGAACTCGCGGCGCGGCCGCATCGCGCTGTTCGGAACCGGTTCGGTCGGCAACGCGGTGGCGACCTTCGCCTACGACACGGCCAACACGCTGGAGCGCACGGCCAATTATGCCGGCGCTGCCGCGACCGATCCGGGCGATCGGCCGTTCGCGATCACCGGCGACACCAGCGTCCTGCGCGATGACGCGCTCTCGAGCGACCACCTCTACGCGCGCATCGACAGCGGCCGCGCCAGCGCGCAGTGGGGTGAGTTCCGCGCGACGACCGACACCAGCTCCAGCGCGTTGGGCGCGTTCGACCAGCTGGTCGACGGCGCCAAGCTCGACGTGACCGGCGGCCAGGCGCGCGCCACGGTCTTCGTCGCGCGCAACGACGTCGGCTACGACCGGCGCGTCTTCGCGCCGAGTGGGCTCGACAGCGGCGTCATGCTGAACCCCAACATCGTGGTCGGCTCCGAGATCGTCCTGCTGGCGACGATCGACCAGCGAACCGGTGCGATCCTGACCCAGACCGCGCTCACCAACGGCGTCGACTACTCGATCGAGTACGCCACCGGGCAGATGCGGTTCATCAACGTCCCGCTCCCGTTCGACTCGGCGTTCAATCCGCAAGAGGTCGTGGTGACCTACGAGTACGACGATCCGGGCAGCGCCGCCAAGACGCTCGGCGGTCACGGCGAGGTCGCCTTCGGGCCCAATCACTCGCTCAAGCTCGCCTTCGGCTACGTCAACGACACCAGCGGCGCCGGCAACATCACCTTGGCCTCCGAAGCGCTCAGCGGGACGATCACCGGCGGGTCGTGGTCGATCGTGCACGCCACCAGCAGCGGCTCACTGCTCTCGACCTCGGCCGACCAGTCGCCGACTGGCGGCGGCGGCGGCGCGATCCACGCGCAGCTGACCCGCACGGTCGGAAACGATCGCCTCTCGCTGCTCTTCGACCAGACGGGCCTGGGGTACAGCGATCCCTTCGGCGGCCTCTCGACGCCCGGGCTGCTCAACGAGAGCCTCACCTACGACCACAAGTTCGCGGCCGGTCAGGGCGATCTCTCGCTCAACGTCAACCACCAGGGCAACGTCGGGATCGACGGCGGCGCGTCGACGACGCAGACCGAGGCGCAGCTGCGCGTGCGGCGCGCGCTCGGCAAGCGCCTCACGCTCAACGCCGAGATCGACCGCACGGTCGCGACCAGCTCCGCGGTCGGCCCGTCGCTGGCCGTGCCGACGCCCGCGCCGAGCGGTTCGCCCAGCGCCTACGACGCCGTCCCGATCCCCGCCCAGGAATCGACCCAAGTCAAAGTCGGCGCCGACTGGCGCGTCACCAGCGCCGCCAGCCTGAGCGTCGACCGGTTGGAGACGCTCGGCGGCGTGAACACGGTCGAGCCCTCGCAGACCGACGCGCAGTTGTCGTACGACCTTGGCAAGGCCGGTCGTATCTACGCGCGCGAGCGCTGGAGCGCGGCGCCGGTCGAGAGCTTCGCCGACGCGACGCAGGCACTCACCGCCGGTACCGGCGGGACGCGGTCGTTCGAGCTGGGGATCGAGAACCGACTCGGTCCGGCCACCACCGTCGACTCGTCGTGGGGCGTCGAGCATACCGGGAGCGGCAGCGACATCTACTCCGCCTTCGGCGTCCAGGAGAAGCTCAACCTCGGCCCGGTCAAGGGGAACGCGTTCGTCCAGGATGGGACGGCGAACGACTACAACACCTCAGGCGGCGGGTTCAACGTCTACGGCCTCGCGCTCTCGTACGCCGATCCCAGCAACCGGCTGCGCATCAGTGCCTCCTCGCAGATGCGCACCGGCAACGGCGCCGGCTTCTCCGACACGCTCGGCGCCGCCGGCGCGCTGACGCCGGACCTCTCGCTGTTCGCCTCGCTCAACGACGCGCGCGCCGCCGGCACCGACGAGGGTGACGACAAGGTCGGGCTGGCCTGGCGCCCGTCGCAGAGCGATTTCGGGGTCACGCTGTTGCAGTACGAGCGCCAGACCGGGTCGGGCTCCTACAACGCGACCGACGAGGGCGCGGTCCTCTCGCTCGAGCAGGTCCTGCGGCTGCGCCGGCGCACCGAAGTGATCGCGCGTTACGCCTACAAGGTCGACGGCGACTCGCTCTACGCCGCGCACAGCTCGCTGGCCGGACTGCGGCTCGACCAGACGATCGGCGACCACTACGACCTCGGCGTCGAGATGCGCCGCTCGAAGGTGCTGGGGATCGACGGTGCGGACGCGACGGCTTTCGCGATCGAAGGCGGCCTGCGGCTGGGCAATCAGACGCGCGTCGGCATCGGCTACAACTTCAGCGCGACCGCCGATCCGTCGCTCGCGCTCACGCCGCAGCACCGCGGCTTCTACATCACGATCACCAGCGTCGTCGACCGCCTGCTGGGCTGGGGCAAGCCTTAGTGGGTTCGGCGTACGGCGATCGCGTCGATTTCGACCCGGGCGCCGCGCGGGAGCGCGGCGACGGCGACGGTCGAGCGAGCCGGATACGGGCCGGCGCCGAAGGCGGCGGCGTAGGCGGCGTTCACCGCGGCGAAGTCGTCCATCGAGACCAGGAACAGCGTCGTCTTCACGACGTCGGCCAGGCCGAGTCCGGCGGCGGCGAGCACCGCGCGCAGATTCGCCAATGCTTGCGCGGCCTGCACGGCGGCGTCGCCTTCGACCAACGCGCCGGTGGCGGGATCGAGCGCGATCTGGCCCGAGCAGAACAGGTACGGACCGACGGCGACCGCTTGCGCGTACGGCCCGATCGCGGCCGGTGCCGCGGCCGTCTGAACGGTCTCGCGGGTCATGCCGGCGCCGGTACCGTCGCGTCGGGCGGTGGCGACATCGTGCCCTTGTAGCGGCCCTCTTCGGGGCCGACGCCGAAGTTCGTCGTCGTCAGCTCGGCGACGCGCGCCAGCTCCGCCGCCGAGAGCGGCGGCGTCTGGGGCGCGGCGGCGAACTCGCGCAGCTGCTCGCGGTCGTAGATGTTGGGCAGCACGGTGACGACGCGCGGCTCGGCGAGCAGCCACTGCAGTGCGGCTTGTCCAAGCGTGCGGCCCGGCTCCTCGAGGAAGCGCAGCGTCTCGATCTTCTTCACGCCGTTGAGCAGCCACGAGCGAGGCCGGTGGCTGCGGTGGTCGGTCGGCGGGAAGACGGTCTCGGTCGTGTAGCGGCCCTCGAGCATCCCGGACGAGTGCGGGACGCGGATGAAGTACGCGGTGTCGGCGTGCGCCTCGTCGGCGGCGCGGACCATCTGATCGCCGGGGAACGGCTCGAGCAGGTTCCAGATCATCTGGACCAGCGGCACGTTACGGCGGGCCGCCTCGATCCCTTCCCACAGCCAGCCGATCGCCGGGCCGAGCGCGATCCCCCAGGTGCGGATCTTCCCCTCGGCGCGGAACTGCTCGAGCAGCGCTTGCAGCTCGCCGTCGCGCACCTGCTCGAGCCGCGCGTTGTGCATCTGCCAGACGTCGATGTAGTCGGTCTGCAGCCGGCGCAGCGAGCCTTCGAGTGCCTTGCGCACGAAGGCCGGCGAGAAGTCTTGCGGGATCTCGTTCTGACCCTTGCGTTCGCCGGCGTAGTCGTACCAGTCGTAGCCGAACTTGGTCGCGTAGACGACCCGCTCGCGCTGCGAGGAGAAGGCGGCGGCGAGCTGTTCTTCGCTGCGGCCGTTGCCGTAGGTGTCGGCAGCGTCGAAGGTCGTGATCCCCAGCTCGTAGGCCTCGCGCAGCAGCGCGACGGCGTCGGCGTCGGAGGTCTCGCCCCACCAGCCGGTCGAGGTCGTCCACAAGCCGAAGCCGACCTCGCTCACGGTGACGTCGGTGTGGGGCAGCGTACGGTACTTCATGCGGGCAGGCTCCTACGGACGGCGCCACGATTTCGGTGGACCTGTTGCCCGCGCCTCGCCGACCAAGGTCGCACGGCCGTCCCCGCCGAGGGCTGCGCAAAGAGCATCCAGTAAGCGAACCGCAGAGCGAGTCGCGGCAGGCGCTGAGAGTTTTTTGCCCTGGCCTCGCGGTTTTTCTTGGCTAACGATACGGGCGACTCACGCCACATCTACGGTCCGGGCCAACATGTACTTGAATGCTGCGATGATAACTACGAGGTGCGATTTCTGGTGTCGCTCTTCAACCCGCGGAGGGCCCTTCATACGAACGTATGTTCGTGCACGCAGGTGGCGAAGACCCCGGTAAGTGACCGCCCCGCTTCCTGACCTTATTTTTATAAGTGGTCCGATCAAACCAGCCGTAGTTAAGGCTTGTCAGGCAGGAGAAGCGTGGGGTCGCCGCTCAAGGCAGAGCGACCTACGATGAGGCTCCTCCGGGTGAAAGGGCTTTTCCGATGGCTCGTTGGCATTTGCGGCATCCCTTTAAGTGTCGCGCTAGCCTTCCGTCGGCGGTCGCGTGCGCCATGCGACCGACTGCTCCCGTCAAGACTGGGACGCGCCCGTTATTCAGAGTTCGAACTTCATCGGCGTGTCGATTAGCGGCGCGTAGTTTGCTAAACCCCCGCAACAAAGACGAGGCCGTGCGCTGCCCTACGCTAACGGTCTTCGAGCTAGTCTGCGCACACTTCCGAACGGAGGGTGTTCTGAACATATCGAGCTGGATCCAGCGTCCGATTCTTAGCTCCACGCTCTTGCTTCCCATAATCCTAGCCGGCTGTGCAGGAATGCAAACTCATCGCGCGGCGTCAGTGGTCCCTAACGGTGGCGCCGGAAACGCAGCTAAGAGAACCGCGGCGATAAGCAACTCGGCGCGTCGACTCGTGTTTAAGATCAACCTCGCTGGCAAGGCGCCGGATGGCTCTTACCAGCTTCGGTCGCTACATTTCTCAGGGCTAAGAGTTCACCAAGCATTCTCCTTCATTACGCCGAACGGAACGTTTACGCAAGTCGAATACAAAACGCTCTACGGTCCGCTCACGCTAGTGCAATCGCCGAAGTCCGCGACGACACTCTCGTCCACCACGTCGGCGCCAGCTCCAAGCGTTAGCGTCGAGATTGTGCCGGTAATCATGAACGGGACGACGTCACACGGCGCGAATTGGTTCGTGTCGAAGGACCCAAAGGGCATCGCTTACACGATTCACGTCGAGTTTGCCGATTCATCGATCGACACGAGCGTGCCCACTCGCGTTCCAACTTCCGTGATTCAGAATGTCGTCGAGGAGTTGTATTAGGATGACGTGGATCGTTCGCTTGAAGCCTAAGGTGCTTCTTCTAATATCGCTCTCTCTACCACTCCTGGCCCTTAGTGCTTGCAACCCTAGCGGCCTTCTTTGCAAGCTGGTTCAATGCGGAGCGACGTCGGCCCCGCCTGACTCAGCAGGATCATTTTCTTACTACGCGATCATGTCGTTCACGTATAATGATCAGTTCTGCCTGCTTTCGAGCGATGCGCAGTGTTTCTATGACATCCAGAATAATTTGGCAGCGCCGCTCGAGGCGAGCAGCTGGACGCTCCGAAATGGAATTACGGACGGCGATTTTAACGGGACCTGGACAACCGCGACAACCGCCAGCACCGTCATCAGCGACAATCCG
>JBEKLD010000064.1:0-15547 GCA_050010375.1 Vulcanimicrobiaceae bacterium
GGTTCAGACGCTCGGCCGTGACTTGCAGCGCGCGTTCGGGGCCTCCGCGCCGGCCCGTCACCGGCGGAGCCGGCGCGGGCCTCACCACCGGAGCCGGCGCAGGCCTCACTGGCGCGGAGCCGGTCGGCGCGTCGGCCTCGACGCTGGCGGCACTCGTAGGCAGGCCGAGCACGACGGCCAGCTCGGCGAGGATCTGCTCCACCTCTCCGCGCTTCTCGTCAGCCCCCCGTTCGACGTCCGACGCCTCCGTCACGGCGACGCCGCCCAGCAGGTCGGTGCCACGCAAGAGCACGTCGATCTCCTCGCGACCGAGCGTGATGCTCCCGCGCTGCGCCGCGACGAAGCACTCTTCCATCGCGTGCGCGACACCGACGCCGACCGTTAGCCCGACGACGCGTGCCGCACCCTTGATGGAATGCGCGGCCCGCATGCACGCCTCGAGCCGATCGGCTGCCCTGGGAGTGCGCTCGAGCGCCAGCAGACCGTCGTTCAAGGCCTGCACCTGCGTCTGCGCATCCAAGCGGAACAGCTCCAGCATCGAGAGCTGGCTCAGATCGCCGTCGATGTTCCCAGACTCCGGTCGACACTGCGTAGCAGCAGCCACTCGTCGATGACGCCGATCGCCTGATCCTGCCAGGGGAGCAGCGCGCGGATGTGGCTGGCGGAGGCTTTCGCGACCGTAGCCGGCACCGCGGTGAGATCGCCGGCCTGAAAACGCACGATTCCGTGCACCTCGTCGACCGGGAACACCGTGCGCGCCCCCTGATGCTCGACCACGATCAGCCGCGCGCTCCAAGCGTGGCGTGCCGCCGCTCGCTCCACGACCGGCTCGAGACCGATCAGGTGCTCGAGCGAGATGGACGTCAACAGCTCGCCCCGGACGCTGGTCAGACCGAGCACGACTCCGTCACGCCGGTGGGGCAACGGCTGTATCGTGCGGGTAATGGCGATCTCCTTGACCTGCGCGACCGGCAAGGCGAGCCATTCGGCACCGATACGAAAGACCAGGCACGAGCTCGATTCGTCCTCGGGTGCAGCCCGCGTCTGCGCGATGTGCTCCGTCCAACGTTCGAGGTAGCCCGCCGGGATCGCGACGTTGAGCTGGGCGATGGCAGCCTGTGAATACACCGGACAGTTGCGGCAATGGACGTGCTTCTCGAGCTCGGGACAGCTGGCGTCTCCGCTCACGCCGATCCTATTCCAGCAATCGTCGACCTTGGCGTGGGGCGCGCTCGGTTCAGTGCCCATCGGTGACTTCCAGCCGCCGCATACGACTACGCAGCACTCGTGCGCTGGCGACATCACCTTGCTTCTCCGCCAGAAAGGCGAGGTGGATGAGCGACTCGAGGTCGTTCGCGTCGAGATACAGCGCTTTGCGAAAGTTCGCCGTGGCGTCGGCGAGATCGCCCGTCGCATTGCACATCATGCCCATGAGCTTGAACGCCCGGGCCGACGGACCATGGGCGCGAACGTGCTCCTGGCAGACGCGAACCGCCTCGGAGAACCGACCCTGGTCGGCGAGTCGCACCGCGCTCTCGATGTCGCTCGCCGGCGTCTCCTGCGTACGCGGTGGCGCCGTCATGACCGGCGTCGAGGTCGCGGCGAGCTCACGCGGCCCGCTGACCCGGGGGCTGGCAGCACGCGGCCGCTGGGGGCGCGTCCGCCGCGGCGACCCGACCGTGCGCGTGTCATCCTGTTTGCGAAATGCGAACGCCATCGGTGCCTTCGACGAGACGAAATCGCGATGCAGCATCAAGTCCGCCTCGGCCGGACCGACGAACAGCACCCCGTCCGGCTTGAGCAGGCGCTGCAGTACGTCGACGGCCCGATTCCGCGTCGCCTCGTCAAAGTAGATCAGCACGTTGCGGCAAAAGATCACATCGTAGATCTCGGACCCGAGCAGAAAATCGGCGGCGAGAAGATTGCCGTGTTGAAACTCAACCGCCTCGCGGACGCCGGCGCGGAGCCGATAGAGTCCGGCGACGGGCTCGAAATGGCGCTCGCGGAACGTAAGGTCAGAGCCGCGAAATGAATTCTGCCCGTACACGGCGCGACGGGCTTGCGTGAGAGCCCGCTTGCTGATGTCGACGGCTTCGATGCGCACGCGGTCCGCCGCGATCCCGGCGTCAAGCAGCGCCATCGCGGCCGAATAGGGCTCCTCGCCCGTCGAACAAGGCACGCTCAAGACGCGAAACGTGCGTTGCGGCCGGTCGTGTAGCCACTCGCGCGCCACGATCCGCGTCAGCTCCGCGAACGCCTGGTCGTCACGAAAGAACCAGGTCTCGGGAACGACGACCGCCTCGACCAGCTCGAAGAACTCGTCCTCCGATGCGCACAGGTGTTGCCAATACAGGCTCGGATCGGGCAGCTTGCAGGCCGACATGCGCCCCAGCACGGCACGCTCGACCGTCGCCGTGCCGATCGAGATGGGATTCAATCCCATCGCGTCTTGCAGGAGGCGTTCGAACTCGAGGCCGACCGTCACGCCATCACCCGCTGTTCGAAGACGAGGGCGCGCACCGCTTCCGGAAGGAGCCGATCGACGTCGATGCGCTGAATCAGCCCGCGCGCATCCGGCGTCAACGGACCGAGGTACGGAGCAGCCGCGTTCGCGACCCCGGAGGGGACGAAGTCGGAGGGGTCGCGGCGCAGCATCTCCGTCGCCACTTCCGCGATCAGCCCGAGAACGTGCTCCCGGCCGTCCTCGCCCGAGGAACGCACCAGCACGATGCGGGTGCTCAATCGTGCGAGCGACGGCCGGCCCAGCGCGGCTTGGCACAGGTCGACGACCGGCACCGGCGCACCCCGATACCGCATGACGCCGGCGATCTCGGGCGGCGCCCGCGGGATCCGTTTGAGGTCGACCAGCGGCAGGACCTCGACGATCAGGCTCGCTTCCAGCGCGTACCGGTCAGACCCCAACTCGAACAACAGGAACAGCATGTCACGCCGCCGCCCCCAACTTGAAGCCGGAGACGCCGTCGCGCAGTCTGGTCGAGACGTTGCTCAACTCGTCGATCACCTGGCCCGATTGCTGGAGTGACTGGACGGTCTGCTTTGCGGCCTCGCTCAACTGCACGAGGGCCTGCGTGATCTGTTCCGCGCTCCCCGCCTGCGCTTGCATCCCCTCGTTCACGAACTCGACCTGCGGTGCCAGCGCCTGGACCTGATGGATGATCTGAGCCAACTGTCCACCCACCGCTTGCACTTCTTGCATGCCGCGGCGCACTTGATCCGAGAATTTGTCCATCCCCATCACGCCGGCCGAGACCGCCGATTGGATATCCCGCACCATCTGCTCGATATCGAAGGTCGCGATCGCCGTCTGATCGGCGAGGCGCCGGATCTCGGTCGCGACGACCGAGAATCCGCGCCCATACTCGCCCGCCTTCTCCGCTTCGATCGCCGCATTGAGCGAGAGCAGATTGGTCTGGTCGGCGACCTTCGTGATGGTGGCGACGACCAGGGTGATGTTCCCCGCCTTTTCGCTCAGCGTCGCGAGCTTCGCGTTGATCGAGGTGGCGGCGTCCACCACGGTGCGCATCGTCTCTTCCATCCGGGCGAGCTCGGCCTGCCCGTTCCCGGCCAGCGCCGCGGTCTGCTCGGCCACCAGCGAAACCTCGCCCATCGTCTTGACCAATTCCCTGGACGTTGCGGCGATCTCACGCGAGGTGGCCCCGACCTCCGTGACCGTCGCAGCCGTCTCGCTGGCCGCCGCCTGTTGCTGTTTGGCGGTCGCGGCGATTTCGGTCACCGAGCTGCTGACCGAGATCCCGGAGCGCTGTACCTGACCGACGAGCAGCGACAAGGACGCGACCATCGTGTCGAATGCCTGGGTGAGCAGGCCGATCTCGCCGCGACGCGCTCTCGACGTCGTATTCACGGTCAGGTCCCCATCGCCGATTCGTTTCGCGATAACCGCGACGTCGCCGAGCGTCGCCGTGATCCGCCGGAGCAAGAAATAGCCGCACCCGAACGCGAGGATCAGTGCGATCGCAATGCTCCCCAAGATGCTGATGTTCGCGATATTCGTGTCGTCCTTGATCGTCGCCGCTGAGGCGTCGGCGTTCCCTTCGTTGAACGCGATCATGGTCTCGAGGGTGTTATGCATCACCCCGAACGTCCGGCGAAACCGGTTGCGCGCCGCGATCGCCACCGCGCTTGGCCTGGCGTCGAAGTGCTGCGCCAGGAAATCGGGCCGAGAACGCTCGTACGCCACGCGCGCGTCGTTGTAGGCCTGAAACGTCTCCCGGTCCCGCGGGCCAAAGAGCGCGGCCCCGTACTCGGCGTTGAGGTTGTTCAGAAGGACCGTGTTACCTTGCAAGTGCCGGTCGATGATGCCGTGCAAGCGCGTGTCCGGCTGGAGGGCACGCACGATCGTCAACTCATGGCTGACTTCCCAGAGGGCCAACATGGCGCTGCTCTGATAGACGCCGGGCAGCGAGTCGCGCTGCAGGTTCGCCGCTTCGTGCTGGACCGCCGCAAGCCGTATCGCAGCGACGCCGCCCGTGACGACGATCAGCGCCAAAATGACGCCGAAACTTCCGATGATGAGTTGACGAATCGTCCAGTCTTTCATCGAGACAATATCCTCGTGAACCGAGATCGCCTCGACACCGAACCGCTCGACGCGCTTGCTCGCTCTATGTTTGAGCGAGTTCCAGGAACACCGACTCTCTTAGCGTGCGTGTACCCGCTGAAGAAACCGTCCTCACAAGTGGGCGAAAACCGGGATACGCGCGTTGAGCGAGGGTTGATAGCCCACGGTCGTTAGCGCCGCCGGGTCGATCCCGCACGCGAGCAAGCGGGAGATACCCGCCTGTGCGATCGTCAGCGCCAAGCGTGCGCCCGGACAGGCGTGCTCGCCGGCGCCGAAGGTGTAACTGCGGCGCTCCTTGCGATCTGGATCGAAGCGGTCGGGATCGAGATTGATCGACGCGTCTCGGTTCGCCGCCGCCAGGATCGCCACGATGCTCTCGCCCTCACGGACGGTCGAACCCAACACCACCGTCGCTTCCGCCGCGAAGCGGCGCGTGTTCTGAATCGGTGCGTCGTAGCGCGCGACCTCCGCCAGGAAGTTCTCCAGCGCGACGGGATCGTGATCCGCGGCAGTGCGCAACCGTACGGGCACCGCGCCGAGCGCCACGAGCGCGTTCGCCATCAAGCCGGCGGTCGCGTCGTAACTTTGAAAGAAGAACCCGATGAGATTTGCCATGACGGCGGCCTCGGCGAACCCGTAACGCTGGGCGTCGCGCAGCATGAAACCCGACAGCGACCGCGGCGCGGCGGTGATGCTCGCGCGCAACGCCTCGCCGAGCGCCGCGACCGCCACGGCGCCCCGCGCCGCATCGTCGCCTGCGCCGTTGGGACCGATCGCTCGTGCGACGTCCCGCGCGCAGGCCACGGTGTGGGGATCGGGTGCGAGCCCCAGCAGCGTCGCGAGCACGACGGCCGGCAGCTCGAAGAGATACTCCGTCACCGTCTCGGGTCGATCCGCCACCAGGATGTGCGAGGTCGTGTAGGCGCAGGACTCGGCGACGGCGCGCAGATCGTGCGGGCGGGGCGACTCGAGCGCCCGGCCGACCAGGCCCTTCAAGGCCGCATGATCGAGGCCGTCGTTCATGCGCACCAGCCGCGCGAAGACGTCGCCGACCGGCGTCCCGCGCAGGGCCGCCGGAACCGGTTCGGACGCCGGCCGCACGTGCAGGCTGCTGCTCGTCAAGACCGCTTCGACCGCTGCCGCGCTCGCCGCGACCCAGCTGTGCAACGCGTCGTCACGATAGAACGGCCGCTCGCGCACCAACCGCCCGTAATACGGATACGGGTCGCGGGCCGTGACCGCGGTGAACGGCGTCAACTCGTCCATCAGGCTAGAAGCGGATGCGGAAGCGTTGCTCGAGCTCTCGCTGGCCTTCGGGTGTGATGCGCAAGGCGCGATCGCTCGCGTTGCGCGCCAGCCAGCCCGCCGCGACGAACCGGTGCAAGATGCGCGCGCCGAGCAGGCCGGCGAGATGCGGGCGGCGTTCGGTCCAATCGGTGCAGGCGCGCGCGAACGGCCGCCGGCCGGTGGGCGCGCGCTCGACGTCGATCTCCAACTCGCGAAAGACCGTCGCACCGTGGCGGGTCAGCTCGAACGCGTCGCCGACCCGCCGCAACGCGCGCCGCTCGAGGAAATGATCGGTCACGGCGATGCCCAGCCGCCCGGCGAGGTGATCGTAACAGGAGCGTGCGGCGCGCAGCCGCTGCATCGTCGTGGTCTGACTCAGTGCGACGACCTGCGCCGGCTTGGCGAGCGTGGCCAGCGCTTCGACCGCGTGCGCGACGTCGGGTGAGGCGAGGCGGAAGAGCCGCTGCCGGCCCGCCGCCGTCACGGCGAGCAACCCGCCGCCGACGAGCTTCGCCAGATGCGCGCTCGCCGCTTGCGGCGAGGCCCCGGCGCGCGACGCGAGCTCCGAGGCCGGCCGCTCGCGGCCGTCGAGCAACGCGAACAGGATCGCCGCGCGGGTCGGCTCGGCGAGCAGCGCGGCGACCTCGGCGACGTCGGGCTCGGCCGTGTAGGAAGTCCGCGGGCGTCGGTTCATGCCCGCATCATAGCACCGGGACGTTTCAGCCCGAGCTGAAGTGTTGCCGCCCTCGCGAAGGACTAGCCGTTGTACGGCTGCAGCTTGCCCGTGATCGGAACGCGCGCGTCTCCCGAGTGCTCGGTGATCGCGAGGTCGAACTGGTACTTGCTGCCGGGCTTCGACTTGACCCATTGATCGCCGATGATGAGCGTCGTCGCGACGTTCGGCACCGGACCGTTGGCGAAGTCGACCTGACCGACGATGGTCGTCACATCGAGCCCGGCGATCGCCCTCGCCACCGCGGCCTTGTTCTTGGGATTGCCGCTCTTCTCGAGCGCTTCCAAGCCGACATCGAACAGCGACAACGATGCGCCGAGCTGCTGGTTCCATTGCCGGCCCGTCGTGTGCTCGTAGCCGTCGGCGAGAGCGCGCGAGCTCAGACCAGTCGCCGTCGACGAATACGGGAAGTCGCGATGCCAGGAGCAGCCGCTGGCGAGCTTGTCGCCGAGCGAGCCGAGTGCCTCGGCCGTACCGGGGAAGAGACCCGTCTTGGCGATCTGGCAGATCTTCACCATCTTGGCGTAGCCCTGGTGCGCGGCTTGCCGCCAGAAGGTGGCGAAGTCGGGCGGGATCGCGAACGTGTTGAAGATCTCGCACTGCTCGGCCTTGAACGTCGCGATCTGCGAGGAGTAGTCGGTCGTGCCGTCCTCGTACCCGCCCGGGTCGACGACGGTGAAGCCGGCCTTCTCCAAATCGGGAATCAGATGGGCGCGGATCGCGTTGCCGTCCGCGTCGTTGGGGTACATGACGCCGACCTTCCTGTTGGTCGGGATCAGGTGCCACTGCGAGATGTAGCAATCGAAGAATTGTCTGACGCCAAAACCGAACGCGTACGACCACTTGAACGGTGAGGGTTGGCCGGGTTTGGCGCCGCGACCGAAGTACCACGCCTCCCACCGCATGACCGTCGCCAGGCACGGAACGCCGGCCGCTTCGCAAGCGTCCGAGACGGGGTTCACGACGTCGGGCGTCGAGGTCACCAACATGAAGTCGATCCCTTGGCTCGCGATCAGCTCGTTGGCGAGTTGACCGGCGCGCGCCGGATCGGATTGGCTGTCCCGGTCGAGAATCTCGACCGCGTAGGTCTTGCCGCCGACGGTGAGGCCTTTCGCCAGCGCCTTGCGGGCGACGTCGAGCACGTAGGGATCACCCTGGCCGAAGCTCCCCAACGGACCGGTGCGCGGGCTGATGAAGCCGACTTTGAAGATCTCGGCCGCGCTCGCGGGCGCCCAGACCCCAGGCAGGGCGCCGGTCAGCGCCACGCCGCCGGCCGCCGCGCCGACGGTCCGAACGAACTCGCGTCGCGAACTCCGGTGCGCCATGGAGAAGCCTTCTCAGCTCGCCGGCAGTGAGTGCTTCCAAAGCGCCCACGAGCGGCCGATCAACGCGGCATTCGTCTGCGTCGAGTGGGCCGCTTCGCCGGCGTTGAGGTAGGTCGGCGTCCCCAGGCGCAACGCTTCGGCTTCCAGGCGCGCGTCCTCGCCGGTGTAGTAAGCGCGAAAGACGGCCTCGGGGATGCTGGCTCCGACGGCGACCATCCCGTGGCCGCGCATCAGCGCGACGTTCGCAGTTCCAAGCGTGCGCGCGAGCGCGGCGCCCAGCTCGGCGTTGCTGATCAGCATGTCGGTCGCCGGTCCGCCGGTGTCGCGGATCTCGAAGATCGGCACCCCGGTCCCGAGGAACGACGCCATGTGGAACATCGGGCGCAGCGGGACGCCGGTGTCGGCGAACGGGATCACCGATTCGGTGTGACTGTGCACGACAGCCTGGACGTCGGGGCGCGCGGCGTAGATCGCGCCGTGGATGAAGCGCTCGAGGTAGCTCGGGCGGGCGTTGGGGTCGAGCGGGCGGCTCTGCAGGTCGTACGTCTGGATGTCAGCGAGCGTGACGAGCGCCGGCGCCATGCTGCGCGCGAGCAGGTAGTGGCTCGGATCGCGCGGGTCGCGCGCGCTGACGTGGCCGAAGCCGTCGACGACGTTCAACTGCGCCAGGATCCGGTTCGCCGCGACCAGGTCGTCGACGGTGCTGGCGTAGGTATCGGCGCCGCGGACCGGAGCGGCTCCGAGGGCGCTCACGGCGGCGACGCCGAGCAGAAAGCTCGGCCGGTTCATACCGAGGGCTTCCCGCCGCCAGGCCGAAGCACCCTCGCGCCCCTGCAGGTGAGGAGGTTTCGATGTCCGACCCGTTGACCGACCCGCTCGACGCGACCAGCGCTGAGGTATCGCGCCGCGGCTTCATAACACTCGGGAGCGGCGCCGCCTTGGCGGTCGCCAACGCCGGCGCCGCCGCGGCGCAGACAACCCTCGGCCAACCGCATCCGCCGCTCGTCGCACCCGACGACCCGGCGATCCGGACCACCACCCAGAAGATCAAGACGCCGGCGGGCGGCCCGATCGACGCCTACGTCGCCCATCCGCGCACGCTGACCCCCACCACGCCGGGCGTCGTCGTCGTGCAGCACATCTGGGGCGTCGACGCGCAGCTGCGCGACGTCGTGCGCCGGCTGGCGAAGGCCGGCTACATCGCGATCGCGCCGTTCTTGTACGGGCGGCTCAACGCGCCCAGCGGCGATGGCGCGACCTCCGTCGATACGTTCCGCCCCTTCGCGCAGCAGATGAATGCGCAGGGCTTCGTGGTGACCGACATCCTCGCCGCGCGCGAGGACATCGCGAGCGTCGTTCCTGAAGCGAAGGTCGGGCTGATGGGCTTCTGCATGGGCGGCGGCCTGCTGCTGCAGGAGCTCATCGGCGTCACCAACTTCGCGGCGGGGTCGATGTTCTACGGCAACGTGCGGCCCGGGCTGGCGAGCGCCGCAGCGACGACGGCGTCGACCTTCGACTTCACCCCGCGGATCCATGCGCCGCTGATGGGCAGCTTCGGGGCGCGCGACACGTCGATCAAACCCGAGGACGTGCGCTCGATGTTCGACCGGCTCCTCGCACCGCACGATGTGAAAATCTACGACGAGGCCGGCCATGCGTTCTTCGACGACACGCGAGCGAGCTACGTCGCCGGACCGGCCAACGACGCCTGGACGCGGACGTTGGCTTGGTATCAGCAGTACCTGACTTGACCGCCGCCCGCGCGCTCGGCCGCGCCGCGCTCGCGGCGTTGCTCGTCGGCGGCGCCGCGCTGCCCGCGGCGGCGCACGTCACCCGCTTCGAGATCGTCTCGCGCACGCCGCTGGCCGGCGGCGCATCCTTCGGCACCGTCGGACCGTACGAGAAGATCGTCGGACGGCTGTGGTTCGCCGACCGCCCCGGGACCGTCGCGAACCGGCGGATCGTCGATCTCGACCTCGCGCCACGCGATGCGAACGGCGAGGTCGTCTCGTCGGACGACGTCATCATCCTCGCGCCGCGCGACCCCGCGCGCGGCAACGGCGCCGCGGTGATCGACATCCCCAACCGCGGCTACGCGACGGCGCTGGCGCTCAACCGAGGGCACTTTGCCAGCGATCCCAGCCAACCCGACGACCTGGGCGACGGCTTCTTGATGCGCCACGGCTTCACCGTCGTCGCCGTCGGCTGGCAGTGGGACGTCCCCACGCAGGGCGGCCTGCTCGGGCTGCGCACGCCGGTCGCGACCGCCGGCGGGAAGACGATCACCGGCTTGGTGCGCAGCGACTTCCACGTCGACGCGCCGACGGCCCAGCACGACATCGCCGACCGTGGCCACACGCCGTATAGCGTCTTCGACGAGAACGATCCGGCCAACGTGCTGACCCAACGCGACGACGTGATGGTGCCGCGCCACCCGATCCCGCGCGCGCATTGGCACTTCGCCGACGACGACCGTGCGATCGCGCTCGACGAGGGCTTCGTCCCCGGCCACATCTACGAGCTGGTCTACCGGGCGCGCGATCCGGTCGTCGTCGGACTCGGCCTCGGTGCGATCCGCGACACGGTCGCGTACCTGAAGCACGATCCGAGCGCACCGGTCCACGTCGAGCGCGCCTACGGTTTCGGAATCTCGCAGAGCGGCCGCGTCCTGCGCACCTTCGTGCAACGCGGCTTCGACGCCGACGAGGACGGGCGGCCGGTCTTCGACGCGATCATGCCGATCGTCTCGGGCCCGGCACTGGGGAGCTTCGATCACCGCTTCGCGCAGCCGTCGCGTGACGCGGCCGACTTCTCGTCGTTCTTCTATCCGACCGACATCCCGCCGTTCCACGAGGCGGAGTGGCCGCTCCCGCCAGACGTCAAAGTGATCGACATCGACACCTCGCACGAGTATTGGGGACGGACGGCCTCGCTCATGACGACCAGCGACGACGGGAAGCGCGACGTCGTGCTCCCCGACAACGTGCGCTTCTACGCGATCGCCGGCGGGATGCACATCCCGAATCTCGCCCCGTCGCTGCGCGCCGGGATGCGCCAGCTCACCGACCCGCTCGACTACCGCTGGGTCGAGCGCGCGCTGCTGGTGCACCTCGACTCGTGGGTGCGCTTCGGCGCGCAACCGCCGCCGAGCCGGTATCCGACCATCGCCGACGGAACGCTCGTCACGCCGGAGGCCTGGACCATCCCCGCGATCCCGGGGCTCGTCGCGCCGACGCCGGTCGCGTTGCACCGCACCTGGCGCTACGATTTCGGCCCGCACTGGAACGCGGGGATCGACGAACGTGAACCACCCGGCGTCGGCGACCCGTACGTCACGCTCGTCCCGCGATCCGACAACGACGGGATCGACCTCGGCGCGCTGCGTCTGCCGGAGATCGCCGTCCCGCTGGCGACCTACACCGGTTGGAATTTGCGCACACCGCAGACGGGCTTCGGTGACCGGCTGGTCGACTTCTTCGGCAGCTTCGTCCCATTCTCGCCGACGCACGCCGCGCGCGTCGCCGCCAACGACCCGCGGCCATCGATCGTCGAACGCTACGGCGATCGCACCGGCTACCTGCGCGCGTACGACGGAGCGACCGCTGCGCTGGTGCACGAAGGCTACGTGCTGGCCGAAGACGCGCCGGCGTTGCACGACCGCGCCGGCGAACTCTGGGCCCTGTTCGGCCCGAGCGCACCGTGAACGTGGACGACCTCGAGGCGCTGGTCTTCGACGTCTTCGGGACGCTGGTCGACTGGCGCGGCAGCCTGATCGCCGACCTGACCGCGTTCGGCCGCGAGCGCGGCGTCACGATCGACTGGGGAGCGCTGGTCGACGTCTGGCGCGCCGCCTACGTCCCGTCGATGGACCGGGTGCGCAGCGGCGAGCTGCCCTGGACGCCGCTCGACGCGCTGCACCGCAGCTCGTTCGACGCGCTGTGCGAGCGTTTCCACGTCGCCGACACGCTCGACGACGAGGCGCGGCGCTGGTGCGTCGACCGCTGGCACCGGCTGCGCCCGTGGTCGGACACGGTCGCCGGGCTGACGCGGCTGCGCACGCGCTTCGTGTTGGGGACACTCTCGAACGGCAATGTGCGGTTGCTGGTCGATCTGGCCAAGGGCGCGCCGCTGCCGATGGACGTGATCTTCTCGGCCGAACTCTTCCACCACTACAAGCCCGATCCGCACGTCTACCGCGGCGCGGTCGAGTTGCTCGCGACGACGCCCGAGCGGGTCATGCTCGTCGCCGCCCACAACAGCGACCTGCTGGCCGCCAAGGCGTGCGGTCTGCGCACGGCGTTCGTCGCACGACCCGACGAATACGGACCCGGTCACCCCGCCGACCGCAGCGCCGCGCCCGGCGTCGACCTCGGCGTCCGCGACCTGCACGAGCTGGCCGACCAGCTCGGCGTATGACGACCTCGATCCTCGCGGCGCTCGACGCGCACGCTGCCGCGCGCCCCGACGCGTTGGCCCTCGACGAGGTTCCGTACGGCGCGCTGCGCGCGGCCTCGCTGCGCGTCGCGGCGAAACTGCGCGCCGCCGGCGTCGAGCCGGGCGACCGGATCGCGATCTATTCCGAAAATCGTCCCGGCTTCGTCTACGCGTATCTCGGCGGTCTGCGCGCCGGCGCGATCGTCGTCCCGGTCAACGTCCTCTACCGAACCGCCGACCTCGAGCACGTGCTCGAGGACGCGGAACCGGCCGTGGTCTGCGTCTCCGAGCAGAGCGCGCCGTTCGTCGCCGCCCATCGCTCGCGAATCGATCTCGCGCAGATCGAGGCCTGGGCGCACGATCCGTCGATCGCGCCCATCGCCGACGCCGTCGCGCCGCGTGCCGAGGAAATCGCGATCCTCATCTACACCAGCGGCACGACCGGGCGGTCGAAGGGCGCGGCGCTCAGCCACGGCAACCTCGGCGCGATCGGCGATCAACTCACCGCGGGTTGGCGCTGGACGAGCGCCGACACGCTGTTGCTGACGCTGCCGCTCTTCCACGTCCACGGGTTGGGCGCGGGGCTGAACGGCTCGCTGGTCGCCGGCGGCCGCATCCGGTTGCGCGAGCGCTTCGACGCGCACGACGTGATCGCGACGCTCGCGCGCGGCGAGGCGACGATGTTCTTCGGCGTCCCGACGATGTACGTGCGCATCCTCGAACACGCCGCCGCCGGGACGCGCTTCGATGCGGTGCGGCTGTTCGTCTCCGGCTCGGCGGCGCTGCCGGCGCCGGTCCACGAAGCGTTCGCGCAGCGCTTCGAGCAGTCGATCCTCGAGCGCTACGGCGCGACCGAGTTCGGCTTCGCGCTGAGCAACCGCTACGAAGGACCGCGCTACGCGGGCACGGTCGGCTTTCCCATGCCGCAGGTCGAGGTGCGGCTCGCCGACGCGAGCGGCGCCGACATCGCGCCGGGCGACGCCGGTGAGATCCTCGTGCGCGGCCCCAACGTCTTCACCGGCTACTGGCGCAACCCGGCCGCGACCGAGGCGGCGTTCGTCACCGGCGCGCACGCGACGCGCTGGTACAAGAGCGGCGACTTGGCGAGCTTCGATCCCGAGCGCGGCTACACGATCAACGGCCGGCTCAAAGAACTCGTGATCAGCGGCGGCTTCAACGTCTACCCGATCGAGGTCGAGACGGAGTTGCTGCGCGTCCCCGGCATCCTCGCCGCCGCCGTCGTCGGCGCGCCCGATCCGGCTCGCGGCGAGATCCCGGTCGCCTTCGTCGAGATCGACGCCAACTACGACGAGGAGCTCGTCCTAGCGACGCTGCGCGAACGCCTGGCCAGCTTCAAGGTCCCCAAACGCCTCTTCCCGATCGACGCCCTCCCCCGCAACGCAATGGGCAAAGTCGAAAAACCGCGCCTGCGCGAGCTGCTTGCGCAGAACGCGCCTGCGAAACCCAGCTAGGCGTCCCTATCGCCCTCCATCACCGAACGGTCTCAACCATGGGAGGCATGGGAGGCGGGGAGAAGGGACCCGGTGTTGGTTTCGGCGTCGGGCGCTCGTCGCTACCGGGGCTCACCGTTTCGGTGGATTGCGGATCTTCGGCCCGGAACATAGTCAGCGCCATTTCGCCCCGGAGGACGTCATTCCCGTTCCACCTGGTAAAACGGTCGGCCCCGCCTTTGGGGTTCCAGCCGCGGTCGGGACGACCGCCGCGTTGAGGAGAAGCATGACAGCCGCGCTTACGGTCGCGATGTAGGCGATGAAGATCGCTCTTGGCTCGTGGCGGATGCGATGTGCAAGCTCCGCCGTCATTCTCGCATAGCCAGGTGTCAGCGAAAGCACCAGAGCGACACGCAGTTCCTGTCTGACCATCGCACCGGCAAAGTACGCTGTGAGATTCGGCTGCGTATATCGCTTGACGCGTAAGACGTAGAGAAGGCAAACGAAAGCGAGCAGAATGAGTGCCAAGGAGTCCATGACGAGCGGCGAAGGTACGATAGTTCTCCCATCCCTAGCGACACCGAATATTCCCAACGCACTCGTGGCGCCAGCCACGATGCCAAGGACCACTCGGGCTTTCTCCTCGTGGCTGTCGGAACTGGAGGAGACGCGTTCGAAATCACTCTTCGCTTCATCGAGGAGGAAGTTCGCAGATTCGAGCATTCCAGGATAGATCGAGCCGAGCGCCTCGGCGTATCCCTGCACGCACTCGTATTGCGACTGGATATCCGCCTCGGTCGGTTGCCCGTAGCTGAACGCGCGGCGGTCGCGGTCGCGCCACAATTCGACGAGTTCGAGCACGATGATATACGTCGCGAGTCCGGCAAACAAGGCGACGTACCAAGTCGACCGCACATGGAACGACAGCTCGGCGAGCACGCCGACAATGATCGCCAAGGCGGCGAAAACGGCGATACCCGCCGACGCCCATTGCTTTGGGACAATCTGGTTCATGTGCGAGAGCAACTGCGACGGTATCGCCCCTCGACTAGGTAGCGGCGCGGCGCCCCGGGCCCTCGTCGCGCGGTCCTCCCGATGTAGCCTGGGCTACATTCCAGCCGTCGCCCCCTCGCCTCGGAGGGCGCCGCCCCGGGCCCGTGGCGAAGGTGGGTGGAGATGGCGACGACGATCGTCCACGCCGCCGACATCCATCTGGAGACGGCGTTCACGGAGGTGCGGGGTGGGGCACGCCGGCGGGCGGCGCTTGCCGACGCTTTTACGCGCATCGTCGACCTGGCGCTCGAGCGCCGGGCCGACGCCCTGACGATCGGCGGCGACCTCTACGAGGCCGAGCGCGCCGGCCCGCAGACCGCGCGCTTCGTCTTCGCCCAGTTGGCCCGCTTCGGCGGCCCGGTGTTCGTCGCGCCGGGGAACCACGACCCGTACGCGGCACGCGCGATCTACGCCTGCGGCGACCGGCCGGCCAACCTGCGCGTCTTCGCCGAGCCGGCCTGGACCTGGCACGCGCTGAGCGACGACGTGACGCTCTATGGCTTCGGGCATGCACCGGCCGAACCGGGCCGGCCGTTCGTCGGGGCACACTTCGACCGACCCGGCGTGCGGCTCGCGCTCGTGCACGGCAGCGACGAAGAGCGCTGCCCGCCTGGGAAGCGGGCAACCGCGCCGTTCAGGCTCGACGAGATCCGCGCCGCCGGCG
>JBEKLD010000065.1:0-15493 GCA_050010375.1 Vulcanimicrobiaceae bacterium
GGTGGCTCGATGCTCACCGCGAACTCGGCCGCGATCCTCACCGACGCGTTCCCCGCCGACCGGCGCGGCTTCGCGCTGGGCATCAACCAAGTCGCCGCGCTCGCCGGGATGTTCATCGGTCTCGTGCTCGGCGGCGTGCTCGCCGAGATCGACTGGCGGGCGATCTTCTGGATCAACGTCCCGGTCGGGCTGTTTGGAACGGTCTGGGCCTACCTGAAGCTGCGCGATAGCGGCGTGCGCCGTCGCGAGCGCATCGACTGGTGGGGGAACCTCACCTTCGCAGTCGGTCTGAGCGGGCTGCTGATCGGGATCACCGATGGCATCCATCCCTACAAGGACCACCCGATGGGCTGGACCAGCCCCGTCACGCTGGTGCTGCTCATCGGCGGCACGGCGCTGCTCGGCGCGTTCGCCGTCGTCGAGCGCAGCGTGAGCGAGCCGATGTTTCGGCTCGACCTGTTCCGCATCCGCGCCTTCACGGCCGGCAACGTCGCGCTGCTCGCCTCGTCGATCGCGCGCGGCGGGATCCAGTTCATGCTGGTGATCTGGCTGCAGGGTATCTGGCTGCCGCTGCACGGCTACGACTACGCCGACACGCCGCTCTGGGGCGGGATCTACCTGCTCCCGCTGACGTTCGGCTTCCTGATCTCCGGCCCGATCTCCGGAACCCTCTCCGATCGGTTCGGCGCGCGCACGTTCGCCACGGCCGGCGCGCTCATCTCCGCCCTGAGCTTCGTCGGGTTGTTGCTGCTGCCGATCGACTTTCCGTACTGGGCTTTCGCGCTGCTGACCGCGACCAACGGCGTCGGGATGGGGATGTTCGCCGCGCCCAACACCGCGGCGATCATGAGCAGCGTCCCCGCCGACGAGCGCGGCGTCGCCTCGGGGATGCGCGCGACGTTCATGAACGCCGGCCGGCTGCTCTCGATCGGCGTCTTCTTCTCCCTGATGATCGTCGGCCTCGCCGGGAGTTTGCCGACGACGTTCGCGCTCGGGTTACAGAGCCAGGGCGTGCCGGCGACCGTGGCGCGGCAGGTCGCCTCGCTCCCGCCGGTCTCGTCGCTCTTCGCGGCACTGCTCGGCGTGAATCCGGTCGAGCAGCTGCTCGCGCCGACCGGGACGCTGCGGACCCTCTCGCCCGCGCAGGCGGACGCCCTGACCGGCAAGACGTTCTTTCCGCACCTGATCGCGGCGCCGGTCCATCAAGGGCTGCTGGTGGCGTTCAGCTTCGCCGCCGCACTCTCGCTCTTCGCCGCGCTCGCTTCCCTGTTGCGCGGCGGGCGTTACATGGCTCCCGTCATCGCGGAGATCGACTAATTCTTCAGCGCCGGTTGACGGTCGGCTTGGACGCTGCCGTGCGAGAGCGCCGGGAGGCTCGGGTAGCGGCCGTTGAGGCAGCCCAGGCAGAAGTCGCCGCGGTCACGGCCGGTCGAGGCGATCAGGTGCTCGATGCTCAGGTAGCCCAGTGAGTCCGCCCCAACCCGTTCGCAGATCTGGTCGACGGTGAGGTTAGCGGCGATCAGCTCGGCGTAGGTCGCCATGTCGACGCCGAGATAGCAGGGGTGGACGATCGGCGGCGAGGTGATGCGCAGGTGAACTTCGCGCGCGCCCGCGTCGCGCAGCAGCGAGACGATGCGCGGCGTCGTCGTGCCGCGCACGATCGAGTCGTCGACGACGACGACCCGCTGACCGCGCAGGTTCTCGACGATCGGGTTGAACTTGAGCTGCACCCCTTGGCTGCGCATCTTCTGGTCGGGGCTGATGAAGGTGCGGCCGATGTAGCGGTTCTTGATCAGCCCTTCGACGTACGCGGTGCCGCTCTCGGCGGCGAAGCCGATCCCGCCCGGGATCGCGCTGTCCGGCACGGCCATCACGACGTCGGCCTCGACCGGGTGCTCGCGCGCCAGGGCACGGCCCATCTCGTAGCGCGCCATGTAGATCGACCGGCCGCTCAGCACCGAGTCCGGGCGGGCGAAATAGATGTACTCGAACATGCACAGCGCCGGCGGCTTGATGATCTCGGTGTGCTCGGTGCGGATCCCGTGCTCGTCGATCAGCACGATCTCGCCGGCTGCGACTTCGCGCAGGTACTGCGCGCCGACCGTCGCCAGCGCGCACGACTCCGAGGCGAGCATGTAGCCGGACTCGCCGTAGGTCCCGACGCACAGCGGGCGCACGCCCCACGGATCGCGGAAGCCGTAGACGGCGTCGCGCGTGCACAACACGATCGAGTACGCGCCTTCGGCGACGCGCATCGCGGCCTTGATCTTCTCGGTCCAGGTCGCGCCGGGCGCGAAGGCGATCGTCTTGGCCAGGATCTCGGAGTCGGAGGTCGCCTCGAGCCGCGCCTCGGCGGGCAGTTGTGCTGCCAGCTCGTCGGCGTTGGTCAGGTTGCCGTTGTGCGCGAAGGCGAAGGGCCCCAGGTCGCTCGTGTCGATGAACGGCTGCGCGTTGACGACGACGGAGCTACCGGTCGTCGAGTAGCGGGTGTGGCCGATCGCGACGTTGCCGCGCAGCCGGCCCAGGATCTCCTCGTCGAAGACGCCGGTGATCAGGCCCATCTGGCGGTGGCCGTCGATCCGGGTGCCGTCGCCGACCGCCAATCCGGCGCTCTCCTGCCCGCGGTGCTGCAGGGCGTAGAGGCCGAAGTACGTCAAGCGAGCGACGTCGTCGCCCGGCGCGTAGACCCCCGCTACGCCGCACGCCTCGTGGAGGACGTCACCGGCCGGTTGGGCCGCTTCCTCGTCGTACGTGCGCGCCATGGAACACTGTTCGCGAACCGCCCAAGGCGGTCCCGGTTTCAGTCCTCGCGCGAAGAGCGCGAGCCGAAGATCTGCAGGAGCGCGATGAAGATGTTCAGCGCATCGAGATAGATCGAGAGGGCCAGGTCCACCGCGGTCGCGCCGCCGCCGCCGGCCCGAATCCGGCTGAAGTCGATCAGCGTGATCAGCGTGAAGATCCCCAGCGTGAGCCACGCGTAGGTGGTCGGATGGATCCAGTGGGTGAACAGCGAGATCACCCCGACCAACACCAGCGCGATCAGCGCGACGAACGCGATCCCGCTGAAGCGCCGCCAGTCGACCGAGAAGACGAACGCGATCCCGCCTAGGGTGAGCATCCCGACGCCGGTCGTGGCGGCCGCGTTGACCACCACGTCGGGGCCGAAGGCCTGCACGTAGCGCTGGATCGTCGGCGCCAGGCCCACCCCCTCGAGGAAGGTGAAGGCGTAGAACCAGAGCAGCGCGACCTGCGGATTGCGGCGGACGCCCTGGATCACGAAGATCAGCGCGAAGGCGCCGATGAAGGCGATCAACCCTGCCGTGGGGGAGATCCCGCGGAACAGGTACGCGGCGAGCGCGGTGATCAGGAAGCCGACCCCGGTGATCCCCAGAACCTGGCTCAGGAGGCCGGCCGTGTTGACCTGCGGTCCGAGGGTGCTGGACCGCGGCTGTGTCTGGTACATGCCTCTCTCACTACCCGCCAGGCGGCGCGTCGGTTACGCTCGAATCCGGGGACCCCGATGGCCGTCGCCTCACGCTTGAAGACGGTGGCGGTGTCGGTGCGCCGCCTCCCCGGCGCCTACGTCGCCGCCGTCGTCGCCTTCCTCGTCATCCTCGCCAGCTCGCACGTGCGCTCGACCCAGCAGAACAACTACGTTCGGGTCGCCTACGCCTGGCTGCACGGCCACATGTGGTTCGACTGGCCGGGCCGCTGGATGGACGCGGTCGAGTACAACGGCCACCACTACGGCATCGACGGCCCGGTGCCGGCGCTGTTCATGCTGCCGCTGGTCGCGATCTGGGGCAATGCGGCGAACCAGACGATCGTCGCGATCGTCTTCGCCGCGGTCGCGGTCGCGCTGGCTTGGATGCTGGCCGACAAGCTCGGCGTGCGCGACCTGACGACGCAGGTCTACCTCTCGCTGTTCCTGGTCGCCGGCACCGATGTGTGGTGGTGCGCCGAGATCGGCGACGTGTGGTTCCTGGCGCACCTGTGCGCCTTGGCCTTCGCCTTCGCGGCGCTGCTCGAGTTGTGCGGGCGCCGTCGCGGCTGGCTCGTCGGCCTGTGCGCGATCCTGGCCGCCGGCGCGCGCTTCCCCGAGGTCGCGGCGTTCCCGCTCTTCGCCTGGGGGCTGTGGACGGGCGCCTTCGCCGCGGTCACGCCGACGCGCGACGAGCGCTTCGCGCAGCTGCGCTCGTTCGGCATCGTGCTGGCCGCCGCGGTGATCGCCTTCATCGGCTACGACGAATTGATGTGGGGGACGATCGACGACATCGGCCACACGCTCTACTATCACCAGGACGCGTGGGGCGCGCCGACCGGCTCGCCGTTCCAGATCTCGTACATGCCGTACCAGATCTACTCGTTCTTCTTCCGCGGGCCGGAGCTGGTCGAGTGGCTGCAGCACGTGCAGTGGCCGTATCTCAAGCCGAACACCAACGGGGTCGCGCTGACTTTCACCAGCCCCGCGCTCGTGCTGACGTTCCTGGCGCGCGAGCCGCGCCGCGTCGTCATCGCGCTGTGGATCACGACGGCGCTGGTCGCCGCGCCCTCGTTCCTGTACTACCTCAACGGTTGGGTGCAGTTCGGGATGCGCCACATGCTGGACTTCTTGCCGTATCTCTTCGCGCTGATGGCGCTGGGCGTGCGCGACCGGCTGCCCCGCTGGGGGATCGTGCTGATCGTCTATTCCGCGGCCGTCGGTGCCTGGGGCGTCTGGTACTGGAACGCCTTCGTCCGCACCAACACCTAAGGCCACCCACCAGGAGCGCCCCTCTTCGTATCGAACGTATGTTCGATGCCGGGGTTATCGGTCGTCCGGCGGCCGAGCGAGGTCAGCGTCGCCGAGGTCGCTGCGAAGCGCGCGCTCAACCGGGTGCGCGGGATGGGGTTCCGCTGGTCGCTGAACCCCTACCAGGGCTGCGCGCACCAGTGCGTCTTCTGTTACGCGCGGGCGACGCATGCGTACCGCGAGTTGGACGGCGTGCGGGACTGGGGCGCGCGGATCGTCGCCAAGGTCAACCTGGCCCGCGCGCTGCGCGCCGACCTAGCGCGGCCGAGCTGGCGCAACGAGGCGATCGCGATCGGCACCGCGACCGACCCGTACCAGGCCATCGAGGGGCGCTATCGGCTCATGCGCGGCGTGCTGGCCGCGCTGCGCGACGCGCGCTGCCCGTTCCACATCATCACCCGCTCGCCGTTGATCGTGCGCGATCTCGACCTGCTGGTCGCCTGCGCTCGGCGGGCCGACGTCGGGATCGCCGTCAGCATCGCGACACTCGACGCCGAGCTGGCGCGCCGCATCGAGCCGACGGTCGCACCGCCGGCGCAGCGCCTACGCGCCGTCGCCGCGCTCGCGCGCGCCGGGATCCGGGTCGGGGTCGCGGTCGCGCCGGTCCTGCCCGATCTCACCGACGGCCTCGCTTCGCTGGCCGGCGTCGTGCACGCGGCAGCCGACGCCGGCGCGCAGCACGTCTGGCACAACACGCTCAACCTCGGCGAGGTCACCCGCGACGCGTACTTCGCCTTCCTCGAAGATGCGCGACCCGACCTGGTCGCGCGCTACGCGCGCATCTTCCGCGGCGGGCGCTACGCCGAGAGCGCGTACGTGCGCGTCGTCGCTGAGCGGATGCGCGCCGCGCGTACCGGCGTGCACTTCGCGCCCCACCGCGCGCTCGCGCCCGACCCCGCGGGCGAACAGCTCGCGCTCACCTACTAGTCGTCGCGTTCGGCCAGCAGCATCGCCGACGCCGCGAGCCGCACGATCGTCTCGGCTTCGAGGCGGCGGACGATCTCGCCGGCCGGCGTCACCGCGCCGAGCGCGCCGACCGATTGGCCGGCGTAGATGTGCGCGCGGCGGTAGTCGCGGTCGCGCCGGGCCTGTGCGAACTCCTCGAGTGCCGCTGGCGTGCGCATCAGCTCGTCCTCGCGTTCGTGCCAGCGCTCGACGAACGGATTGCGCAGCGCCCGGCCGCGGAATTCGGCCGGCCACGGTTTGCCTTGCGCGCGATCGTAGACGCTGGTGAGGATCGTCTGCGTCTCGTCGCTGGCGATGATCTGCGCCTGCGCCTCGGCCGGCGTCCGGCTCTCGGACGCCAGCAAGAACGGTGTCCCGATCCACGCGCCGGCGGCGCCGGCGGCGAGGACGGCCGCGACCCCGCGTCCGGTCACGATCCCGCCCGACGCGAGGACCGGTCGGTCGGTCATCGACAGCACGAGTTGCAGCAGCGGCAGCGTCCCAACCGCCCCGGTATGGCCACCGGCTTCCGTGCCTTGTGCCACGAGAACGTCGACGCCCGCGTCGAGCGCGACGCGCGCCCAGGCGCGGCTCTGCACCTGTGCGGCGACCAGGATCCCGGCCGCGTGCAATCGGCCGACGTACGGCGTCGGATCGCCGAACGAGATGCTGACCAGCCGCGGTCGCAGCCCAATCGCGAGGTCGAGGAGTTGCGGGCGCCGGTCGAGGGCCCACGCCGCCATGCCGGTGCCGAAGGGCAGGCCGGCCTCGCGCACGATCGTCGCCTGCGCGACGATCGACTCTTCCGGCTCGTCCTCGTCGAAGCCGAGCATCCCGAAGGCGCCGGCCTCGGCGACCGCGCGTGCCAACGCGCCGCCCGCCTGCGGCGTCATCGGCGCGTTGAGCAGCGGGACCCGCACGCCGAGCAGCTCGGTCAGCGCGGTGCGCAGTCGGATCATCTCAATCGAGCCTCGCGATGTCGGAACGGTAGGCGAGCGGCGTGCCGGCCGGGAAGCGCGCGCGCAGCCCGGCGATCGCCGCGTAGGCGCGCGCGCGCGCCGCGCTCAGGTCGGCGCCGCGCGCGGCGATCGTGAGCACGCGCCCACCGGGCGACGCGACCACGTTGTCCGTGCGGGTCGAGGGCCCCCAAAAACCGACGACGTCCTCGGGGAGCGCGAGGTCGGCCGGCAGCCCGGCGACCGGCGTGTTCTCGTACGGATAGCGCGAGGTCGCCAGGACGACGCCGACGCAAGCGTCGGACGACCACGTCGCGGCGTCGATCTCCAGTGCGCCCTCCGCGGCGGAGGCGAGGTAGCGCGCGAAGTCGCCGTTGACGCGCGGCATCAGCACCTGCGTCTCGGGGTCGCCGAAGCGCGCGTTGAACTCGATCACGAACGGCCCGGCGGCGGTCTGCATCAGACCGCAGTACAGGACGCCGCGATACTCTTCACCTTCGGCGAGCAGGCCGCGCAGCGTCGGGCCGACGATCCGCTCGCGCACGACGTCGAGCAGATCGGGCGGGAAGCCGGCCGGCGGCGAGTACGCGCCCATCCCGCCGGTGTTCGGCCCCCGGTCGTCGTCGCCGGCGCGCTTGTAATCGCAGGCCGCCGCGACCGGGACCATCGCTCGGCCGTCGGCGAGGGCGAAGACGCTGACCTCGCGGCCGGCCAGGCGCTGCTCGATGACGACGTCGTGTCCGCCGCCGGGGACGCCGCCCGCACCGTACCAGTCGGTCAGCACGGCGAGCGCAGCCGCCGCGTCGTCGCAGACGACGACGCCCTTGCCGGCCGCCAACCCGTCGGCCTTCACCACCGCGCCGCCCTGCCACGTCGCCAGCGCGCGGGTGGCCTGCGCCAGCGTGTGGACGGCGACGAACCGGGCCGTCGGGATCCCATGGCGCTCGAGGAAACGTTTGGCGAAGACCTTGCTCGTCTCGAGCCGCCCGCCGCCGCGATTGGGGCCGAAGACCAGCAGCCCCGCATCGCGGCAGGCGTCGCCGACGCCGGCGGCGATCGCCGTCTCGGGGCCGAGCACGACCAGGTCGATGCGCTCCGCGACTGCCCGCCGCGCGATCCCGCGCGCGTCGGTCGCTGCGAGGTCCGGCCAATTCGTCCCACGCGAGGCCGTCCCGGCGTTGCCGGGCGCCTGCAAGAGCGCCTCGCACGAGGGCGACGCGGCGAGCCGCCAGGACAACGCGTCCTCGCGCGCCCCGCCGCCGACGATCAGGATTCGCATCGTGCGACGCCCGTCGTGCGCCGGGGCGTCGCGGAATACCTCCGGCAGCGCGGATTCCGGTGTATATTGGCTCTACGATGCACTCCCGCCGTCTGGCGCCGCTCGCCGGCGCCGCCCTCGCACTCGCCGTCGTCGTCGGCCAGATCACCGACAAGACGACCGGGCAGCCGCTGCCCGGCGTCGAGGTGATGTTCCTTCACAAAGGCGACGTCCACGGCGCACCGGCCGTCTACACCAACGCGAATGGAAACTACCGCGTCCGCAACCTGCGGCCCGGACCATACCGGGTGACGATCACCTCGAGCGACGTCCCCACCAAGACCTTCCCTACGACGATCGGCCCCAAGGAAAGCACGCACCGGCTCGACCTCGTCGCGTGCAGCATCACCCTCGACTACACCTGCAACGGACCCTAGCCGGCGTCATCTACAAAGATCAGGTGCTCCGGGCCGAGCGCCCGCAAGAAGTTCGGCGCATCGAACAGCTCGCCCGCGGCGAAAACGCCACCGCCCGCACCGACACCGTCGAGAATCCGCTGGGCGGCCTCGACGACGAGCGGCGCGGTGACGGCATAGATGTCGCGACCGCGTACCCTCGCGCGGCGCGTCGCCGCCTTGCTACGCACGGTTGCATCCACCAGGAAGGTCTGCTCCGAGCGCCCACGCTCGTCGGCAGCGGTCGGAGGCGGCGTTGCCGGATCGTCGAGATCGCGCAACGGTGCCACGTTGATATAGGTGTGAAGGTCGACGACGCGCAGA
Organism: Vulcanimicrobiaceae bacterium; assembly: GCA_050010375.1. Classification (GTDB taxonomy): domain Bacteria; phylum Vulcanimicrobiota; class Vulcanimicrobiia; order Vulcanimicrobiales; family Vulcanimicrobiaceae; genus Vulcanimicrobium. The sequence goes on from JBEKLD010000065.1 coordinate 8,731, forward strand.
TGGCGCGCGATGGCGATCGTTTCGCTGAGCGGCAGCTCGACGACGTCTTGCTCGCCGAATGGCTCGGGAAAACTCCACGACCGGGTCTGTCCCGTGCCCAGCGGCCTCAGCTGTCCATCGATCAGGGCGAGCCGCGGGGCTGTGTTTCGCTCCCCGGTGCGTCGCGTGCCCTCCGTCGGGCGCCAACTGCTCAGGGCGGTCGCGAGGCAGATCTCCTCGGCCGACGTCCAGTCGCCGAGGGCAGCCGTCGCCAAGAGATCGCCCAACCCGCCGTAGAATCCCATCGCCGGGAGGACGACGATCCCACGCTCGCGTGCCGGCGCGTCGAACCGTTCGAAGGTTGAGAGCGCACTCGCCTGTTCGGCCGTGACGTCCAGATAGTGGACTCGCGCGCGCAGTGCGGCCGTGATGAGCGGCTCGGCCGTGTCCAGAAACGGGCCCGCGCAATTGATCACCGCCGCCGCGCCGGCGAGCGCGCGCTCGAGCGACGCCGGATCGTCGAAGGTTGCGACCCTGCTCTCGATGCCGCGCCCGTGAAAGCCGGCCGCGATCAGCTTCGCCTCGTCGCGACCGACGAGCAGCGGCTTCAGTCCACGGCGTAACAGCTCGGCGACGACGAACCGTCCGGTGTGTCCCGAGGCCCCGAAGACGGCAACGGCACCGCTCACTCCCACTCGACGGTGGCGGGCGGTTTCGAGGTGATGTCGTAGGCGACGCGGTTGACGCCGGGGACCTCGTTGACGATGCGCGACGCGATGCGGGCCAGCAGATCGTGCGGCAGGCGCGCCCAGTCGGCGGTCATCCCGTCCTCGCTGGTGATCGCGCGGACGCCGACCAAATTGCCGTAGGTGCGCCCGTCGCCTTGCACGCCGACGCTGCGCACCGGAGTGAGCACGGCGAAATACTGCCACGGGCGCGGCGCGAGCTGCGGGCCGGCGGCGTCGATCTCGCTGGTGACGATCCAGTCGGCTTCGCGCACGACGGCCAGCCGCTCGCGCGTCACCTCGCCGATGATCCGCACCGCCAGGCCTGGCCCGGGGAAGGGCTGCCGCTCGACAATCGCGTGCGGCAGGCCCAGCACGCGACCGACCTCGCGTACCTCGTCCTTGAACAGCGCGCGCAACGGCTCGACCAACCCGAGTTCCATTCGGTCGGGGAGACCGCCGACGTTGTGGTGCGACTTGATCTTGTGGCCGGCCTTCGAGCCCGGGGTCTTCGACTCGATGACGTCGGGATAGAGCGTCCCCTGGACCAGGAACCGCACGCCCTCGATCTTCTTCGCCTGTTCCTCGAAGATCGCGATGAACTCGTGGCCGATCCGGATCCGCTTCTCCTCGGGATCCTCGACGCCGGCCAGCCGCGCGAGGAACCGTTCCTGGGCGTCGACGTGGACGACGCTGAGGTGCAGTACGTCGCGGAACGCGCGCAGCACGCCGGCCGACTCGTCCTTGCGCATCAGGCCGGTGTCGACGTAGATGCAGGTCAGCTGCTTGCCGATCGCGCGCGCGACCAGGGTCGCGGCGACGGCGGAGTCGACCCCGCCGCTGAGCGCGCAGAGGACGTTCGCGTCGCCGACCTGCGCGCGGATCTTCTCGATCGCGTCGTCGACCCAGGTGTCCATCCGCCAGGTGGGCGCGATCCCGGCGATCGCGTGCAGGAAGTTCTCGAGGATCGCCGTGCCGGCTTCGGTGTGGACGACCTCGGGGTGGAACTGCACGCAGTGGATGCGGCGCGCGTCGTCGCTCATCGCGGCGATCGCGCAGCGCTCGGTGTGCGCGAGCGCGGTGAACCCGGCCGGGACGCGCACGACCGAGTCGCCATGCGACATCCAGACCCGCGACTCGAGCGGGACGCCCAGGAAGATCGGCGCGTCGGGTCGCTCGAGGACCAGCTTCGCCGGACCGAACTCGGCGTGGTCGAGCGGAACCAGCTCGCCGCCCAAGTGCTTGGCGACCAGCTGCATCCCGTAGCAGATCCCCAGCAGCGGCAACCCGCTGGTGAACACGCGCGGGTCGCAGCTCAGCGCGTCGGCACCCAGCGTCGACTCAGGGCCGCCGCTGAGCACGATCGCCGAGGGCGCACGCTCGACGATCCGCTCCCACGGCGTATCGTAGGGGAGCAGCTCGGAGTAGACGTTCGCCTCGCGCGCGCGGCGCGCGATCAGCTGACTGACCTGCGAGCCGAAGTCGAGGATGACGACGGTGGCGGGGCGGACTCCGACGGCGGTCATTCCGGCCAGAGTTCGCGCACCGGGAAGGAAAACCCGGGCAGGACGTCCGGCACCTCGAACATGTCGTCGTCGCCGAGCACGACCGGCTTGGCGTCACGACGATGGATCTCCACGCGATGCTTCCTTGGGTCGACGTAGATTCCGACGGAGATTCCCTTGTCGAGCAATGAGGCGATCTGGTTGCGCACGGCACGTATCGTCTGACGACTGGAGCGGATCTCGGCGATCAGCTCCGGCACGACCCGCCCGAACCCCCGCGGCAGCGTTGGCAACCGTTCGCGCGAGACGTAGGTAACGTCCGCCGCGCGCATGTCCCCATCCTCGAACTGCGTGCCACCGTTCGAGAGTACCCATCCTTGCTTCCTAGGATTTGCATATGCGTGCAGCTGCGACCAGAATTGCACGGCGACGTTAGCCGACACTGGATCGCGTGGCTTGTCCTTGATCACGTCAGCACCTCCGGTAGGCGGCCCTGGTCGCGGGCCCAGACCAGCTCCATCGCGATGCGTTCGCCGACCGAGACGTCGCGACCCCACCGGTACGACGAATATGGGGTGTAGCGGGTCCCCGGCGAGCCCGGGATTCGCAGCGAGACGTCGTAGACGACGAAATCTTTCGGCGGGCCGCTGACGATCACGCACTGCAGCGCGAATGGGCCGATGACGCCGACGCCGTCGACCTCGCGCGCGGCGCGGACGAAACGCTCGCCCAGATCGAACGCCTTTTCCAACATCGACTCGGTCAGCGTCGCGGCGATGTGGCCGGCCTCTTCCATCCGGATCGGTTCGTCGGCCAAGTCGCGCGCCTGACGGTAGGGGAGGCCGACGAAGCCGTCCTTGTTCGTCTGACGCCGCGTATCGGTCCCCATCAGCTCCAGCTCGCCCAGGATCGGCGACCAGAAGAAGTTGAGATTGACGGTCGGGCCCAGCGCGAACTCCTCGATGACCGCGCCGCGCAGCCCGGCTTCGTCGACGATCCCCTCGCGCGCCAGCCGCGCGGCAGTCTCGGCGTACTCCTGCGGGTTGCGCGCCAAAAAGAAGGCGCGCTCGAACGAGACCTTCGCGTGGGGCGCCTTCACCATCGCGAGGCGATCGATCTCCTCGGGGCCGGCGATTCGGCGCGGGTAGCGGATCCCGGCGCGGTCCATCAGCGCGTACTGGTTCTCCGGCTCGTCGCGCTCCTCGGCGCGCAACAGGCGCCGGTTGCCGAAGAAGGGGACCGCCATCCGCTCCTCGATCTCGGCGTACGAATAGCGCTGGTGCAAGTAGACCTCGAACGAGCGGTTCGGCACGAACACGACCTGCTCGGCGCGCAGGCGCTTTTGCACGTCCGCATCGAGCACGTCGGCGAAGCGCGCCAGCTCGAGCGTGGCGTCCACGCAGCCCCGCGCTGGGCCGTCGAGCCGCCGCGCGAAGTGGCGGTCGTAGGTCGCGTTGCGCCCGCGCTCGGTGACGATCAGGTTGCGCAGCCCCTGCGCGCGCGCGCCGGCCGCGACCTCGAGTGCCGAATGACTCCCGATCGAGCACAGCGTGAGCCGGCTGGGATCGAGCGCGGCCAGCGCCTCGCGAAGATCGAACGGCACCCTGGCGCCTTGCGCTACGATGCGAGGAAGCTCCTGGCCTCGCTCGAGCTCGGATACTCGACCAGCAGCGTGCGGCGGACTTGGGCGCGCTTGGCCTTCGCCTCGGGCGTATCCTCGCGGCCCAGGGTGTCGTAGACCAGCTTGTAGAGCCGCGGCAACTCGTAGTCGCGCGGATACTGGTGCTGCCAGTCGTCGAGCGAGTCGACGACCCACAGCGTCTCCTTCGTCATCTGGCCGCCCCAACCGGCGTCGAGGTATTTGCCGATGCGGGCGATCTCGTTCTCGACGCCGAGCGGCGAGAGCTTCGTCTGCCCGAAGTACTCGTCGGCCGGCGCGGTGATGACCAGATACGCCTGATGCGAGAGGACGTGGCCGATGATCGGCAGCCCATGCGCGGAAGCACGGTGCGAGGCGACGACGCGCGCCGCGTCGCGTTCGGCTTGGCTGTAGCCGGGCGCCGCGTTGCGCGCCGCGTCGACGATCGGAAAGAGCACCTTCCCCACCTCCGCCGGGACCGAGCCGATCGGGAAGTCGGCCTGCGCCGCGCGCTGCAACGCCAGCGTGCGCCACGGCGTATCGCCGGTCAGGTTGTAGGCGCGCAGATCTGCCTCGACCTCACCGAGCAGCGCCTGGACGTCGCCGGGGTAGGTCTGCACCAGCGCCTGCGCGTCGGCGTCGGCGTCTTGAGCCAGCCGGCTTGGATCGGCATCTTCGGCGTCGAGCTTGGCCAGCAGCGCCTGCGCGGTGGCGCCGCGCTGCGGGTCGGTCGCGTACGCCTGTGCCGACAGCCGCACGTACCACTCGGCCGCGTCGGTGTTGGTCAGCGGGTCGTAGTGCAGCTGCGTCGCCAGATCGACCGTCACGCCTTGCAGCGCGGCGTTCTCCGGATCGTCGCGGCGCCGCAACTCGTAGGCGCGGCCGGCGTCGAGGACGGTCGAATCGTAGTCCAGCTCGTCGGCCAGGTGCCAACCGTTGCGCGCGCCCTTGTCGTAGGCGAGCGTCATCTGGCGGTAAAGGGCCTTCGGATCGACCTCGAGCGCGGCGCGGGCCGGAAGCGACGGGAGGAACGCCAGCAGAACCGCGACCAGCGCGGCTGCCACCTCACGCCGGCGGTTCGGTGAACCCGTCGTCCAGCACCGCATCCAGCGAATTCGAGAGCAGAGCGTTTTTGATCTCGCGCGCGATCCGGCGTCCGGTCGACATCGGTTCGCTGTAGTTGAGGTACGAGTACGGTGAGCCATCGATGAACAGGTTCGTACCCGCCACGATCCGTGCGGATATCTCCATGATGTAAAATTGGGTGTCGGGCGTGATGATCGTCTCGATGCAGAAGGCGCCGAAGAGGCCCTTCGGCCCGCAGATCTCCTGACTGACCCGCACCACGTCCTCACCCATCCGGTAGGCTTCGGCCAGCATCGACTCGCGCAACGAGAGCGGCTGATTGCCCACCACGACGTACGAGGGGTCGATGTCCATCCCGACCTGCGCCGCCGAGGGGATGCGGCCCAGCGAGTCGACGTTCGTCTCGTAGCGCCGGTCCATCGACATGACCTCGAGCCGGCCGGTCAACGGCGAGTAGAAGTAGTGGATGTAGAGCGGGACGCCGATGATGTACTCTTGCAGGATGTAGTTCTGCCGCGCGAGCAGCGAAGCGCGCTCCTCGAAGTCCCGCGTGTCGCGCAGGAACATGTAGCCCTTCCCGCCTTGCGCGCCGTACAGCTTGACGATGACCGGGCGGTCGATCTCGGCGCCGGTCTTGAACTGGCGCGGTAGCTTCAGCCCGGCCCGCAGCAACCACTGCCGCTGCAATTCGCGGCTGGCCTCCCAGTCCAGGACCGCTTTGTTCCCGAAGTACGGGATGTTCATCTTCTTGTGCTCTTCGAGCGAGAGGTACGCCACGAACGAGCCGTGCGGGACGATGATGATCTTGCGCTTCTCCAGCTCGGGGACCAGCCCCATGAAATCGCTGTAGCGCTCGATCGTGATGACCTCGTCGATGAACGCGAACGACCGGTAGAGCCGCTGCGTCTCCTCGTTCGCGATCGCCAGCGTCTTGAAGCCTTCGTCGTGCCCACCTTTGAGGATCTGCAACGCCGAATGCGACCCAAGCGTCGCGATCGTGTACATCTCGCCCACGCCACTCTTGCGCGCAGAACGCTGGGCAAGCGTCTCCACCATCATTGTCATTTTAAAGGCGCTCCGCCCCAGGCTGCGCGCCCCCCACGATGCTGCGCATCGCGGGGCCCCCACGTCCGACCTCGCAACAAGATTCCGCTCAACGCACGATGCTGCTGCGCTCGGTCCATCACCATGATCATAATATTGCTACCTGGAACGCGGGGTTGCAGAGAAACGTCTCGACGGCGCGGGCGAGCACGTCGGTGGGGACGTGGCGGCCCGCCTCGTCGAGCAGCCGCCACGACGTGCGACGGCGGATCGCGCGGACGCCCGGGATGGGACGGCCCGCGACGAGGGTCGCGGGGGCTTCGTCGCGCGGGGCGATCCACACCTCGCCGGGCTCCGGCCGCTCGGACGCACGCTCGGCCAAACGGTGCTTGTTCGGGTTGAAGATCGTCTCGAACGAGGCAACCGCCGCCGCGAGGTCGCCTGGCGCGCCCTCGACCTCGAACTGCCAGACGTCGGCGCGCGCGACGCGGCCGACCGGAATTCCGAGCCGAGCGAGCGTCTCGAGCGCCGTAAACGCCTCGTTGTCCGGGATCGTCAGGGAGACGGCGAAGGTGCGCAGCGCGCTCACGCCGCCGCTCCGACGCCGAGCGCGCGGGCGAAGGCGGCGAAGAACACGATCCCGCCCGAGGGCGCCAAGGTCGCTTTGCTGTCGCCGCGCGCCGCGTCCCGGCTCGCGTCGAGGTGCTGGAAGGTCCACGCGTCGCGTTCGGGATGCGGCATGATCGCCAAGACGGTGCCGCTCGCGTTGACGAGGCCGGCAGCGC
>JBEKLD010000066.1:0-15368 GCA_050010375.1 Vulcanimicrobiaceae bacterium
AGCTTGTCGGTCGGCCGAGCAATCCGAATCTGAGCGACGTTCATAGCATCCTCGCGAGCGGGCCGTGGCGTAGGGCCTCTTCGGCGCCGGCGAAAGCGCCCCCGTAGTTCCATGCACGATCTCACCACACGTCTCTCGCTGATGATCGCCCTCAACGCGATCGAGACGCGTTTGGCCGCGGAGCCGGACTCGGTCGGCGTGCGGTTCGACCGCGCGCGCTGCATCCAGGCGTTGGGGCGCGCGGACGACGCGCTGCGCGCGTATGGCGACGTGCTGGCGCGCGACCCCGGCCACCTGCGCGCGATGAACGCGCTCGGCTTGCTGTTGCTCGACGCGGACCAGCTCGCCGAGGCCGAAACGGTGTTCGGCGAAGCCGTCGCGCGCCATCCGGACGACGCCGAGTCGCGCGTGAATCTGGCCTACGTTCGGGGGCAGCTCGGCGACCGCGCGTCGGCGCGCGAGCACTACGAGGTCGCCGTTCGGCTCGATCCGACCTCGGCGCTGGCGCAGCACGGGCTGGCCGCCGTGCTGGAGGCGCTCGGAGAGGAGAGCGCGGCGCGGCACCATCGCGACCTCGGCTTCGCCCAGCGCCCGATCACCGAGTTGCGCTACCGCGGTCGCGGCACGCCGACGCGCGTGCTCTTGGTCGGGACGGCCACCGACGGGAATCTGGTGACGCGGCGTCTCCTCGACGACCGCGTGTTCCTCACCTACGCGCTGGTCGTCGAACATTACGATCCGGCTACCCCACTCCCACCGCACGATCTGGTCGTCAACGCGATCGGTGAAGCCGACGTCTGCGCGCCGCAGCTCGCGGCGGTGCAAGCGATTCTCGGCGTGACGAGCGCGCCGGTCGTCAATCACCCGAGTGCGGTTCTGACCACCGGACGCGAAGCGATCGCGCGGCGGCTGCGCGATCTTCCGGACGTCCTCACCCCGACGATCGTGCGCTTTCCGCGCGCGGTGTTGGCCGGCGCCTCCGCCGGCACGGCACTCGCGAACCAGGGCCTGCGTCCCCCGTTCCTCTTGCGCGCGCCGGGCCACCATGGCGGCAAGCATTTCGAGCGGGTCGACGACCTGGCCGCGCTCCCCGCTGCGCTCGCGCAGTTGCCGGGCGACGAACTGCTCGCGATCTCGTTTCTCGACGCGCGCGGCGCGGACGGCAACATCCGCAAGTACCGGGTCATGATCGTCGACGGCCGGCTCTACCCGCTGCACCTGGCGATCGGCGAGCGCTGGAAGCTGCACTATTTCAGCGCCGACATGGCGAATTCGGCGGCGCACCGTACCGAAGAAGCGGCGTTCCTGGCCGACCTACCGACGACGCTCGGCCCGCGCGCGATGACCGCGCTCAAACGCATCAGCGCCGAGCTCGGCCTGGACTACGCCGGCATCGACTTCGGCGTCGACCGCGACGGGCGCGTGCTCGTGTTCGAGGCGAACGCGACGATGGTCGTCCCGCCGGCGGACCCAGAGCCCGCCTTCGCCTATCGCCGGCCGGCCGCCGAGCGGATCATCGCTGCCGTGCACACGATGCTGCTCGCCCGCGCCGAGCGTTAGTGCCGGCGGCCGTGCCCGTTGACGTTGTGCCGGTCGTCGCGAAGAGCGCCCCTGGTACACCGGCGGATTGAGCACCGGCTGGAAATTCGCCGTGCCGCTGGTCGCACCGGTCGCGCTCGCCGTCAGCGTCTGCGCGTTCTCGGCGATGCCACCGTAGCTACTTGCGCTTGTGCGCGTTGACGCTGAACGACGAGGATGTGTACGAGGTGTCGAGTTCCACCAGCGGCACGCCATCGCCCAGACCGTTGCTATCGGTCGAATTGCTGAGGAGGGCGTCGGTGATCGTCAGCGGACACGAGGCGGCGCTCGGCGAGCCGATCGCGGTCACCGTGAACACGGTGCCGCTGCTGCCGTTCACGGTACCACCGGGGCCGGTGGCGTAGTTCGAGAAGCTCTCGCCGCCGCCGCCGCAGGCGAGGTTCGCGAACCCGTCCAGGGCTTGTTCGTAGGGAGAATCCGTCCAGCCCGCCTCGGTATAGGTGATGCTGCCGGTACTCCCGGTGCCGCTCGTGGCGAAGAGCGCAATGTCACCCCGCCCGTTTCCGTCGCTGTCGACTGCCACATCCGCGGGTGTCGCCGAGCCGGCCAACTCGACCGGCACGGCGAGCACAGGCTGGAAAGCGCCCGTGCCGCTGGTCGCGCCGCTTGCACTTGCGCTCAGGGTCTGCGGGTTCTCGGCGAGGCCGCCGTAGCAGAAGTGAGCAGCCGACGTGTCGGAGGTCAGCGTCACCGACGTCGAGCTAGCGCCCGGATTCCCGACCGGATAGGTGCCGGGGCACGCCGAGGTCCGCACGGACGAGCCGTCGCCGTTCGTATCGGGGTCCGAGACCGTCACCGCGTTGGCGTATGTGCCGGTGAGCGTGTTGCCGTCCGCGTCGAAGACCGAGACCTGGATGCCGGCATTGGCCGGTCCACCGATGGTGGACGAGAGCGTCGCGTCGACGCCGGGCGCTGGGACGTTCGCGATGCTGAACGATGCCGGCATTCCCAAGAGCGTGATCGTCTCGGCGTTGTTAATGCCTTGCGTCAGCGTGTACGTGCCGGTGTTCGTCTCGAGCGCGTTGCCGCCCCCACCCGGCGCGTCGTAGGTCGTGAGCACGAACGTGTCGCTGCCCAGCGGCGAAGGCGGCCCGGAAACCGTGCAGCCGCTGCTGCAGGTGGCGCTGCTGATGTTCGACGTGGCCGGATTGCCGGTCAACGCCCCGGGTGGAGTGCCGTTCACTTCGGTCAGCGTGATCGAGATCGATTCGACCGACGGCGAGATGTACTGGGGATTGACCCCCTTCGTCTGCCGCTTCGTCGAGCTCGACGACTTCGTCGAGGCGATCACCTTCGGGATCGTGATGCGGAAGGTCGGCGTGACTTTCGCCTGCGTCCCGCTACCCGGTGTAGGGCTCGGCGACGGCGTTGGGTTCCCGCCGCTTCCGCTCGGCACGGCCGTACCACCGCCGCCTCCGCCGCAAGCCGTCACCCCGAGGACGGCGGCCAACGCCAGATACTTCCGCATGTCTACTTGCGTTCGTGGGCGTCGACGGTGAAGCCCGAGGTCGTGTAGGAGGTGGTGAAGGTCGGCGGCGTGTACGCGTTCGTCCCGGTAACGCCGTCGTAGACCGGCACGGTGCACTTGCCGGGCGTGTACGGGCTCGCCGACGTGACGGTGAAAACCGTCGTGTTGGACGAAAACGCCGGCGAGACGGTCGCGAAGGTGCTCAACGGGCCGCCGGTGCTGCACGTCGACGCTGCGGTGTCGACCGCGAGCGTCTGATTGTAGGGGGTGGTGGTCCAGCCGGTCTCGGTCCAGGCGATGGTGCCCGTCGAGCCGGTCCCGGTCGTCGCTTCGAGCTGCGCGTCGGTCCCGACGAACGCGCCGGTCGTCGTCCCCGACGTCGGAAGGTTGAGGATCGGGGTGAACGTCCGGGTCCCGCTCGTCGCGCCGCTCGCGGTGGCGGTCAGCGTCTTCGAATTCTCGGCCAAACCACCGTAGCAGAACGTCGCCGTCGAGGAGCTGGACGTGAAGCTCGCGGTGGTCGCGCTGATCGCCGTGTTCCCGGTCGGATACGTCCCCGGACAGGTCGTCGCCACGACGCGCGTGCCGTCGCCGTTGGTGTCGGGATCGGTCAGCGTGACGGCGTTGGCGTAGGTGCCGGTGATCGTGTTGCCGAGCGCGTCTAGCGCGGTGATGGAGACCGTGAGGCCAGCGCCGCCGCCGTTGGCAACGCCGGCGCTCCAGGTCGTCGGCAGCGCCGTGAACGACAGCGAGGCGGGGATGCCCTCGAGGGTCATGTCCTCGGCGTTGCTGCCGCCTTCGACGATCGAGAAGCTTTGTGAGGCGGTGTCGAGCGCGGTCCCACCGGCATTCGCCAGGGTGTAGAGCGTGATCGTGTACGCGTCCGTGCCGGGCGGCGAGGGCGGCCCGCTGATCGTGCAGCCAGAGTTGCAGTTGGGCTCACTCCCGCCGCCGTTGACGTTCGTGACGTTCGGATTCGGGCTGAGGCTTCCGACTGATATCCCCGCCGAGTCGCTGGTCAGCGCGATCGAAACCGAGAGCGCCCCGGCCGAGACGAAGTTCGGCCGAGAGGACATGCTGCTGGCGGGGCTCGACGGAATCCTGATCGTAAAGGTCGGCGTCACGTACTTCGAGGACGACCCCGATCCGGGGGTCGGGCTCGCAGTCGGGGTCGGTGCGGGACCAGGAACGTTCGTTCCGCCGCCGCCGCCACCACCGCCACACGCCGTCAGCGCAATGACCATGACCAGCGCGAGAAGTCTGGGCATCTTGACTCGCTCCTTAGGAAATGGACCACGGTGACGGCCACCGAGTGGGCGGATGACGGGGTGCGAAGGTAAGGACCGCGGCATCATAAAGGATGAGCGTAGTAGGTACCTTACCAAGCGTTCCGGCGAACGACCCCTTCTCATGTGACACGGAGCACGCCTCCTGGGAAACGGCTGCTCGCCCCCGCTTCGCGCCGGGAGGTCCCTCCTGCAGCGCATCCTCGGTGTGAATCCCTAGGCTGCGACCTCCCGCAGGCGACCGCGGCTGACCTCGTAGACGAACCCGCGGACCCGGTCGCGGTATGGGAGGAACGGGTGCTCGCGTACCCGCGCGACCGCTCGCCGGACGGCCTCGTCGACGTCGGCGAAGGCGCCGAACTCGTAGGGCGGCGTCTGCCCCGTCTCGGCCGCGATCGCCGACCGCAGCCCGGCTTCGTCCGCACCGTGGAGGCCGCACTCGGTGTGGTGCATGACGACGATCTCGCGCGTCTGCAGCAGGCGCTGCGAGAGCACCAGCGAGCGCAGCACGTCGTCGGTAACCAGCCCGCCCGCGTTGCGCAGGACGTGCGCCTCTCCCGAGTCGAGCCCAAAGATCCGGAAGGTGTCGATCCTCGAGTCCATGCACGTCACGATCGCGACGTGCCGCGTCGGCACGACCGCACGCGCTCCCTCGAAATCGGCTTCGTGCGCGGCGGCGTTGGCGACCAGGTCATCGATGACGCTCAGAACGGGGTCTCCTCGCTCTCGAGGTCCTCGGCCGGGCCGTTCGACGGCACGGACACGGCGTCGCTCGGCGCGACCTGACGCAGACGCTCCTCCGCCACGGCGAGCATCTTCTCACACTGGGCGATCAACGTGCGTCCCTCGTCGAACAGCGCGACGGCGCGTTCGAGCTCGACGCCTTCGCGGTCGAGGTCGGCCACGATCTCGTTCAATCGGGTGAGCGAGGCCTCAAAAGAGGCCGATTTGTTCTCCGCCATCCGGTCCTTCCGATTCGACGCGCGCAGCGAACTCTCCGCGAGCGACCTGCACGTGCAGGCGCGTCCCCGGCGGTGCGTCGGCCGGGTCGAGCACGACGTGCCCGTCGGCGCGGGCGACGATCGCATAGCCGCGGCGCAACGGCGCCGTCGGATCGGCTCCACCGAGCCGCGCCGCGACGACCGCCAGCTGTCGTCCGGCCCGGTCGACGATCCGTCCGAACGCCGCGTCGAGCCGGCGCTCCAGTGCGTCGCGCTGCGCGCGCCGCACGCTCAGAAACGTCGGCACCAGGCGGCGCCGCAGATCGGCCAGTCGCTCGCGTTGCGCGCTCAGCAGCGCCGCCGGCGAGCGCCGCAGAAAGGTGCGCTCGAGCGCGACCAAACGCGCGCGCCGACGACCCAGATCGCGGTCGAACGCGCGCCGCACGCCGGCGGCGGCGGTGTCGAGGCGCTGGCGGCGTACGGCCAGCAACAGCCCCGGGTCGGCCAGCTTCGTGCGGTGCTCGATGCGGTCGAGCAGCGTGCGGGCGCGGGTGAGCCGCCGGCCCAGCGCGGCGGCGAGCTGCTCGCGGTCCCGGCGCAGCTCGCGCAGCAGGTCGTCGCGGCGCGGCAGCACGGTCTGCGCGGCCGTCGACGGTGTCGGCGCCTGATGGTCGGCGGCGAAGTCGGCCAGCGAGGTGTTCGATTCGTGGCCGATCGCGGTGACGACGGGGACCGGCGAGGCCACGATCGCGCGCACGACGCGCTCGTCGTTGAACACCAGCAGATCCTCGAACGAGCCACCGCCGCGCGCGAGGACGATCAGGTCCGGCGCGCGCGCGGCGGCGGCGCGCAAGGCCGCGACGAGCTGCGGTGCGACGTCACCCTGAACCGGCGCCTCGACCAGCTCGACCTGCACCTGGGGTGCGCGGCTGCGTGCTTGGGTGAGGAAGTCGCGCGTCCCGTCGCCGCTCGCCGAACCGACCAGCACGACGCGGAACGGATAGCGCGGAAGCCGGCGCTTGCGCTCGTCGCGGAAGAGCCCCTCGCCTTCGAGTTTGCGGCGCAGCTCCTCGACCCGCGCGGCGAGGACGCCGATCCCCTCTTGCTCGAGGTGGCGCACGACCAGCTGATACGTGCTGCGCTTCTCGAAGGTCGAGACGCGACCGTAGACGACGATCGCCTCGCCGTTGCGCACCGGAGGAAAAGTCGCGGCGTCGCTGGGGAAGGCGAAGCACGCCAGCACCGCCTCGCGGTCCTTGACGTCGAAGTTCCAGCTCCCGCTGGCCTGCACGCGCAGGTTCGTGACCTCGCCTTTCACGCCGAGCAGCGTCAGGTTCGCGTCGTTTTCGAGCTTGCGCTTGAGGTAGTTCGCCAGCCGCGCCACGCCGACGACGCGGACGGTCGACCAGTCGCGCGGCGAGATCATGGCGGCGGCGTCGCGTCGGCCGGACCGATCGGCACCGAGTGCACGCCGTCGCTGACGCTGTCGGTCGCCGGCGCCACCGGCACGGCGGTCGAGACGGCGGCCGGCGCCAGCGGCGCCGCCGGCGCCACGCGCAGGCGCGCGTTCGGCCCCGGCGAGGACGGGTTGAGCGGCAACGTGCACAGATCGTGTGGCTCGGTCCCGGTCAAGAAGACCTCGACCTTGCCGGTGCCGCACAGACGCACCTTGCGCACCTCGCCGCCGGGGAATGCGAAGTCGTGCTTGGGGGTGTGGGCCAGCGCGCGCTTCATGAAGCGCGCCCAGATGCGGGCCGGGATGTTGCCGCCGTACGACTCGCGCATGCGCGAGTAATCGTCGTTGCCGATCCAGACCGCCGCGATCAGATCGGGCGTGAAGCCGACGAACCAGGCGTCGCGGAAGCTCGAGGTCGTGCCGGTCTTGCCCGCCGCCGGGCGACCGATGTCGGCGTTCGGGTACCCGGTCCCCGAGGTGATCACGGACTCGAGCATCGAGGTCATCACGTAAGCGACCCCGGCGCTGACCACCTCGGTCTGCTGCGGGTAGGTGTTGTCGAGCACCGGCGTCCCCATCGCGTCGCGCACGATGCGGATCGGTGAGGGCGTGATGTGAATCCCGCCGTCGGCGAGCGTCGCATAGCCGGTGGCCTGGTCGAGCGGCGAGACACCGGAGGATCCCAGCGCAAGCGAGAGGTTCGGCTCGAGCGTCGCGGTCACGCCCATGCGCTTCGCGTACTCGATCACCCGGTCGATCCCCAGATCCTGCGCGAGCTTGACCGCGACGACGTTGCGCGAGAGCGCGAGCGCCTCACGCAGCGTCACCGGGCCGAGGAACTTGTCGTCGTCGTCCTGCGGGGCCCAACGCGTTCCGTTGCCCATCGGGAAACTGATCGGCGAGTCGTCGATGATCGTCGTCGGCGGATGGCCGGCGTCGATCTCGGCGGTGTAGACGTAGACCTTGAACGAGGAACCGGGTTGGCGACGCGCCTGCCAGGCGCGATTGAATTGGTTCTTCAGCGAGAACGGCGTCGCACCGCCGACCATCGCCAAGATCTCGCCGGTCGACGGTTTGAGCGCGACCAGCGCGCCTTGGTGCGCGTTGATCCCCTCGGCCTCGGCCTGGCTGATCCCCCAGGTGACGGCCTCTTCGGCGGCCGCTTGCATCGCGGGGTCGAGCGTCGTGTAGACTTGCAGCCCGCTCTCGAAGGTCGCTTGCGTACCGAACTGGCCTTCGAGCAGATGCGTGACGTAGGTCGTGAAATAGGGATAGCGATACGACTGGAGTCCCTGCGGCCGCTCACCGATCAGGTTCAGCGGCGCGGCGTACGCCTCGTCCGCCTGCGCCTGGGTGATGAAGCCCGCGTCGACCATCCGCTGCAGGACGTGGTGCTGGCGGTCCTTGGCGTGCCCCATGTCGACGTAGGGCGAGTAGTCCGAGGGCGCGGCCGGGAGCCCGGCGAGGATCGCCGCCTGCGCGAGCGAGAGCCGGCCGACGTCGGTCCCGAAATACGTGTGCGCCGCCGCCTCGACACCGTAGGCGCCCGAGCCGAAGTAGATCAGATTGAGGTAGCGCTCGAGGATCTCGTCCTTGGTGTAATAGCGCTCGATCTCGATCGCCAGCAGCGCTTCCTGGATCTTGCGCGAGAACGAGACCTCGTTCGAGAGGAACAGGCCGCGCGCGAGCTGCTGGGTGATCGTCGAGGCGCCTTGGAGCCGTTGGTGGCGCCAGTCGGCGAACGCAGCCCGCAGGATCCCGCCGAAGTCGACGCCGTGGTGCTGATAGAAGTGCGCGTCTTCGGTCGCGATGAAGGCGTCGCGCACGCGGATCGGCACGCGGTCGATCGGCACCCAGATCCGGTTCTCGCGGTACAGGTTCGCCAACAGCACGCCGTCACGGGCGTAGACGCGCGTCGAACGCGACGGCTGGTAGTCGGCCATCCGGCTGATGTCGGGCAGGTTGCGCGAGTACGACGCGACGATCCCGGCCACGATGCCGACGCACAGCAGGACCGCGAACAGCATCAGGATCGCCAGCGAACGCAGCGCGGTTCCCCAGTTCGGGCCACCGCCTTTGCGGCGGTGCGCCGGCACGCGTGGTCGAGCGACGGCGCGGCTCATGCGTTCGACATCCGGGCGAGCAGTCGTCCCAGCACGCCGTTGACGTAGCGGCCGGAGTCTTCGGTTGAGAACTTCTTCGCCAACTCGACCGCCTCGTTGAGGACGATGGCCGGCTCGGTCTCCTTGCGGTGCGCCAACTCGAAAACCGCCGTGCGCAGCACGATCCGGTCGATCGTCGGCAGCCGGTCGAGCGTCCAGCCTTCGAGCAGCGGCGCGACCAGCGCGTCGGACTCCGCCTCGTGCTCGAGCGTCCCGAGCACGAGATCGCGCACGAAGGCACGCGTCTCCGAGGCGTCGATGCGAGCCAGCGTCTCGGTCAGCATCTCGTCCGGCGCGCGCTTGCCGACCTGGGTGCCGTACAGCGCCTGCAAGGCGAGCTCGCGGGCGTGCCGGCGTGAGGTTGAGGCCATGATCAGACCGGCTGCGCCCTCCGCGCCAAGAACGCCGGCAGCCAGCCCACACCGACCCCGCCGGCGCGGAACTCCGGGTCGGCCAGCAGCTCGCGAGAGAAGTCGACCGTCGTCTTCACGCCTTCGATACGCGTCTCGCCCAGCGCGCGTTCCATCCGCAGGATCGCCGACTCGCGCGTGCGCCCGACGGCGATGATCTTGGCCAGCATCGAGTCGTAGAACGGCGGGACGACCGCGCCGCCGTAGACGTGGGTATCGACCCGGATCCCCGGCCCGCCCGGGAAGACGACGGTGGTCAGCAGCCCCGCCGCCGGGGCGAAGTTGTGGTCGGCGTCCTCGGCGTTGACGCGCACTTCGATCGCGTGACCGTGCGGGTGCATGTCCTCCTGCGAAAAACCGAGCGGCTCGCCGGCCGCGATGCGAACCTGCTCCTTGACCAGGTCGACCCCGTAGACTAGCTCGGTCACCGGATGCTCGACCTGGATGCGCGTGTTCATCTCCATGAAGTAGAGCTGCTCGCCGTGGACCAGGAACTCGAGCGTCCCGGCGTTGGTGTAGCCGACGGCGCGCGTCGCGGTCAGCGCGATGTCGTGCAACCGGTCGCGCAAGGCCGGGTCGAGCGCGGGCGCCGGCGCCTCCTCGATCAACTTCTGGTGCGACGGTTTCTGCACCGAGCAGTCGCGCTCGCCGAGGTGGACGACGCCGCCGTGCTCGTCGGCCAGCACCTGGACCTCGATGTGGCGTGGGTTGACGATCAGCTTCTCGACGTACATGCGGCCGTCTTTGAACGACGCCTCGGCTTCGGCACGGGCGGTCGCGAAGGCCGTCGCCAAATCCTCGGGAGCGTGGACCTCGCGCATCCCCTTGCCGCCGCCACCGGCCGTCGCCTTGAGCAGGACGGGGTAGCCGATCCCCTCGGCGACCGCGCGCGCCTCCTCGACCGAGGCGACGATGTCGCTGCCCGGCGTCGTCGGAATCCCCGCCTCGCGCATCAGCCGCCGCGCCGTCGCCTTGTCGCCCATCGCGGCGATGACGGCGGGCGAGGGCCCGATGAAGGTCAGCCGGTGATCGGCGGCGATCTCGGCGAAGCGCGCGTTCTCGGCCAAGAAGCCGTAGCCGGGATGGATCGCGTCGCAGCCGCTGATCAGCGCCGCGCTGATGATGTTCGGGATGTTCAGGTACGAACGCACGACCGGTCCGGGTCCGACGCAGAACGCTTCGTCGGCGTAGCGCACGTGCAACGAGTTGCGATCCGCCTCGGAGAAGATCGCGACGGTCGCGACGCCGAGTTCGTGACAGGCCCGGTTGATCCGCAACGCGATCTCGCCGCGATTCGCGATCAAAACTTTCTTGAACACTATCGTTCTACAGTGAAGAGGGGTTGGCCATATTCGACGGGTTGGCCGTCGGTGACCAGGACGGCGGCGAGCCGGCCGGCGCCACGGGAGCGCACAGCGTTGCGGATTCCCAGTGCCTCGACGTAGGCGAGATCCCGGTCGCCTTCGAGCTCCTGGCCCTCGCTCAGGGCCGGCCGCAGCAGACGGACCACTCCGACCACGTCGCTGGCGATGACGTCGGCATGGCGCTCCGGGACCCGCTCGGCGATCCGCTCGCCGCCCTCGGCGGCCGCCGGATCCGGCCGGGGAGCGGCCGGGGCGGTACGGGAGCTTCGGCGCACCTCGATCTCGGTCTCGCCGTCGCGGATGCGCAGCCGGGCGAAGCCGCTCTCGGCCAGGGCACCCGCCAGCGCGCGAGCGCGCTTGGCGATCACGTCTTCGGTCATCCGGCTGCGGGTTCGACGCCTCACCGGGACCGCCCCCGGGGCCCCTGCCGCTCGGCGTGGAAGTATCCGCCTACAAGGAGGTATGGCTATCTCGAGTACCGTCGTAGCCGATCCCTCGTTCGCGGTGGTCTATCCCCAGGGATTGGCGCTCGGCCCAGCGGCCGCGGCGCTCGATGCCGCCGGCATCATGCATATGCCGGCTGCGTTCCCGTATGCCCCGCCGGATAGTGGCGCGCCGATCGTCTATCTGGTCGACGAAGGACGCCTGCTGAGCTTGGGCCCCCGGGTGACCGTCGAGCGGGCGTTGTCGACGCTGGCGCAGGCCCAGCGCGCGGCGACCGTCGTGCTGGCCGAGCAGCGCACCCGTGCGCCCTGGCTGGCCGAGAATCCGCACGTCGCCGGTTGGATCGTCGCGCCGCTCCAAGGTCCGGCGCTGATCGCGACCGTGCGCGCCGCGGCGGCGGGGCTGGCGGCCCGGCACGAGGTCCAAGCACTCCAAGGCGAGACGGACCATCTGCTGCAGATCGGCCTGGCGCTCTCGGCCGAGCGCGACATCGTCAAGCTGCAAGGCGCGATCGTGCGCAGCGCCCGCGAGCTGACCCATGCCGACTCCGGCTCGCTCTACATGCTCGAGGACGGCGACGAAGGCGAGCGCGTCCTGCGCTTCGCGGTCGCGCAGACCGGACCGCATGACCGCGGGACCTACTTGGGCGCCGTCCTGCCGCTCTCGCGCACCTCGATCTCCGGCTACGTCGCGCTCAGCGGCGAGACGGTCCGCATCGAGGACGCGTACACGATCCCCGACGACGCCGAGTACCGCTTCAACCGCAGCTTCGACCACGCCAACGGCTACCGCACCAAATCCGTGCTGGCCGTTCCGATGCGCGATCACGAGAACGCGATCGTCGGGGTCATCATGCTGCTCAACCGCAAGCCCGAGTTCGGCGTGGTGCTCGCCTCGCCGGCCCAGACCGAGGCGATCGTCGAGCCGTTCACCGATCGCGATGAGCGCGTGCTGCGCTCGCTGGCCTCGCAAGCCGGCGTCGCGCTCGAGAACAAGGCGCTGGTCGACGCGATCCAGGACCTCTTCGAGCAGTTCGTACGCGCGTCGGTCAAGGCGATCGAGGTGCGCGACAAGTCGACGCAGGGCCATTCGGAGCGCGTCGCCGATCTGACCGTCCTCCAGGCCGAGACGATCAACTCGATCGCGACCGGGACGCTCGCCGATCTCCACTTCGACGTCGATCAGTTGCGCGAGATGCGCTACGCCGCGCTGTTGCACGACTTCGGGAAGGTCGCCGTCCCCGAGTACATCTTCGGTAAGGCCAAGAAACTCCCGGACGGCCGGCTCGACACGATCCGGCTGCGCTTTCTACTGGCCATCGAGCAGAGCGTCGACGAGCGCCGCCGCGAGCAGCTGCGCGAACTGCTCGCCGCGGTCGAAGGCGCCAACGAGCCGCGCGTCGTCGCCGCCGAGATCGGCGACGTCCTCGACGCGCTGGCCCGCATGACCTACCGCGAGCTGGAACGCGAGCGGCCACTGCTCGACGAGGCGGAGCTGGCCTTTCTGCGCATCCCACGCGGCTCGCTCTCGGGCGACGAGCGCCGGGCGATGGAGCAGCACGTCACCCAATCGTTCTACTTCCTGCGCGAGATCCCGTGGGCCCGGACCCCGTGGCGCAACGTCGCCGAGCTGGCCTACGGCCACCACGAACACCTCGACGGCACCGGCTATCCGCGCGGGCTGCGCGGCAACGAGATCGCACCGCAGGTTCGGCTGCTCACGATCAGCGACGTCTTCGACGCGCTGACCGCGAACGACCGGCCCTACAAGCCGGCGATCACCGTCGAGCGCGCGCTCGACATCCTGGTCAAGGAATTCGCCGAGCGCGGCAAGATCGACCGCGAGCTGCTCGACCTGTTCATCGCACGCCGCGTCTACGCACCGGTCGTCGCCGCGCGCAGCTAACGCAAGCCCCTCGGTATGGAACGATTGCAGACGGAGTACTGCGTCGTGGGCGCGGGGTTCGCCGGCCTTTCTGCGGCGCGGCGCCTCCAGGATCGCGGGCACGCGATCGCGCTGCTCGAGGCTCGCGATCGCGTGGGCGGACGGGTCTGGAACCGGTCAGCCGCCGACGGAACCGTCGTCTCCGTGGGCGGCACGTGGCTCGGCCAACGCCAAGATCGGATGTTCGCACTTTGCCGCGAATTCGGCCTCGAGCCCTATCCGCAATACGAGCAGGGCGACACGATCATGCACCTGGACGGCGCGAACCGGCGGTACCGTGGCATTCCGAAACTCGATCTCTTTACGCTGATCAGCCTCGGGCTCGCATTCTGGCGGCTCGATCGCATGGTGAAACGCCTACCAATCGATGAGCCTTGGAAGGCCAGCGGCGCGAGAGCGCTGGATTCGCAGACGCTCGGTGCGTGGCTTGGTTCACCGTGGAACGTGCCTTCAGCCCTGGCGCGAAAGCTGATCGACACGACGATGACGACGCTGTTTTGCGTCGATCCGGACGAAGTTTCGCTGCTTGGCTCGTTCGTGCTCGCCCGCGGCGGCGGGAGCTTTGACTATTTCGTCGACGCTACGAACACCGAGACGCACTTGGTCGACGGCGGAGCACCCGAGCTGGCTATCAGGCTAGCTGCGAAGCTTGGCGATGCGCTGCACCTTTCGTCTCCCGTACGGCGGATCAGCCAGACCGGCGCGGGAGTGGAGATCGTCTCGGACCGGCTTACGGTCGAGGCGCGGCGAGTCATCGTCGCGGTTCCCCCGCTGTTGGCCAGCCGGATCGAGTACGAGCCGATGCTCCCTCCCGCGCATTCGCAGCTGCTGCGCCGCATGCTGAGTGGAGCGGCCCGACGCGGCGTCACGATCTACGATGAGCCGTTTTGGCGCAATGACGGGCTGTCCGGGATGAGCGTCGCGCCGGACTTGCCCGTCCCGGTAGCGCTCGATCAATCGCCTCGTTCGGGAAAACCGGGCATACTGAGCAGCTATATGTTCGGACCCCAAGCGATCACGGCGGCGACGCTCGAACCGGCGGAACGCCGCGACATCTGGCTGCGCGCACTGGCTGCGCGGTATGGCTCCAAGGCCCTCTCGCCAAGGGCGCATCTGGAAACGGATTGGGCCGCGCAAGAATGGTCGCTCGGCGGTATGATCGCCCACTTCGCTCCCGGCACGCTCACCAATTACGGACAGGCGTTGCGCGAACCGGCAGGCCGCATTCACTGGGCCGCCAGCGAATACGCGACGGAGATGCACGGACTCATGGAAGGCGCCGTGCGCTCCGGCGAACGTGCAGCTGACCAGGTCCTCGATTCTGCACCGTAGGGAGATCCGGGTTAAGGACGATAGATCAGCCCGACCGAAGCGACCGGCGTGACGACACGGGTACGCAACGCGCCGCTGAGCGCGGCGAGATTGGCTTGAAAGGCCGGATTCGCGTTCAGCGGCCCGGTCGCGCTCGCGCTCGCGGTCCCGTCGCGGACCAAGATGCCGCCGTCGACGGTCAGCGCGAAGCCGCGGATCAGCCCGGTCCCGGTCCCGATGCCGGCATACAGACCGGGATGGTCGAACGCGACCCGCGAGCGCAAAATCCCGATCCCGCTGACCGGGTAGACGCCGTTGCCGACTTGCGCCGTCCCGCTGCTCCCCAGCCGAGCGACGTTGTCGATCTCGTCGCTCCCGAAGAGCAGCCCGCCGCTGATCCGCCAGCGTCCACCGTAGGGACGAAAATCGCCCAGCACCGCGACGTTGCGAAAGCGTGAGGTCGCGGTGTACGGCGTGTGGGTGTAGCTGGTCTGCTGGGTCTGGCTCAGCGTGTTGCTCTCCAACCGCAGGCTGAAGTCGTAGAGGAACGGCTTCTCGAGCGTGATCCCGTCGCCGATCGAGCTGACGTGCACGCCGATCGAGACCGATGAAAAGGCGTCGGCTTGGGCGGCGGCAGGGAGGGCGGCGAGGGCGCAGGCGAGCACGGCGGCGGCCGGACGTCTCATTGCGGCTCGACTTCGACAACGCCCGCACGCTCTCCGGGCGCCAGCGCGTCGCGCAGCGAAGCGAAGCGAGCGTCGATCTCGGCTAGCGGGACGAGCGCGAAGGCGCGCTCGCGCAGCCGCGCGTGTGGGATCACCAGGTCCGGACCGGTCAGCTCGAGGTCACCGTAGGTCAAGATGTCCAGGTCGAGCACCCGCGGCCCCCAACGAAAGGTCGCGACGCGACCTTCCTCGGCCTCGATCCGCTTGAGCGCCGTCAGCAGCGCCTGCGGCGCGAGCTGGGTCTCGACCAGCGCGACC
>JBEKLD010000067.1:0-15251 GCA_050010375.1 Vulcanimicrobiaceae bacterium
CGTGCGTCGCCTGCGCCATCGCGTGGCGCACCCCCGCCGAGAGCCCCGGCGCCATCCCCAGACCCCCGACCAGGCCGGCCGCCTCGTCGCTCAGGATGTCGCCGAACAGGTTGGTCGTGACGACGACGTCGTAGGCTTGCGGTCGCATCACGAGGCGCATCGCGAACGTGTCGACGATGACTTCCTCGTAGGCGACGTCGGGATACTCGAGCGCGATCTTCCGGCACTCCTCGGCGAACATCCCGCAGCCGAGCTTGAAGACCGTGTCCTTGTGGATCGCGGCGAGCTGCTTGCGGCGCGTGCGGGCGAGGTCGAAGGCGGCTCGCGCGACCTTCGCCGAGCCGGCGCGGGTGATCACCCGCACCGAGATCGTCACGTCGTGCGTGGGCCGAAACTCGCCCGAGCCGGCGACGACGTTGCGATCGGGCTGGAAGCCCTCGTTGTTCTCGCGCACGATCACCAAGTCGACGTCCTGATGCAGGCTGGGGAGCGAGCGGTACGATTTCGTCGGCCGGATGTTGGCGAACAGGTCGAAGTGCTTGCGCAGGATCGGATGCGGGTTGATCGCCCCGGCGACCTTCGGGTACTCGCGATGACCGATCGGCCCGAGCAGCCAGCCGTCGAGCCCTTCGAGCGCCTCCAACGTCCCCTCCGGCAGCGTCGTGCCGAGGCTGTCCAGCGCGCGGCGCCCGATCGGGAAGTCGCGCCACACGATCGGGAGACCGACGGCGCGTGCCGCCGCGTCGACGACCTTGACCGCCTCCGGGACGACCTCGAGCCCGATGTCGTCGCCGAGCAGGATCCCCAGCTGCAACGCCGGCTCGCTCATTCGCGGATCTCCATCGTCGCCGTCGCGGCGACGGGGATGCGGTTCGCGACGAGCAGGACGCCGAACGTCACGACCATCAGCAGGAGCCCGAGCACGGCGATGCTCCCGGTATCGCCGCTCTCGTTGAGGTCGTAGATCACGACCGAGACCGTCCGCGTCTGCGCGGTGAAGAGCAAGATCGCCGCCGAGATCTCGCGGATCGCGCCGATGAAGATGAAACACCAGGTCGCGATCATCCCGCTGCGCATCAGCGGCGCCGCGATGTCGCGCAGCGTTCGCAGCCGCGTCGCGCCGAGGATCCTCCCGGCCTCTTCCAGCTCGGGATGGATCGA
Organism: Vulcanimicrobiaceae bacterium; assembly: GCA_050010375.1. Lineage (GTDB taxonomy): Bacteria > Vulcanimicrobiota > Vulcanimicrobiia > Vulcanimicrobiales > Vulcanimicrobiaceae > Vulcanimicrobium. The sequence goes on from JBEKLD010000067.1 coordinate 1,162, forward strand.
GCCGACGACCGCGGAGAGCTGTTGGAAGGCGGCGGGAAACTCAATCGTGACGAACGCGATCAGCATGATCCAGAGCGTCCCGAACAGGACGAACGGCGGGCGCGTGTAGGCCAAGAACAGGCCGACGCCCAGGACGATGCTCGGGATCGCCAGCGGCGCGTTGGCCAAGAACGCCAGCAGCTGCCAACCCGGCAGGGCACGTCGCGCGGTGACGTACGCCGTCAGCGTCGCCAGCGCCGTCCCGACCGTCGCTGCGCTCAACCCCAGGATCACCGTGTTGCGCAGCGCGAGCGGCGCCGCGTCCAGCTCGAAGAAGACGAAGTGCAGGTGGGCCAGGGTGAAGTTCGCCGCGGTCGGCAGCGCCGGGGCGAACTTCACGAACGCCGCGTCGAGCAGCGCGCCGTACGGCAGCACGACCGAGTTGAGCAGCACGAACGCGCAGAAGGCGAGCGCGACCCAACGCCATGGCCCCAGCCGCGCGATCGAGCGCCGCCCACCCTTCCCGCCGACCAGCACGTAGCTCTTGCGGCCCAGCACCATGCGCTGCGCGCGCAGCAGTGCGAGCGTGACCAGCAGCAGCGGCATCGACGCCGCCGCGGCGAGTCCCGGTTGGGGTGGGAATTGGAACAGGCTCCAGATCCGCGTCGTCAAGGTGTGGAAGCCGGCCGGCAGCGTGATGATCGCCGCCGAGCCGAAGACGGTGGTCGACTGCAGAAAGGCGACCAGTGCGCCGGCCAGGATCGAGGGCAGGATCAGCGGGAGGGTGATGCGCCGCGCCGTCTGCAGCCCGCCCGCGCCGAGGATCGCCGAGGCGTCCTCGAGGTCGGCCGGGATCCGTTCGAGGGCGTTGGCGACCAAGATGAAGACGTAGGGAAAGGTGTAGAGGAAGTTGACGAAGGTCAGCCCGGCGACGCTGTAGATGTCGAACGGATGCACGCCGCGTTCGAGGCCGAACAGCGCGCGCACGCCTTGGTTGAGGAAGCCGCTGTTCGGCGCGGCGAGCAACTCCCAAGCGATCGCGCCGAGGAACGGCGGCGTGACCAGCGAGGCCATCGTCAGCGTGCGCACCAGCCGGCGCAGCGGCATGTCGGTTCGGGCGACGCACCAACCCATCGGGACCGCGACGGCGACGCAGGCCAGCGCGACCAGCGTCGAGCTGAGGAAGGTGATCCACAGCGGCTTGAGCATCGTTGGGTCGCTCAACAGTTGCACGTAGTTCGCCAGCGTGAACCCGTGAGGGCCGCTGAAGCTCGTCACCAGCAGCCAGCCGACGGGGAGCAGCACCCCCACCGCCAGCACCAGCGCGACCGCTCCGAACAACAGCCGCGAGAGATCGAAGCCGGGGCGGGGCAGCGCGCCGCCGCGCGTCGCGAGCGCGCTCACCGCGCGACCCGCAAGCCGAGTTCGGCGAGCAGCGGCGCGACGTCGCCGAGCGTTTCGAACTTCTCGACGAGCGCGCGCAGCGCGGCTCCGTCGCCGGGCAGTCCGCCCCAGCGCGCGCAGTCGGTGAACTTCGCGCCGACCTCGTCGTCGCTCATCGGGTTGGCGGGGTGACCGCGCCCGGCGTCGCCCTCGGCGAAGAGGCTGCGCCCGTCGGTCGTCGTCACCGTGATCCGCGCCAACATGCGGTGAAAGCCGGCGGCTTCGGCGATCGGATCGACGCCGAAGTCGATCTTCGGGATCAGCGACTGGACCTCGTCGCTCAACACCGCGGCGGGATCGTCGTACTCGGCCAGCCCGCCGCGGCGCCGCGCGAGCAACGTCGCGAGCGCGTACTCCATCGAGAACTTCGCCGCCAGCGGATCGCGCGGACGGTGATGGATCAGCGCGTTGGGATGGCTGGAGTTCGTGCCAACGCGCACCGCGGCGACCTGCTCGGGCCGCAGGTCGTGCCGGCGGACCAACTCGCCGAAGACCCACATCGCGGGGTGGGTGAGCGAACCGCTCGGGCTGGGCTTGATCGAGACGCCCGGGTCGAGATAGTACCAAGGGTTGCCGAGGCGCCCGTCGATCAGCGCCGGATCGAAGCCGCCGCCGGCGGCCTGGAAGAACCCGCGCCGCGCCTCGAGGATGTCGGCGGCCGCGGTCCAGCCGGCGTGCGCGAGATAGGCGGCTTCGACGCCATGCTGCGCGGCGCGCCCGACGTGCAGCGACTTGGTCATCGTGCCGAAGTTCTCGCGCAGCCCGGCCGCCGAGCTGGCCCCGATCCCCAGCGCCGTGCAGGTCGTCGCGGCGTCGAGGCGCAGGACGCGCGCGGCGGCGAGCGTCGCGCCGAGCGTTCCGACCGTGCCGCTGGAATGAAAGCCGTCCTGGTAGTGGCGCGGCGCGATCGCATCGGCGACGCGGCACTCCGCCTCGCTGCCGGCGACGAAGGCGGTGAAGACCTCGGCGCCGCTCGCACCGCTCGCCGCGCCGGTCGCCAGCGCGGCGGCGAGGACGGGGACCGACGGGTGGGTGAGCAGCCCGTAGACGCCGGCCGGTCGCGTCGCCAGCTGCGTGTCGTCGTAGTCCAAGACGTGACCGCGTACGCCGAGCACGAACGCGATCAAAGGCGCGGCGAGCGCGTCGGCCTGGCCGCCGAGGATCTGCGCGTGCTTGAGCGCGATCCGTGCCGGCGGTTCGTGTGCGCCGGCCGCGATCACGCCCAGCGAGTCGAGGATATGCCGGCGGGCCACCTGGACGAGTCCGCGCGGCAGATCGTCGTAGGCGAGGTCGGCGACGAACGCGGCAAGCTCGGCGGTGATCGCGGGTGGGGCGTCGACGCGCACGCTCAACGCGCGGATCGTAGCATGCGCCCGCGAGGCGACCAACGTCGCCTGGCCGGCCGAATCGTTACGCTTGACGTAACGTTTGGTGACCTTCGCGGCCGGCGAAGGCGCGCGCCGCCGCCGCGAGCGCCGCCAGCGGCCGATGCTCGCGCTCGTGCCGCAGGTACGCCAGGTGGACGGTCCGGCGGGTCGGGACGCTCTCGATCAGCGGGATGCGGGTGATCCGCGGGTGGACGTGGTCGTTCATCCGCTCGGGGACGACCGAGACCGCGATCCCCGCGCCGACGATCCCTTCCAGGGTGAAGATGTCGGCGACCTCGATCGCGACATGCGGGGCGAACCCCGCTCGCGCGCAGGCTTGCAGCATGTAATGCCGCGTCCCCGAGGCGTCGAACAGGACGACGAAGGGCCGGTCGCGGACCGTCGCCAGGTCGATCGCCGCTGTCGCGGCGAGCGGGTCGCCGACGGCGACGATGAAGCGCAGCCCCTCGTCGAAGACCGGGACCAACTCGATGTCGGGCTCGCTTGGGGTGACCGAGATCAGCACCGCGTCGAGCTCGTGGGCCAGCAGCCGGCCGAGCAGCGTCGTGTTGTGGCCGTTGTTGAGCGAGACGCGTGTCTGAGGTTCGCGCCGCAACAGGTCGGCGACCAACCACGGGACGACCTCGAGCCCGAGCGAGTTGGTGTGCCCGATGCGCAGGCGCGTGCGGTGCCGTCCGCCGGCCCGCTGCACGGTCTCGATCGCCTCGGTCCGCACGCGCAGCAGGCGCGCCGCCTCCTCGGCCAAGACCCGGCCGGCGTGGAGCAGCCGAATCCGGCGTCCCTCCCGTTCGACCAGGGGGACCCCGAGCCGGAGCTCGAGCGCCCGCACCGAGCGCTGGATCGACGGGACGCTCATCTCGAGCGCCTCCGCGGCGCGCCCGAGGTGCTCGGTCCGCGCGAACTCGAGGAACATCCGCAGCTCGTTGAAGCCGATCCCCTCCATCGTTGCTTTATCAGTAATGATGGCAGGAGATTTCCTTCGTCGCCTGCGTTCAGCGCCGGTGCTTCACCGAGGCCGACGGGACGGCCGGGAGTGGCAGGACCAGCACCGGGATTGGGCTGCGGCCGGCGATCGCCGCGGCGACGCTGCCCAGCGCCAGCGGCAGGTTCGGGCCGCCGTGCGCGCCGATCGCGATCAGGTCGGCGTGGCAGGCCTCGGCGCTGACGAGCAGCGCCTCGACCGGATCGCCTTGTAGGATCGCCGCGTCGCTCGGGACCCCGGCTTCGCGTGCGTAGGCGCCGGCGTCGGCCAGCGCCCGCGCTTCGGCGTCGGCGTCGTCGCGCTGCTCGGCGACGTGGGCCAAGAAGACGCTCCCCCCGTCGTGCGCGGCGAGATCGGTCGCCACGCGCGCCGCGTCGCTCGCGGCGCGCGAGGCGTCGAGGGCGACCAGGATCTGCCGGAATGGCTGCGCGACGGCGCTCCCTTCGTGGACCACGAAGGTCGGAACCGTCGCCTCCAGGACGACGCCGGCGGCCGTGCTACCCAGGATCAGGCGGGCGAGGCCGCGCCGCCCGTGCGTCCCCATCGCGATCGCGTCGACGTGCCGCTCGCGTGCCAGTTTGGCGATGACGGAAGCCGGTGGACCGTCGAGCGCGACGCTCGACGAGCGAATGCCGGCGTTGCGCGCGTGCGCCTCGGCGCGCGCGAAGATCGCGCGTTCTTCCTCTTCGAGGGCGTTGAGGATCGGGGTCGGATCGCCGCCGTACGGCGTGATGGTTTCGGCCACGACCTCGACGCGATGGATGACGTGCGCCAGCACCAACTCGCCCCCCGGCGCGACCAAGCGGAGCGCCAAGTGCAGCGCCGCGTCGGCCGATTGGGACCCGTCGACCGGGACGAGGATCGATGGAAAGGCCGGCTTCTCCATGCGCCCAGGATAGCACAGGCCGCACGCCGTCCCGCGATGGGGACCGACCGTACGATCGCGAAGGCCCGGGCATGCCGACGAGTGCCATCGACGTCGACGCCTTGGTTGCGATCGACGTCCACGTCCATGCCCACGAGCACGACCCGCCCAGCGACGTGACGCGCGCAGCGGCGCAGTACTTCGGCAGCGAGGACGTCCCGACCGATCTCGACGCGCTCGCCGCCTACTACCGCGAGCGGCGCTTGGCGGCGGTCGTGTTCTCGGTCGACGAGCGGCTCTCGGGCCGCGCGGTCGTTCCGAACGATGCGGTCCTCGCGGCGGCGGTCCGCAATCCCGACGTGTTGATCCCGTTCGTCAGCGTCGACCCGATGCGCGGCGCGCCGGCGCTGGCCGAGACGGATCGGCTGATCGCCGCAGGCGCGCGCGGCTTCAAGCTGCATCCGCCGCTGATGGGCTTCACGCCGAACGATCCCGCCGTCTACCCGTTCTACGAGCGGCTCGAAGCGGCGCGGCTGCCGGTGCTCGTCCACACCGGACACAGCGGGATCGGCACCGGCGTGCGCGGCGGCGCCGGCGTGCGCCTCAAGTACGGCAACCCATTGCCGCTCGACGACGTCGCGGTCGACTTTCCCGACTTGCCGATCATCCTCGCGCACCCGTCGTTCCCGTGGCAGGACGAAGCGATCTCGATCTGCCTGCACAAGCCGAACGTCTTCATCGATCTATCCGGCTGGTCGCCGAAGTACTTTTCGCCGACGCTGGTGCGGTACGCCGAGACGCTGTTGCGCGAGAAGGTGCTGTTCGGCTCGGATTTTCCGCTGATCACGCCGGATCGCTGGCTGCGCGACTTCGCCGCGCTCCCGTTTCGCGACGAGGTGCGGCCGCTGGTCCTGAAGTGGAATGCCGCGCGGCTGCTCGGTCTGATGCGCTGACTCGGGCGACGATGCGGTCGCGCACGATCCTGCCCGGCTTGCTCGCGGCGGCCGCGATCGCCGCCGTCGCCTTCGTCTGCGCGCGGGCGGTTCCGCTGATCGGCGCGCCGGTCTTTGCGATCGTCTTCGGCGCGCTCGTCCGCACGGTCCGGCCGTTCTCCGAGGGCTGGCAGGCGGGGACCGCGTTCGCCAGCCGCACGGTGTTGCAAGCCGCGATCGTCCTCTCCGGGTTCGGGCTCTCCCTCGACGCCGTCGTGCACACGGGTCTGGGGACGCTGCCGGTCACCCTTGGGACGGTCGCGGTCGCGTTGATCCTCGCGCCGCTGGTCGGTCGCGCGCTGCGCATCGACGGGACGCTGCGCACACTGATCGGGTGTGGCACCGCGATCTGCGGCGCTTCCGCGATCGCGGCGGTCGCGGCCGCGATCGAACCGGCCGAGGCCGACGTCGCGTTGGCGATCGCGACGGTGTTCTTCTACAATCTCGTCGCCGTCTTCGTCTTTCCGCCGCTGGGCCACGCGCTGCACCTCAGCCAAGATGCGTTCGGGCTGTGGGCCGGCACCGCGATCAACGACACCTCTTCGGTCGTCGCGGCGGGCTACATCTACGGGCCCGCCGCGGGCGCGCACGCGACGATCGTGAAGCTGACCCGTGCGACGCTGATCCTGCCGCTCGTCGCCGCGATCGCGCTGGTGCATGCGCGCCGGGCGGGTACGGCGGGGAAGGCGTTGCCGTGGCGCCAGATCGTGCCGTGGTTCATCCTCTGGTTCCTGGTCGCCGCGCTCGCCAGCGGCGGCGGACTGATCCCCGCCGGCCTGCACGGCGCGATCGCCGAGCTGGCCGCCTACTTGATCTCGGTCGCGCTGGCGGCGATCGGGCTACAGACCGATCTCGGGCGCCTGGCGAAGGTCGGCGCGCGACCACTGGCGCTGGGCGGCATCCTCTGGATCGCGGTCGCGCTCTCGTCGCTAGCGATCCAGCGTGCGACCGGGCTCTAGCGACCGCCTCAGCGCGCCGTCAAGGCGAAACTCGCGGTTCCTTGCCGTTGCGGTTTCCCGTCGAGGACCGGGGAGGCGACCACGACGTACGTGCCGGGCGCGGGGATCTGCAAGGTGACGGTGACGCTGGCCGTCCCCTTGTCGTCGCTCTTCACGTCGTAGGACTGCGGGTCGACGCGGCTCACCGCATCGGGCTGATCCGACTTCGCCAGCTCGCAGCCGCGGCTCACGCAGGTGAAGCGCACGGCGGCGTGCAGCTCGTGGTGACCGATCAGGCGCACGACCAGCGGCTTCGGAAAGGCCGTCACGTACGCCGCCATCCCCGACGCGACGTAGGACCAGGCGCTCTGCGGCGCGCCGGCGGTCGCCTCGACCCGCCACGGCGTCGCCGCGAGCGCCGCGGTCGCGGCGGTCAGCACCAGACCCGGCACGACGGCCGCGGTTCGCAGCATGGCGTTGGCGTACCATGGTGCAGCGCTCGTGTCAACCGGGGAAGGCCGAGCCGCCGCGCGGCACCAATTCCTCCGCGCATGACGCGTGATGAGCTGGTGCGGAAGATCGCGGCCCGCAAGCGGGCGCAGAAGTTGACCTGGCGAGAGATCTCCCAGCGGATCCGGTTGGGATCGCCGGTGCTCACGACGGCGGCGCTGTTCGGCCAGATGCGCTTGACCGAGGAGGAGGCGGCGAAGGCGGCGCTGCTGTTCGAATTGACCGACGAAGAGCGCGATCTGCTGACCGAGGTGCCGTACCGCGGCTCGCTGCCGCCGGGGCCGCCGACCGATCCGCTGATCTATCGCTTCTACGAGCTGGTGCAGGTCTACGGGACGACCTGGAAGGCGTTGATCGAGGAAGAGTTCGGCGACGGCATCATGAGCGCGATCGACTTCGACATGGAGTTCGAGCGCCAGCCCGACCCGAAGGGCGATCGCGTCAAGGTGACGATGTCGGGGAAGTTCCTACCCTACAAGCGCTATTAGGGCGCCGTCGCCGGTGAAGTGCGCGGCCAGCTCCTGCGCCTGCGCGGCGATCTCCGGGATGGCGGTCGTCTCGATCAGCGTGCCGTAGCGCACGGGACCCAGCGCGAAGAGGCGTCGCGCGGGATGGCCGTCGGCCCCGATCAGCGCGCCTTCGGGCGTGACCTGAATGCCGATGTGCAGCGGATAGGGAGTCATGGTCCCTTGGGCGAGCAGGCGCGCGATCAGCGGGTTCGGCAGCTTGCGGAAGTCGTGCTCGGGCCCGCTACAGTTGATGACACGGCCGGCCTCGATGACGAACGGTTCGTCGCCGCCGCGCGGGCGGACCGGCACGCGCAGGCTGTTCGTGCCGGCGACGATCTCGCCGGTGCGCCCGGCCAGGGTGCGCAGCGTGTCGCTGGCGATCAGTTCGGCGAGCGTGCGCGCGGCGTCCGGCGCGACGCGGTGGCGGTGGACGTTCCAGTACGGCATCGCATGGCGCACGAAACGCCGCTGCTCGGCCAGCGTCAGCGCCTGCCACAGGGCGTTCGTCCGCGGCCGCACGCGGTCGAACATGCCGCGCCAGTCCGAGCGGACGGCGCGCGCATCGCCGGCGAGCGTGCGCAGCGCGCCGAGCAGATCGCGCACGTTCTCCGCCTCGGGGTAGGCGGCCGGCGGCGCGTCGAACAGCCGGTGCTCGTGCGGCAGGAGGCCGCGGCGCGAGACCATCACGATCGTTCCACGGTGACCGTGGTAGCGCAGCCCCAGCACGGCGTCGACGGCGGTCAGACCGCTGCCGAGCAACAGCACCGTCTCGTCTGGATCGTCCGGGGCCAGCGCATCCTGCTCCCAGGCCGAACGGAAGAAGCGCGGCGAGACGGCCAGCTCGGGCGGGATTCGTGGCCACGCGGCCGGCTCGGCGTTCCCAGTCGCGACGACCAGCGCGTCGCCGGCGACCGTCGTCCCATCGGAGCACGTGACCTGCACCGTCTCGGCCTCGACCGACGCGCCGGTGACCAGCGCTCGCACGTGCTGCAGCCGCGCACCGGCCGTCGCCTGCGCTTCGCTCGCGATCGCATGAAGGTATTCGCCGTAGACGGTGCGCGGGACGCACCCGACCGGATCGGCGTGTTCGGGTGCGTGCGCGCCGAGCCAGCGAACGAAGTGGTCCGGCTCGTCGGGGAAGGCCGACATCGCTCGCGCCGGCGCGTTGAGCAGATGCAACGGGCAGCCGGTCGCGTAGGCCATCCCGTCCCCGAGCCGTGCGCGCGGCTCGACGACGAGGACGCGCACCCGCGCGTCGCGGCGCACCAGCGCCGCGGCGAGCAACGTCCCGCTCGCGCCGCCGCCCGCGACGACGATCGTCGGACTAGGCATCGTAGGCGAGGGTCACGCGTTCGCTGTGCCACCAGCCGTCGTCGTCGGCGACGAACGCGCGGCAGTAGTCGAGCGGGCCGCCGTACACGTGGACGGTGTGCGCGATGTACGGACCGGCGTTGCGGTAGGCGTGGTACTCCAGCGGCGGGAGCATGATGCCGACCGAACTGCGCGAGACGAGCCCTTCGGACTCGCGGTGGAAACGGTAACGCCCCTGCTCGTCGCGCTCGACCAGCCGAAAAGCCTGCTCCTCCATCATGCCGCGGACGACGATCTCGACGCCCCACAGGCCGGCGTGGTCGTGCAACGGGCTCGCTTGGCCCGGCTGCCAGGTCATGCCGACCACGACGAAGCGATCGTGCGGGTCGCGCCAGATCAGCCGGCGCGCGTAGCGGTCGGCTCGCGGGGCAGCGTACAGCCCTGGGTCTTCGAACGAGCCCGCTGCCTCGAGCTGTGACATCACCCGCGCCAAGCCCGTCACCCGGTCGCCGTTGACGGCTCGCTCGATCGGCGCGATCAGCGCGTCGAGGCCTCCGTGGGGCACCTTTTCCTGGGACATTTCCATCCGTGCGACTCCCGTCACAGTCCATGATCGGGTAGGCTATCGGGCGACTTGAGAGCCTCGCTCCCTTCAATCGTACCGTATCGCGCGGATCGTCACGGTAAGGTCGCCGACCGGACGGTGCCAGACCGCGGTCTCGCCGACGACCTTGCCGAGAATCGCCTCGGCGAGCGGGGAGCTGAAGGCGATCTTGCCGTGCCGCGCGTCGCTGGCGTCCTCGTCGACGATCGTATAGGTCGACTCGCCCTCGGCGATGCCGGCGAGGGTCACGGTCGCCCCGTAGCCGACCTGGCCGCGGTCGGCCGGCGGCTCCGGGGCATGGTGCGGTCGGCGGGTGAGGACGAGCGGCGGTTCCGGCGCGTCGTCGCGCTCCTTGCTGAAGGCGCGGCTCATACACCCCATGTTCCCGGTCCGGCTAGGGGGCAACACCTCCCTCGCCCGCTCCACCCGGGGGCAGGGTGGCCGAGCGGACGCCAGCTGCGTCCGCTGAGCGGAATTCGCTCGCCACCGGCGTACCGTTGTGCCAATCGTGAAGCCGGTCGACTTCCGTTACGTACGGCCGCGCACGCTCGACGACGCGCTCGGCGAGTTGGCCCGCGCGAACGGCGAGGCGAAGGTGATCGCCGGCGGGCAGAGCCTGGGACCGCTGCTGAACATGCGTTTGGCGCGGCCGGCGCTGTTGGTCGACGTCAACGCGCTACCGGGGCTAGACGCGCTCGACGAGCGCACCGAGGACGTCCGGTTCGGCGCGACCGTTCGGCAGCGCGACGCCGAGCGTTCCGCGACCGTCGCGCGCCGGCTGCCGCTGATGCGCGACGCGCTGCCGTTCGTCGGGCACGTGCACACGCGCAACCGCGGGACGGTCGTGGGGAGCATCGTCCACGCCGACCCGACCGCCGAGCTGCCGCTGGTCGCGCGCTGCCTCGATGCGGTCGTCGAGATCGTCGGACCGCGCGGTCGGCGCGAGGTCCCGGTCGCCGACTTCTACCTCGGCTACTTGACGACCGATCTCGCCCCCGAGGAACTCGTCGTCGCCGTGCGCTTCCCGGCCCCAACGCCGGCCGCCGGCGCCGTGCGCGCGACGGCGTTCACCGAGATGGCGCGCCGCGAGGGCGACTTCGCGCTCGTCGCCGCCGCCGCACAGCTCGACGTCGCGCGCGACGGGCGGATCGTCGACGCGCGGCTGGGTTTGGCCGGCATCGGCGGCGTCCCGGTGCGGCTCTGCGCCGGCGAGGAGCTGTTGCGCGCCGCCGCCGATCCACCGCGCGCGTTCGGCGCGGTTGTCGCGGCGGCCGACGCGGCGATCGACCCCGACGGCGATCTGCATGCGACCGCGGCGTACCGCCGCAGCGTCGCGGCGACGCTACTGGGCCGTGTCCTCGAGACCGCCTGGCGCCGCGCGCGCGCCGTCCCGGGGCGCGGATGACTGAATTGCAGCGCGTGACGGTGACGGTCAACGGCAGCGCGCGCAGCGCGACGGTCGCGCCGCGCCGCAGCCTGGCCGATTTCTTGCGTGACGACCTCGCGCTGACCGGGACGCACCTGGGTTGCGAGCACGGTATCTGCGGCGCGTGCACGGTGCTGGTCGACGGCGTCGCGATGCGCTCGTGCATCCTCTACGCGGTGCAGGTCGACGGCGCCGAGGTCACGACCGTCGAAGGGCTCTCGCCCGACGGGACGACGCTCTCGCCGCTGCAGGACGCCTTCGTCGCCTGCCACGGACTGCAGTGCGGCTTCTGCACGCCGGGGATGTTGATCGCCGCGACGGCGTTGCTGCGCGAGAACCCCGCCCCGACCGAGGCCGAGATCCGCGACGAGCTCGGCGGGAACCTCTGCCGTTGTACCGGCTACCAGCAGATCGTCGAGTCGGTGCAGCTCGCCGCCCGCCGGTTGGCCGAACGATGACGGTCACCGAGTCGCCGCCCGGCGCGCGGACGCATCGCTTCGTCGGCAAGAAGCGCCGTCCGGTCGAAGACCGCCGCTTCGTGCTCGGCCAAGGCCGCTACGCCGCCGACGTCACGCTGCCGCATCTCCATCACGTCGCGGTCGTCACCAGCCCGTACGCGCACGCGCGGATCCTCAACATCGACGCCAGCGAGGCGCTCGCGCTGCCCGGCGTGCTGGGGGTCGTGACCGGCCGTGAGCTGCGCTCGGAGTGCCAACCGCTGCGGCAGTACATCGACATCCCGGAGATCGCCTGGTTTCCGCTGGCCGGCGAGGCCGCACTCTATGCGGGCGAATGGGTCGCGGCCGTCGTCGCGACCGATCGTGCGCTGGCCGAGGACGCCGCCGAACTGGTGCGGGTCGACTACGAGGAGCTGCCGGTCGTGCTCGATCCCGAGCGCGCGATGGAGGCGGATTCGCCGACGGTCCACGCGCGCCACCCGAGCAACGTCGTCTACCAGCGCACCTTCCGCTGGGGCGAGGTCGAGCGCGACTTCGCGGCCGCGCCGCACCGCCTGGCCGCTCGCTATCGCTGGCACCGCAGCTCCACCGTGCCGATCGAGACCTTCTCGGTCGTCGCTGCTTGGAACGCCGGCACGAACCTGCTCGACGTCTGGGCCTCGATCCAGATGCCGCAGTTCCCCGAGCAGCTGGCGCAGTCGCTCGGGATCCCACCCAACGCCGTCCGGGTGCACTTCGACGTCGACGTCGGCGGCAGCTACGGCGTCAAGCGCGGCATCAAGCACAGCGTGCTGACGGCCTACCTGAGCCGCCGCTTCGGCGTGCCGGTCAAGTTCATCGAAGATCGGCTCGAGCATATGCGGGGGAGCGACATGCACGGCCCGGACCGCATCTTCGACGTCGAGGTCGCCTTCGACGACGACGGTGTGGTGCGCAGCATGAAGATGCGCACGCTCGACGACGAGGGTGCGTACCCGGGCCGCTCGCCGCTGCAGATGGGCAAGCCGGTCGGTGCGATCGTCGGCCCGTACACGATCGGCAGCGTGCAGTACGAAGCGATCGCCGTCGTCACGAACAAGACGGGCCAGGTCGCGGTGCGCGGCTTCGGGCAGGCGCCGACCAACTTCGCCCTCGAGCTGACGATGGACCGGGTCGCCGCGGCGGTCGGGATCGACCGCTTCGAGCTGCGCCGCCGCAACTTCATCCCGCCCGACGCCTTCCCGTACGTGATCCCCAGCGGAACGCCGTACGACAGCGGCGACTACGCGGTCGTGCTGGAGAAGGCGACCCGCTGCGCGGGGCTCGACGAGTTGCTGCGCTGGCGCGACGAAGCGCGCGCGCAGGGACGGGTCGCCGGGATCGGCGTCGCGTCGTGTTTGGAGCCGGGCGGCGGCAACGCGATCTTCGAGGCGCTCTTCAACCCGAAGAACGAGTCGACGACCTTCCCCGAGGGCTGCCAGGTCAAGATCGATCGGACCGGCGCCGTCAGCGCGCAGATCGGCGTCGCCAGCTCCGGACAAGGGCACGAAACGCTGGTCTCGACGATGCTCGGCGAGGAGTTCGGGATCGAGCCCGACACGATCCGCGTCATCCACGCCGACTCGCTAGCGGGGCTCCCCTCGCAGAGCCCGGTGGCGAGCCGGATGGCGATCGTGCTCGGCGACGCGGCGATCGGCGCGGCGCGCAAGCTCAAGGCGAAGATGCTGCGCATCGCGGCGCACCGGTTGGGCGTCGCGCCGGAGGACTGCGTCTGGGACGGCGACACGGTGCGCCGCGCCGGCGCCGTCGGCGCGGCCGTGAGCTGGGCCGAGATGGCACGGATCGCGCACGTCGCCTTCCACCTGCTTCCGCCCGGGATGGAGCCGGGGCTGCAGGCGCAGTTCGTGCAGCAGGTGCAGGGCGGCGGGACGTTGCCGACCCCCGAGGGCGTGGTGCGGATGTATCCGTGTCAATCGTTCTCCGCCCACGTCGTCGCGGTCGAGATCGATCGCGGCACGGGGAAGGTCTCGTTCCACTCCTACGCGCTGGCGCACGACTGCGGGACGGTGATCAATCCCGACATCGTGCGCGGGATGGTGCTGGGCGGGATCGCCCACGGCATCGGCGCGGCGCTCTACGAGCGCTTCGTCTACGACGAACACGGCCAACTACTCACCCAAACGTTCGCCGACTACATGCTGCCGACGACGCACGAGGTACCCCACGTCGAGATGATCGAGCACGAGACGCCCTCGCCGCTGACGACGCTGGGCCAGAAGGGCGTCGGCGAGGGCGGCTACATGACGACGCCGGCCGCCGTCGCCTCCGCGATCAACGACGCGCTGGCGCCGTTCGGGACCCGCATCGCGCACGTCCCGGCGACGCCGGTCGAGCTGCTGGAGCTGCTCGCGTGAGAGAACTGGGCGTCGACATCCACGCGCATCACCTGCCGGCGAGTTTCCTGCGCCGCGTGCGCGAGGAATCGGCTCGCCGTCAGTTTCCGCACTGCCAGGTCGAAGAGGTTGCCGGCGGCAGCGTCCGCTTCAAGATCGGCGCCGAGCCGTGGACGCGGCCGGTCGCGCCGGGGTTGGTCGCCCTCGACGCGCGCACGACGAAGCTCGCCAGCCGAGCGATCGTGGCGCAGCTCAACGGCGGTTGGCTCGACGTCTTCGGCTACTCGCTGCCGGCCGAAGAAGGTGCCGCCTG